>JAYOMW010000014.1:28262-34384 GCA_038121045.1 Opitutia bacterium
TTTTTTTCTTTGAGGCAAGGGCTTTCCAACAGAGGCCCATTGCGATCAGGACCAAACCTGTCCCGAGTACCTGTCGTTCCACGAAGAAGGCAAGTGATAGGCAGGAGAGCAAGCCGAGGTATGAAATCCACAAGGGATAGAGGCGTTCTTCCGTGCTCAAGCGGATGGCGCACAGGTTGGTGACGGCGTAATAAACAAGCACCGTGAAAGCGCTGAAGCTCCAAGTGAGCTTCAAGTCCCCCACGCAGACTAATCCGCTGATAATGAGTGCGACCAAAACGGTGGCTGCGGCGGGTACCTTGGTTGTTTCTTTCACTTCTCCGACGTTCTTGGGCAAATCGCCCCGTCTTCCCATGGCCAGAGCCACCCGGGACAAGCCGAGCAGGAGGTTGAGCAATACGCTGAGCAAGGCCAAAGCGGCTCCCAAGGCGAGAATTATGCCCAACTTCGCCCCGCCGATTTTTTCGGCGAGAAGGGAGAGGGATCCAAAACCCTGTCCTTCCGCATGGGCAAGGCTGACGGCGCATACGCCAAGGTAAAGCAAGACGGTCAGTACGAGCGTTATTATAATTGCCAGTGGAATGGTGCGCCGGGGTTCGCGAACTTCCTCCCCCAAGGTGGCGATGCGACCGTATCCGGTATAGGCTACGAACATAAGGGCCGTGGCTTCGAGGAACGCGGATTTACGGGTGGAATCAAAGATAGGCGAGAGAAACTCATTGTTGTTTTGTAATGAAGGAAAGCCAATCGCCACATAGGCTAGGAGAGAAAGCAGGACGGCGGAGACGATGATGGCGTTCACGGCATTGCTTCGTTGCATCCCGGTTAGGGTAACCACCGTTAGAAGGGCTACCGTTCCCAAAGCGACTGCGATCGTATGATCCGGAGCAAAGTAGGTGGCGAAACCAAGAGCCGCCGTAGCGGCGGAAGCGGATTTTGCGCAAAGGAACATCCACCCGGCCGTGAAGCCGAGGTAGGGGGAAAGCCAGCGGTGACCGTATTCGTAGGTTCCGCCGCTCACCGGATGATTGGCCGCCAACTGAGCGCTGCTGAGTCCGTTGCAGGTGGCGACCCCGCCCGCAATGACCAAGGCAAGCAAGACGGCTGGGCCCGCGATTTGTTCCCCAAGCCCGAGGCTTACGAAGACGCCTGCTCCTATGATTGAGCCCATTCCCATTAGAATTGAGCCCGGTAATCCCACCACGCGCTGAAGCTGATTTCCCGAAGAGCTCATTGAATCGAATTCGTCCTTCGGGAGGACTATTGATCCTGTTCGGGAAGGAGGAGGAATTCCGTTGCGTTGCCATCCCGAAACCTTTCGAGGAGTTCCGGGTCAAAGGGCTCACCCCCGAACCCCGCAATCTCAATTTTTCTCCAACTCGACGGGAAGGGTGTCAAAGGGAAGGGCTTTTCAACCGGATATTGGCTTTTCAATACCCGGTAGATCTTCCTCCCGATCTGATCCTGTGAAACAAAATGGTGTTCCCCTCTGCTGCCCATATAGTGCCAGTTGCCTATCAACTTAACTGGTTCCATAAGTTCCCTGAGGCGCTCCCCGCTGACTTCTTCTGAGTACCAAGGAGCTGGCGCTTTGGTTGCGATCGCGCTTTTTTGGGCCACTTTTTTTCCACCGATCATTGAGCCACCGGCAAGAATGACGGGAGATAGAGTCACCACCTTGGCACTGGTCTTGACCGGTTCGGGAAAGGATTTCTTGGAATGCCCTCCGCAAGAGCAGAGCAACAGGCCGATGAGCAGGGGAGGGATTGGTTTCATAAACTTGAACAGCTTCATGGCTAATCGGCATATTCTGGGCCATACTCGCGGATCATTTTGCGTTTCACGGCTTCCCATTCCAGTTTGCCGAACTCATTTCCCGTATAGTTGTTTTGAACGATGCGGTAGGTCTCGTCCACGATTTGTTCGTCCACCACCGAGTAACCGCTTTGCGAATTCGCAGAGGATTGAGTCATAATCTGAACCTTGCAGGCTTCCACTAATTGGTGCGTCAGGTAAAAGGCTTCGTGGACGCTTTTTCCAAGGGTGATGGCTCCGTGGTTGGGGAGGAGGAGAACCTTGTTTTCGGGACCGAGATCATCGATCATCCTAGCGCAAACGTCGCTGGAAGAAGAAGTGGCATGTTGAAAGTCGTGGTAGGAAATGCCTCCGACGTCCATCGAGTACACCGAAAGCCCGCGGATCAATCCACCTTCGAGGTTGGCCACTGCATTGACCTCGGGGACGTGAACGTGCATGACCCACTCGGCGGCCCGTTCCGAGGTATGAATGGCGGAATGGATTTTAAAGCCCGCCGGGTTGATCGGGCAATCCGTCGAGCCTTGGTGGACGATTTCTCCTCCGGCATCGACCTTGATCAGCGAACTGGCTGTGATTTCGTCCCAAAGCAATCCGTAGGGGTTGATCAGGTATCGGTCCTTTTCCCCCGGGACGCCAGCCGTAATGTGGGTATGTATAAGATGAGTCCATCCAAGCATGTCGAAGACTCGGTAGGCAGCCGCCAATTCGAGCCGCGCGGCCCATTCGGCTTCTCCCATTTCGTCCTTGATGGATTTGGTCGAATTCATTGGATCTGGCTTTGAATGTTCCTAGAGAAAGTTTGTGCTATTCCGACTTCTCGACTCCGTATTTGTTTTGCAAGCCGCTTAATTTTGCCCGCATGTCGGCAAGAGTCTCCTTGTAGGCGGGCTCGTCGTGCACGCTTTGCATCTCCAAGGGATCCTTTTTCAAGTCGACGAGGTTCCATTCGTCCGTTCTGGGAAAATGCATGAGTTTGTAGCGCTCGTCCCGGATTCCGTAATGGGCTGGAACGCCGTGACCGCCGGCTTCGTAATAATGATAATAAATGGCTTCTCTCCAATCGGCATCCGAGTTTTTGAAGAGAGGCATGAGGCTCATTCCTTGAATCTCCGCAGGGATTTCGGCTCCGGCAGCTTCGAGAAAGAAGGGAGCGAAGTCGATGTTCTGCGTCAGTTTTTTGATTTTCGTACCCGGGGTGATTTTTCCGGGCCAACGCATGACCAAGGGCATCTTGAGGGACTCCTCGTAAATCCAGCGCTTGTCGTACCAGCCGTGTTCGCCCAAGTAGAAGCCTTGATCGGATGAGTAGATCACGATGCTGTTCTCGCTTAGCCCCAGCTTGTCCAGAGACTTCAGGATACGTCCGATCCCATCGTCCACTGCAGCCACGCACCGGAGGTAGTCCTTTACGTAGCGCTGGTACTTCCAGCGAACGAGCTCCTTGCCTTGAAGTTTCGCATTCAGAAAAGCCTGGTTTTTCGGTCCATAGGCAGCGTCCCATGCTTGTCTTTGTTCCTTGCTCATGCGCCCGAGAAAGGAGTTCATGAATTTTGCATAGCGCTTGTCTTCATGACCCTCGACCTTCAGATCGTAGAAAAAGGACATGTGTGCATCGATTCCCATCTTGTGCTTGCCCAAAACCGAAGCCCGTTTCGAGTAGTCGTCGAACAAGGTTTCGGGTTCGGGAATGGAAACGTCATCATACTTGGTAAGGTATTTCGGCCCGGGCATCCAATTGCGATGCGGGGCCTTGTACTGACACATGAGCAGGAAGGGCTTGTCTTTTTTCTGCTTGGACAGAAAGTCGAGGGCCAAGTCGGTGGTCACTTCGACCGAGTACCCGGGGATGACTTTCTTGCCTTCGGGCGTAATGTAATCGGGTTTGTAATAACTTCCCTGCCCCGGGTAGACCATCCACTTGTCGAATCCGGTCGGGTTTGTGCCTAAGTGCCATTTACCGAAGACGGCAGTTCGGTAGCCGACCTTTTGCAAGAGCTTGGGGAAGGTCATTTGCTCGGGGTCGAACCGGTTTCCGTTTCTTTTGAAGCCGTTTTTGTGGCTGTGCTTGCCCGTAAGAATGCTGGCCCGGCTTGGCCCGCAGATCGAATTGGTGCAGAAGTTCGCCTCGAAAAGAGCCCCTTCCTTGGCAATACGGTCGATGTTCGGGGTCAGGTTTATTTTCGAACCGTAAGCCGAGATGGCTTGGGTGGCATGATCATCTGAGAAGATGAAAATGACGTTAGGTTTCGCCGCATGCAGATTTACGGCCTGCAGGGTCAATCCCCAGACCAAGAGGTGTTTGGCGCCTCTGAATTTGTATTTCGGAAGTTTCATTATTCTGTAGGAAGAGGATTATTCTTCAACGGTTTGGGCGTTTGGCCGTTCTTTATTGATCCGTCTCGAGATGTTTTTCACAACGATTTTGCGAAAGTTCTCGTTGCTTATTTCATTGGCCCATTCCAAAGCGCCTTCCGGATCCTTGCGCACAAGCCCATGGGCAAACCCGTTGAGGGCAAAGTCCCGGTCGTGCCCTTTGTCCATTTCAATCAGCTGATTGGCCGTGAGGTTGGGGTCATGCCCGTTTACGCCTCCTGCAAGCCTGGCGTAAGCCGCCGAGAGGGCGGGCCTTCTTGCTTCTGCTTCTTTCAAGGACATTGCAAATTCTGCCGCGGATGCGGGGTCTTTGTCGAAGGTGCCGCTCTCGATGACTTTCCCAGCGGCTTCTCCCTGGATTCTGGGGTCGTCATAGTGGTCGATCCATTCCTTCAAGACCTCGGGGTCTTTGTTCTTTACGACCCGCTTGCTGAATTCACGCATGAGCGAGCCTGCTTTGGCGGGATGGTTTTCTTTGAAGAAATCGATGGCCTTGCTGATTTGATCGATTTGAAAGTCACCGAGGAAGCCGCTCGAATCGGCATGCATCAGTCCTTCGATCAGGCTGTTCGAGAGTTGATCCATAAAGGGGTATTCACGGGAATTGGTCTTTTCCAGGTATTTTTGGACTTGCGGGCTTCGGATATCAAGCTCGGCGAAGTAATCAAAAACTTCCTGCGGGTTCTTTTTTCCCCATCCTTCCAACACCTGGGAGAATGCCGGGTCGGAGTTTTGCAGAAGCTCCATGGCAAGCTCTTTGCCTCCGATCTCACCGACTTTGCTCCAGAATTGGTTCTCCACGAAGCGGCTTCTCGGCAGGAGTCCGTTGTTGTAAGCGGAAAGTAGTTCGGCTCTGGCCTGTCTCCAGTTTTCCCTGGTAAGTTGACCGAGAAACTGCTCGAGGGAGGCTCGCTGTTCTTCGTTCAAGGTTTTTCCGTCGCCATCTTCGTCCTGTGCTTCTTCGTTTTGAGGGTCTTGCTCGGTTTGCTTGGGAGTCTGCTCTCTGGCTTCAGCTTGCTCTTGATCCCATTTCTCGGACTCTTCCGTACCATGAGGGGCAAGATTGGATTCCGGTATTGCTTCGTCAGAGGAATCCATTCTGCGAAAGGATTTAAGCTTGGGCTGTCCGACTTCCCCCTCCGAGCTTAATGGAAGTGGAGTTGAGCCAGTTGCAAGTTCTACGGAAGAACCGTCGCTGGATTCATCGGAAGAAAGAAAATCGGAAAAGAGGAAATATGCCATGAAGACTACTCCTGAAATAGCAAGCAGCAGTATCGTACCCTTTGTCTTCATAGGTTTTTAATAACGAGAGGCTGTATATGAGTCAATTTGCTATGCTCTCTCAAGAGATAATTTGAACAGGATGGGGTTTGCAAAATCCATAAATCCAAACCTTGCCGAGGAAAAGAGCTTGGGGCTTTACTATTCTGGTCAGGGATCATTTGATTTAAAAAATCTGGAATAATTTCGCGATTGCGTTGAATATTTCGTATGAATCTTTTCTCCATCTGTCTTTTAGGCTTACTTGCAATTTCTCAATTAGGAGCCGAAGAGGAAGTTCGCCTGAGGCTTATGACCTTTAATATTCTCCAAGGCGGCGGCAATGCCAAGAACGTTGGCTTTGGAAATGAATGGTTTGGCGGTTCAAGAATTGATGAAATCGCATCTGCGATCCAATGCGCCCGGGCTGATATTGTCGGGATTCAGGAAGATTGTCCGACTAAGTCGAATGTGATTCTTGATGAACTTGGCAAAGGCTGGTATCGGGCAGGTAAACTTTACTCGAAATTTCCCGCACAGCTCCTACATTCGAATAAAGATCGTTCCTTGGAGGTCGTCGACGTGGAACTGGCAGGTTCACGAGTTGTCCGAATAGTAAACTGTCACTGGTGGCCCAATAATTACGGACCCTTTCTTGCCCAGGAAAAACT
>JAYOMW010000015.1:0-33627 GCA_038121045.1 Opitutia bacterium
ACATTTTGCGCCCCTAGCCAAGCGTGGGTTGATCCGTTCCAAACTGCTTCAACTCGGGTTTGCTCCTCCGCACTCGTAATCGTGGCCAAGTACCCGCCCCGGCTTTCGGCATCCGCTTTGGCGGCGGTCCAAGTGAAACTGCCGTTGATTTGAGAATAAGTATGATAGCCTTTGACTTCATCCCCGTCGGAAATACCGTCCCCGTCGGAATCGGCGTTGTTTGAATTCGTGCCCAAACTGTCCTCTTCGGCATTGGTCAACCCGTCGGAATCAGTATCCGTCGTTGCCTGTGAATACAGGTAAGCGACGTCGGCATCTGTGAGAGCCCGGTCGTACAGGCGGATTTCATCAAGCGTGCCCTGGAAAAAATCCTTGCGGGAGTCCCCCGCTTGCATGGTGTTGTAGGCAACGTCTTCGTTGAATGTTCCGATCGTACCGAAACGAGTGTAAGCCCCACTTCCCAAGGCCAGGTTTCCATGAACGGTCGCGGATCCGTTCGGACTGCCGTCCAAGTAAAACTTTTTCAGACTTGTGACCGAATCATAGGTGGCGGCAACCAGATGCCAGGCGCCATCGTTGACGACGGAATTACTATAATTGTCGGCGGTCACCTCTGCCGAATCGGTTGATGCGAAAAAGAGTTTCCCGTTGTTGTTGTCACCCCCTACAGTAACTCGCCAGTTCGTGGACCGATCGTAGCTTATGACGTACCTCTGAGTTGTAGTTGTGGCAGAGGTCTTCAACCAGGCAACCACGGTCACGGCGGGAATCTGCCCGGCTTGCGTGTAATTGAGGGTTTGAATGGCGAGGTAGTCGTCGGCCCCGTCCAACTGTATGCCTCCGTTGACCTTTCCATCCACCCAAGAAGCAGCCCCGGTTCCGGCGTTGAAAAGCTCGGCGTGGTAGTTGTTCCCGGAAGAATCCATTGCGGTTGTGCCCGAAGGTTCGTCGAATTTCCAATGCCCGATCAAACCGCTGGCCACGTCCTGAGCCGCCAAACGGAGGGAAACCGGCAAGGCCAACAACAGGAACATCTGGAAGACTTTCATGAAACGGGAATGAGAATAATTAAAATCATTCATTTTAAACCCTCAAAAACAACCTTAATGTGAAAAAAAGATAAAAAAATCAGAAAGGTCGAGGTCTCGAGGTCGGTTTCAGGAAAAAGCCCGGCGCAAAAGCTCGACGCTTTGAGGCACGCCTTTCCCGGCGGGGGCTTTGCCTTCGAACTCGATCGAGACGTATCCGTTGTAGCCGACTTCAGACAGGATCTTGGCGATGCGCGGGTAGTCGAGGTCGAGGGTGTACCATTCCCCTCCCCCGAAGTAGGTCTTGGCTTGCACGAAGGTGGTGAAGGGCGCGATTTTCTCCAGCTTGTCGTAGGGGTCCTCCATAAAGTTTCCGGTGTCCATGAGAACGCCCAGCCAGGGAGAGTCGATGGCGTTGGCGATACGCAAGAGGCCTTCGGGGGTGCGGGTCAGTCCCCAATGGTTTTCGAGGGCGAGGTGGACGCCGTGCTTCTCGGACTCGGGCAGGCATTCTTCGATGGAGTCGATGCACCATTTGAAACCTTCGTCTTCGGTGTGGCCGGGTAGAATGGGTTCTTTGCCGCGCAGTTCCATCAGGTGGTTGAAGTCACGGGCGGTTCCCCAGCGTCCCGAATTGAGCCGGATGGAGGGGATGCCCATTTCGTGAGCGAGCCGGATGCATTTTTTGGTGTGCTCGATATTTTTTTTGCGGGAGTCGGCATCGGGCGAAACGAAGTCCTGGTGAATGGAGAGGCAGATCAGGTCGACTCCGTTCAAGAAGGCGTGACGCTTGAGTTTGCGCAAATAGGCGGGGTCCTCGCCGTCCATCTGGCGGTGAAGGATATCGACCCCGGGAACGCCAAGGGCGGAGGTTTTCTCGATCACTTGTTCGATGCTGACTTTGGGGGGGCGAAAGTGCCAGTAGGAATAACTGGAGATCCCGAGCTTGACAGAGGATCCTTTCTTGGCAGAGGCTTTGGGTGCGGGCTTGGGCAGGGCCGGAGCGAAGGGAACGGAGAGAGCGCCGGCAAGAAAGGCCTTGCGAGATATTTTATTCATGGGGGATTCATAGCAAGAGGATGACGGGCGGCGCAACCCCTCCTTTCCCTGAATCGATCCTGCGACAGGAGGGGTAAGGAAGGATTCTTTTCTTTACTTTCGCCCACGGTTGAAGTCTCATGCTCTGAACTCAAAAAAAGATTGCGCGAATGATGAAACGAAGAGAATTCATACAGTCCTCAGGAGGCACCTTGGCGCTGACCGGGGTCCCCACCCTGCTGCGGGGAAAAAACCTCAACTCCGCGATTCAGTTGGCAGCGATTGGTACGGAAGCGCGAGGCTGGGCCGATTTGGCGGCCATGGCGAGCCATGCCAAGACCCGACCGGTTGCCTTTTGCGACGTCGACCTCAACCGGACCTCGAAGGCGAGGAAGCTCAACCCGGAGGCGCCCGTCTACCAGGATTACCGGGAGATGTTGGAGAACGAAGGGGACAAGATCGATGCGGTCACGATCGGCATACCCGATCACATGCATGCCATCGCGACCCTCGACGCCTTGCGGCGCAAAAAACACGTCTTTTGTCAAAAGCCCTTGACCCATACGGTTTGGGAAGCGAGGCAGGTCCGGTTGCAGGCGGAAAAATCGGGCGTCATCACCCGCATGGGCAACCAGATCCATTCCCACGGGTTTTACCGCACGGCGGTGAGACTCGTACAATCGGGAGCAATTGGAAAAGTAAGACGGGTTCATTCCTGGATCAATGCGACGGGGCATGGTAAGTCAGGCCAAATCGGACGCGTATCCCCTTCCCCGCCACCGGAAGGGTTGGCGTGGGACCTCTGGCTGGGGGTAGCACCCTCCCGGCCTTACGTGAGTGGAAAGGTTTACCATCCTTGGGGGTGGAGGGATTGGCAAGATTTCGGGAACGGGGCTCTGGGCGACTTCGGTTGCCACGTTTTGGATCCGGTTTTCTCGGCTCTTAAGATCGAGCAAGCCCCGACCCGAATCAAGTGCTCGATGCACACGGGCATGAACGACGAGGTCTGGCCGGCTCAGAGCACGGTAGAATATGATTTCCCCGGCACTGCGTTTTCTCAAAAGTCGCTCCCGATCACCTGGAACGACGGGGGAAGGCAACCGCGCGATCTCGGACCCCATTTCAACCGGAGGCATGCCCTGCCGGGTGGAGGTTCAATTTTCATCGGGGAAACGGGTTCGTTGGTCCTCCCGCACGTCGGAGCGCCCAAATTGTATCCGGAAGAAAAGTTCAAGGGCTTGGCCTACGAGCGAATGGAAAACCTGAACCATTTCCATGGCTGGCTGAACGGGATCCTGGAGAACCGGCAACCCAGCGACGGCTTTTCCTACGCCGGTCCGTTGACCGAGGCCGTCCTTTTGGGAACGGCGGCCATGCGGGCGCTCGGGGAGCACCTGAGCTGGGATGCGGAAAAGATGAAACTCTCCTCCTCGGCGGGCGACCGGTCGGACCTCTTGACCAGAAAGTACCGCAAGGGCTGGGAGATCGAGCCCGTCTAGGCCCCGGCTTGGCGATCCCGGAGTTTGCGGAAGTATTGCCGGGCCGCCCAGTTGACGCGGGGAGCGAGCAGGATGGTGGAGAGGATGGTGGGAATGGCCATCAAGCCAAAGGCGATGTCGAGGAAGTTGATCACGTCGCTCATTTTGACCACCGCCGAGACTACGATCATGAGGAGGTAAAAACCGAGTACGGGCAAGCGGGCTCCTTGGCCGAAAAGAAAGCATCCGCACTTCACGACGTAATAGGAAAAACCGAGCATGGAAGAAAAGGAGAGGCAAAGTACGCCGGCCAGCAGAAGATAGGGCCCGACTCCGGGCAAGGCAGTCTCGAAGGCTTGGGTGGTGAGCAGGACGCCGTCTTCTTCGCCCGAATTCCAGACCCCCGTGACCAGAAGAACGAGGCCGGTAAGGGAGCACATGAAGAGGGTGTCGATGACGGGGCCCCACATCGCGACCAGACCCTCACGAATCGGTTCCCTGGTCTTGGCCGCCCCGTGAGCCATGGCTTCGGTCCCCATGCCCGCCTCGTTGGAAAAGGCGGCCCGGCGCACGCCGGTCACGATGACAGTGCCGAGGACTCCACCGGCGACCGCTTCGCCGCTGAAGGCATCGGAGAAGACGAGGGAAAAGGCGGGCCAAACAGCATTCGCATGAAGGAGGAGGATAACGAGAGCCGTACCTCCGTAGAGGAGGACCATACCCGGAACAAGCTTGGAAGCGAAGGCTCCGATTCGCTTGATTCCCCCCACCACGACCAGACCGACCAGGACGGCGAGCAGAAGGCCGAAGAGTCCGTTACCGGTGTTCTCCGCATCACCGACAAACCAACCTTGCGGCTCGAAAAACATGGAACGGACAATTTGGGTGAGTTGGTTGGACTGGAGGAGAGGAAGACAACCAAACAGTCCGCAAGCGGCAAAGAAGATAGCCAAAGGTTTCCATTTTTCACCCAGTCCTTCGCGGATGAAATACATGGGGCCGCCCTGCTCCACCCCATCCTCATCTTTGCCCCGGTACATGACGGCGAGCGAACAGGTGTAGAACTTGGTCGCCATCCCGAGCAAGGCGCAGACCCACATCCAAAACAGGGCGCCGGGCCCGCCTTGCGTAATGGCCACGGCAACCCCCGCTACGTTGCCCATCCCGACGGTTCCCGACAAAGCGCTGCAAAGAGCGTGGAAATGACTGACCTCCCCGGGAGCGTCTTCCTCTTTTTCCTTCCCCAAAAGAAGACGCAGGCCATGCCCGAGGTAACGGAAGGGCGTGAACTTGGAAAAGAGGGCGAACAAGGCCCCACCCCCCAACAGGAGGTAAAGCAAGTTGCCCCAGAGCCAACCGGAAAATTCGGAAAGAAATTCGCCCATCAATCCCACAACCCTGCGCCTTTTGAGGATCAGGTCACGCAAGAAATCGTTTTTCTTGCTTGTGCTCGGTTCGGGGGACATTTGAATTGGTCGGCATGATCGCTCCGATAGAAAACGATGGCCCGAGGAACGTCCTCGGGGAACCCTTGCAACCATGCTGTACGAGCCTGAACACGGGCTGGTTTCGCAACGGCTCCTGCGAGACGGCACCAGGAGACGGTGGGCGTCACGTCGTTTGCGCCGTGATGACGGACGAGTTTCTCGCCTTCAGTCAGGCCATGGGCAACGATCTTTCCACCCCGATGCCGGATTATAATTTCCCGGGGTTGAATGACGGGGATTGTTGGTGCCTGTGCGCCGCCCGTTGGCAAGAGGCCTTGGAGGCCGGAGTCGCGCCCAAAGTCAAGTTGGCCGCCTGCGAGCAAACCGCCCTCGAGATCCTTGATCTGGAGGACTTGAAGGCCCACCGGGCGGACGATTGATGAGAAACCGAAGAAGATTCCTTCTCCAGTCCATCGCCCTATCGAGCGCCCCGTTCATTGTCCGGGGCAAAAACAACAAACCTTTTCGGGTCGGAGTGATCGGGCATACCGGTCGGGGGAACTTCGGGCACGGGTTGGATTCGGTCTGGAAGTTGCATCCGCAAACCGCCATCGCAGGCATTGCGGATGCCGAGCCGAATGGCTTGAAACGGGCTCAAGCGAAGCTCAAGGAAGGAAGGGCCTACGCGGACTACCGCGAAATGCTGAACAAGGAACGACCCGATTTCGTGGCGGTTTGCCCGCGGCACGTCGATCAGCGGGTCGACATGATCAAGGCAGCCTGCGAGTTCGGAGCCAAGGGGATTTACGTGGAAAAGCCCTTTGCCCGCAGCTTGGAGGAATGCGATTGGATCAAGGAAGCCTGCGCGAAATCCGGGACGAAATTGGCGGTTGCCCACCGCAACCGTTATCACCCGGCTTTGGCCATCGCAAAGAAATTGATTGGCGAAGGCCTTCTCGGAAAAGTGCTCGCCCTGCGGGGGCGTGGATTGGAGGATCACCGCGGAGGAGGCGAAGACTTGTGGGTTTTGGGCACGCACGTATTTGACTTATTTCATGCCTTGGCCGGCAAACCTCTCTCTTGTTCGGCGGAGATCCGCAAGGAAGGCAGGTTGGCGGGCAAGCAAGACGTCGTTGAGGGCAACGAGGGGCTCGGTCCCCTCGCCGGCGACGAGGTTCATGCGAGGTGGTGGATGGAAAACGGGTGGACGGCCACCTTCGACAGCATCAAGGGGCACGGCATACGGGCGGCGGGGTTCGGTCTGCAGGTTGTCGGAAACGAAGGAATTTTGGACGTTCGCTGTGACAAGGAGCCCCTTTTTTACTATCTCAAGGGATCGCCTTGGGACCCACGGTCAAAGCGCGGGGATTGGATCCCGTTGAGCTCGGGCGGTTTGGGAAAAACCGAAACGCAAGACGTCAAGGGAACGGTGCACAACCATTTGGCCGCCATCCGTGATCTGGTGAATTGCGCCCAAGGGGATGGAGAGCCAAAATGCGGATTGGCGGAAGGCATAAGGACGGTTTCCTTCGTTTCCTCGGTTTTCGAGTCCCATCGATTGGAAGGCAAGCGGGTTGAATTTCCTTTGAAAACAAGGGTGAACCCTCTGTCGCTTCTCTAGGGTTCGTTCCGTTATGATCGATCTCTCGCTTCTAGATTAAAGACGAGCAAGCTGAGAAAGCCCTGGGCGCCTTAATTTTCGTGTTTTTAAAAAATCATTTGCGGTGAATCCGCTTAAAGGTCAGTAATCTAGCCTTGGAAGACACCTCAGGCATGCCGAGAATAGAAAACGAGATCTGGTCGAGAATCAGAGAAGGCGATTCCGTAGCTTTTGCGGAATTGTACGATGGCTTTGCATCCGCCATGTTTTCGTTATCCCTGCAAATTCTCAATGACCGTTGGGAAGCCGAGGAGGTCATTCAGGACATATTCTCTTACCTTTGGAGAAAGCCCGATGCCTTTTCTCCGAAGAAGGGAAAGTTCAGCAGTTGGCTTCTCGTTTTGACGAGAAACCGGAGCATCGACCGGTATCGTTCGAGAAAGCGCAGGACGGACAAGGCGGAGAACGACGAAATTTTGAGTTCGCGAAGCGATCCTTCCCAAAAAGACGCCTCCGACGAAGCCTCCGACAACGACGAACGGGCTCACTTGCGCGAGGCCTTCTCCGAATTGCCCGATGAACAAAAAAGAGTTCTCGAGTTATCCTACTTCAAGGGTATGAACCACATGGAAATAGCCGAACGTCTCGACTTGTCGCTTGGAACGGTCAAATCAAGAATCAGGCTGGGCGTCGAAAAGCTCAGGTACGCCTTGTCTTCCCTCAGGGTATGAAGATTGCAAAACAGAGAGCTCGAAATGCGATCGCCCCTTGCCTGCAAAAAACGTTCGCATGGCTTGCAAATCGATCTCTATCGCATAAATAAAAATTTTTAAAGCTTTGGACCCTCTCAAACAACAAGCCCAAGATTACGCGCTCGGTACTTTGCCCAAGGACGATGCCATTCTTTTCGAAGCCTTGCTCGAAAAGGACGAAGATGCCCGCAGGTACCTCATCGAAGCGCAAGAAGACTTCGCCAACATGTCGATGCTGGCTCCCTTCTCCGATGCCGGTGAAAACCTGAGATCAAGGGTTTTGGAAAGCTGCCAACCCAAAAAAGATTTCAATCCTTTTCTGGATTCCGACGAAATCAATCGTTTGCGTGACAATTATTCGACTCCGGACGTCAGGTACACCGGCGGCGGAGGTTCGGTGGATTTGAGCGACGTTGGCGAGAGCAAAACACAAGACAACCTTTTCCGGGCTTATGAAAGCTTGATCGACTTGTTCCCTTTGGTCTCCGGTGATTCGGCCGCCGCTTCGGGCGACTTGGATAGTCTGGGAGACTGGATCGGAAACGGCGTCGGCAATGGAAGCTTTCTCCATTCGAGCCTGGAAGACTCCCTCGGCCTTTCGCTCGCAGAACAACATGGGGATCCCGTTTCCCGGTCCACCCAAAGGTCTTTGCTTGCGGCCTTGCCTTCCCTCACTTTCTTCCTCAACCGCGTTCGCGAAAAGTCGGCGACTTTGGCCGACGTCAGGCGAATTTTCTACCTTTGCCGTGATCAATTGAAAATCATGCGAGCCTCGTTCGCCGATTTGGACCCCACCCGCTTGGCGGACGACGAAAAACTCAGGGTGCACGGCGCCGGTCTTCTCCGTTCCAAGTGGTGGGGGGCCGAGCATTCCTACTTTTCCGGAAATGGAACCGTTCGATGCGGACATTTTTTCGACGGCCCGGTTACCGAGCGCTGCGTGGAATTTGCCGAATACGATTCCAACCTTTATTGTCTGGCCAACCTGCTCGCTTCCAGAACCGGAAACGGGGAGTTTCACATCGAACTTCTCAAAGACGCAATCCCCGGGGGAGTGCTTGCGGTGGCGATGGCCGAAACCCCTTCGGACGCACACCACGAAATCAAAGATATTGTGGAGGGTTCGCAAGCGAATGGGAAAATTCCATCCCGGGATTTCGCGCTATGGAAGCTGATCGAGGAATCAATGCTTCGCGGACATCCCACTTTGGATTCGGCTACGATTCCGGACAACCCTCATCATGGTTGCAGCAGGTTTGAAAACGGAACCTATTTGTGGTTTGCCTGGCCCAACGTGGCAAACGCCCAAGAAGGAGCCGAAGCCGAGACGGAAAAACCTTTGCAGTAGTGAGCTACGACCGGAGCTCCTTTCGGTTCTTCCATCCCCCAAGCTCTGAACAGTCCTCCTTCGTAACGCCCCTCTTCGACGAGGTGGGCGTCGTAGGGTCGGTGACGAACCAAAGCGGAGGAGGATTGATGGCCAAGTTTTCGGCGGGCCCAAAACCGGTATCGTTCCAAAAGAAATTGGTCGAGAGGGGAACGTGCAAGGGGGGAATCTTTTCCTTCGGGCGGCAAAGTCGCGGCAAGGGTTGCTCCTGCCCTCCCCCAAAAAGATCGCCTCCCCGATTCGAATGAGAGGGTTCCAGCCGTTTTCTGAATCCTAATGTCGGAATGAAAGTACCTCAAACCATACAAGGTCCGAGCTCCGAGGACGGCGGGAAGATCGGAGGAATCAAGTGAATGAAACCAAACCCCGCGACGGCCCTCGCGGTCCCGGACGTAAGTTCTGAGGTTGACCTCGAGAAAGTCACTCCACGGAATCGCTCGCAGACCGGAAAGACGAAGGTTGGTCAATCGAAAGCCGACTACGCTGGCCCATGCTTGCCCGTCGAAAAGGTCGAGGGAAAGATCGTCCGGGATGGTCGGGGACAATTCCTCCGGAGGAAGCGGCCAATGAAGAAGGAGCAGGTCTTCCCAGTTTTGAGTCATGAAGGACTGCAGGAAAGACGCGATCACCGAACGCTTTGGGGCGGGGGGAAAAGTTCGTAGAGTTTCCGTCTGCGATAGTCGAAAATTCGACGCAAAGTTCGACGAACAAAGAAAACGTGAGCGATTGAGCCAAGGAGACCAAAGGGCAATTGATAACGAATTTCATCGGTCATTTTCGTACCCCCTTCGACTGTTTCAAGTCGATGAACGTGCAACCAAAGTTTGTAAGGCCCGACGCGTTGCTCGTCCATGAAGGAAACCCCTTCCTCGACGTATTTGATCTCCGTAAGCCATGGGGTCCAGCCCAAGAAGGGAATTTTGACCCGATATTCAAGAAGCAACCCTGGTTTGGCTCGGTCCGGAGGCTCACCGACTATTTGAAAAGCCATGTCCGGTGGCGTGATCTCGTTTAAGTTTTGAGGAACGGAGACAAAGTCCCAAAGAACGGATTGTTCGACCGGAAGGGTTTGTGTTTGGAATAACTTGTGCACACCAACCAAACTATTTGCGGAGTAAAAAAAGTCCAACCCCACCTTGACGAAAGGACCATAAAGCAATAGCACGTATCCATGAAGTTTTTCGCACCTTGTCTCTTCGCCCTGTTTCTTTCCTGCGCTTTTGTCTCCGGGCAGGATTTCATTTCGGACACCGCCGCCGTTCGGCTTTCCTACACCAATGTTCCCGATCGAAAAATCGAAGGCACGACCACCGAAATCGGTTTGAGCGAGTGGGCGGTCATGAGCCCGATCTTTTTTCACAAGGCCGAGAGCTGGGCGTTTGGAGCCGGTTTTCGCTATGAGTCAACAAATCTTGATTTTTCCGATGCATCGGTTTTCGACGAAGACAACCTTCATTCCATCGACCTCCCTTTGTTTTTAAGCAAAACTCAATCCGACACGCTCGATTGGATGCTCCTCTTCAATCCGACTGTGGCGGGAGATTTCGAGCATGTAACCGGAGATTCGTTCAACTACCTTGCCCTCGCAGGTGCGAGGTGGAAAAGAAGCGAGACTTTCGAATGGTTTTTCGGAGCGGTGTACACCACTGGTTTCGATGATGATCTTTTCCTCCCTGCGATCGGCTTCAAGTGGAATCCTTCCGATCGCTCCGATCTCTTCTTCGCCGGACCTTACGTCCGATATCGATATTCGCTGAGTGATTCCTTCGATTTGATTTTGGGAGGCCAAATCTCTGGCAACCGTTGGAATACGGAAGCCGGCTACGGGGAGAGGGATTTGCGGCTTCGTTCTTACCGCCTTTCCCTCACGGGACAATGGAATTTAGCGGAAAAGCACGCCTTGTTCGCATCAGTCGGAGCGGAGCTTGGGCGTGAGGTGGAAATCAAAAACGCAAGCGGAGCGACTCTTTTGGAAAGAGATCTCGACGAAGCGCCTTCTTTTGAGCTCGGTTACCGCTTCAGGTTCTGATCAACCGAGACCCGCAATTTTCTCCGCTGCTTCCCAGCCGGACAAAAAGGCGTTTTCAATCCTCTCCCCTCCGAAACCGTCTCCGGCGAAGGTCAAGGCGTGTTCGGCGGAATGAAAGTGGCTGGCACCGAAAGTTTGCAAGGGTTTGGCAAAACCCCATCTATGGCAACTCCACTGCGTAACCTCGGTTCCGAGCGTTTCTTCGGCAACTTTCTTGAGCAAGGGGCCTCGTTCATCGTCCGGAGTATCCCAGTGCTTTTGGGAAAAGTCGTCGGACGCGTGAACCGTACAGGCGGGTTTTCCTGAAATCCCCTTGACTTGATTGTCGGATAACCAGTCGACCTCGGCAACAGGATGGGTCACCGTTCCGGGGTGTTCCAAATTGGATGATCCGGACAACAAACCGAGCAAGGCGATACATCGGGTGTAGCGAACGGTTCGCAAGCGGTCCATGGTGACGGAATCAAGGCTGAAATCGCTTCGGTCCAAAAGCTCGATAACCTGCGGAACGGGGAAAGTCACGACCAGGTGCTTGGCTTTGACGATCCGGTTTTGCCCCATCCGCTCGAACACTGTCCAATGGTGGTCCTTTTGGATTTTTTCAACGAAAAAGCTCTTTTCAACCGTGAATGAGCGAGCGAGAAACTTAGCGGGGGAAGTCATGCCTTCGGTTCCCCTGTAACGGATACCGCTCGGGACATCCGGACGCCCGGCGATCGAATCATACCAAGGAGTCACGACTTCGTTTTTTCGCCAATCCGCAACGAGGTCAATGAGACGGGAGTCACGAGCGGTGAAAAATTGGGCACCGTGATCAATTCTGGCATCCTCCATGCGGCGAGTCGCCATTCTTCCCCCTACCCCTCTTCCTTTCTCAACGAGGGTAACGGCGTAACCTGTCTGGGACAAGCGATGGGCACACGCGCAACCGCTAATCCCTCCCCCCAAAACGATAAAATCCGTCGTCAACAGCATGATTTGAATTAATAATTAATGGACAACCAAGAGCGAATTAAATAAGACTTAAAACAGACCTTATCCCATTCCCAAGACTTTGCAAAACAAGCATGGCAGAACGAGACACAGAATACGAAATCATCGTAGATTCGCTGAAGGGAAATTTGCCTAGTATTCCCGTCGTCATGAACGAGTTGATGACGGTTATTTCCGATCAAGACGCGGCCCTCTACGCCCTGCGGGATCTTTTGAAGATGGATCATTCCATTTTCGCTCAGTTGCTCAAGGTCGCCAACACGCACGAATACAGGCAAAAACATGAAAAACGAATTACAAGAATCGACGATGCTGTCCTGATTTTGGGCTTGGAAAAAGTCAAGCGAATCGCCCTGAACACGACCATTCTGACTTTATACAAAGGGGTCAAACTACCCATTGAATTCAACTTGGAATCTCTCTGGTTGCACAGCGTGGGAGTGGCCATCGCAAGCTCGACTTTGGCCGAGGAGTTGGATACCGGGATGCAAGATCAAGCCTACACCTGCGGACTTCTTCACGACTTGGGCAAGGTGGCCAAGTGCAAATTCGACCAAAAGCTGTTCGCCAGGGACCTAAGGTCAACTTGGACCAAGAAGATGGACTGCCATCAGTGGGAAACCACCGGAAATCGAATCAGACACGACTTGCTTGGAAGTTACCTCGCCCGAGCCTGGGGGATATCTTCCTTGGTCGAGACGGTTACGAAATGGCACCATGAGGAAGACCGGGCCAAGCGCTACGACATCGAAGATGCCAAAATCCAGAAGTTGGTGGACATCGTCTACCTGGCCAACGGCACGATGCACCGACTTGGGTTCGGGAATAGCGGGCACAGGGTCAAGCAAGAGCCTTCCAAGCTAATTTTGCGCAGGTTGCGCATGGAGTACGGGGAATACCGGAATTTCGAGGATAAACTTACCGAAAAGTTTGAAAATGACGCCGAAAGCCTCGCTCTTTTTCAAACCGCCTGACTTCAAGCGACCGGGGTCACCTTGAAGTTGGAGAGTTTCGGCCGAAGAACGAAGATTTCAATGACAAGCTTGGAAGTAGGTTTCCCTTTCGTTATACTGGTTTTGTGAAAACCAGAAAGCGACCAAACCAAGAACGGGGCCAAGCCGAACACGGTTGGCTTCATGCCCGTTTCACTTTTTCCTTTGCCGACTATTACGACCCGAACCACAATGGCTTTCATTCGCTCGTCGTAATGAACAACGACCTGATCGAACCGGGCGGAGGCTTCGCCACTCACCCTCACGATAACGCTGAGATCTTCACTTACGTGATGAGCGGACGATTGGAGCACAAGGACAGCATGGGGAACGGTTCCGTGATTGAGGCAGGAGACCTTCAGTACATGAGCGCGGGAAGCGGAGTGAGCCACAGCGAGTTCAACCCATCGGCCGATGAAAAGACCGAGCTTTACCAAATTTGGATGGTACCAAGCCAATCGGGAGGCGAACCGCGTTACGCCGAGAAAAAATTGGGGCAAGGAGCCGTCTCCAACGAACTGAAGCTGCTTTTCTCCGGGAGCGGGAGGGAAGAATCGACCGAGATCCGGCAGGATGCCGAATTCTTTTTCGGACAACTCGACGAAGGCCGTGGTCTCGAACTAAGACCCGAAACCGGTTTTCCTCATGCCTGGATTCAGGTGGTTTCCGGAAAGCTGCAAGTCGATCAAGCCAACCTTGAACAAGCCGACGGTTTGGCGATCGAGGAAATGGATCAAACCGTTGGGTTGTCTGCCCTCGAAGATTGCTCGTTTTTCTTGTTTCGGCTCCCGCCCGGAAAAAAGTGAAGCCGGTCCAACTTGATTTGTTTCCCTCAAAAAAACTAGCGTTCGACTTGCCGGATGGGGAGATTGAATACTTCCCAAGCCTGTTTTCGGTTGCCCGGGCCGACTCTCTTATGGAGTCTTTGATCGATCGGGTCCAATGGACGCAAAACACCATTCGTTTTTACGGGAAGGAAAGCCTCGTTCCAAGATTGGAAGCCTGGTACGGGGATGCAGGCGCGTCGTACTCCTACTCCGGTATCCGGATGGAGCCAAGGCCTTGGATCGAGGAATTGTCGGAGATCAAGAAAGCCATCGAGCCGATTGCCGGGACGCGGTTTAATTCGGTCCTGATCAATTATTACCGCGATGGCCGGGACCGCGTTGCCTGGCACAGTGACGACGAAAAGGAACTTGGTCGAAACCCCGTGATTGGTTCCGTCAGCTTGGGCGCCGAGCGCAAATTCAAGCTCCGGCACAAAGACTTCGCCCAAAACGGTCAACAGGCCGAAATCATGCTCGCTCACGGAAGTCTTCTTATGATGAAAGGTCCGACCCAACATTTCTGGAAGCACGAAATTCCGAGAACCGCCCGACCCGTTGGAAGAAGAGTCAACCTGACTTTCCGCGTCATCGATCCAAACCAATGATGGAAAATTTTCGAGTTTGACGCGGGTAAGCTTGCAGAATGCAAGAAAACGTAGGAGATTTTGAACCAAGCTAACCCTCCACGCGTTTTATTTCACGATGACTCGAATTTCCTTTCTTTTTTTCTTATGTCTTTCCTCCGTTCTCTCCCTTTCGGCTTACGAAACGATGTTTGACAAAACACCGGTCGGGGAAATCAAAATCATCGACCTGCCCGAGAGGATCGCATTGGAGGCCAAATCCAGCGGTTCTTATTTTCAGTCGGACAACGGTCTTTTCAGGAAATTGTTTCGCTACATCAGCCAAAACGACGTCGCCATGACCACACCCGTGGAAGCGGACATCAACCCCGGTAAAATGCGTTTTTTCGTTGGACTCAAGGACCGGACCAAGGACATTTCCTCCACCAGTGACGTGGAAGTTCGAAAAATCGCGCCTCTGAAGGTCGTGGCCATTGGAGTTCGGGGAAGCTACTCGGTCAAACGCTTCATGGAGAACAAACAAAAACTCCTAAATTGGCTAGCCAAGGAAAAGAAGTACGAAATCGCAGGCGAAGCCTATGCGGTTTATTGGGACGGTCCGTTCGTTCTCGGCTTCTTCAAGCGCTCGGAGGTCCACCTTCCGATCCAATTGCGTGAAACCAAACCCCCGACCAAGCAATGACTCTCAAATCAATCCAAATTCAACACACATGAAATTCCTATCTCTCGCTCTTATGACTGCCCTATCTTCCGCCTACGCAGGTACTGTTTACGATCACAAACTCAAGAACATCGATGGAAAGGAAACCTCGCTTTCCGAGCACAAGGGCAAAGTCATCCTAATGGTCAACGTCGCATCCAAATGCGGATTCACCCGCCAGTACAAGGGTTTGGAAGAACTGCACCAAAAGTTCAAGGACAAGGGTTTCGTGGTATGCGGATTTCCCTGCAATCAATTCGGAGGTCAGGAACCCGGCTCCGAAAAAGAGATCAAGGAATTTTGTTCGACCCGATACGGAGTGACCTTCCCGATGTACTCGAAAGTAGACGTCAACGGTCCCAACCGTCACCCCTTGTACGAAAGCATCATTGGCGACAAAGGACCTCTGAAGGGAAACGTCAAATGGAACTTCGGCAAGATTTTGATCGGCAAGGATGGAAAGCCCATCGAGAGGTTCGGCAGCATGACCTCGCCCAGTTCGAAGAAATTGATCAAGGCAATCGAGTCCGCCTTGTAAGGCCCGGTCTTCGCCGTTGATTCGTTTTCCCCTGTTCGTGAGGTTCCTTTTCGCGCTCCTTTGCCTTTCGGCCCTGACGGGTTGCGTCCGCATGGAATGGAGAGGAAGCATGTTGCCCCACTTCGAAGTAAAGGGGGAGTCAGTCTTGGTCACACAAACCAGCGAAAGCGAATCAGCCCTACGAAGCATTCCCACCCATTGGTCTCAATTTCGGGGACCGCAACGCGACGGGGTCGCTCCCCTTCAGGGAGTCCAATTAAATTGGTCTGCCTCTCCGGTTCTTCGATGGAAGGTTCCGGCGGGCGAAGGGCATTCTTCGATCATCACCTTCGGCCAATCGGTCATCACAATGGAACAAGACGGTCCGGTAGAGCTCGTCATCGCCCGCTCCTTGGACGATGGCAAAACCCTTTGGAAACACGCCCTCAAAACACGCTGGGGTGACTTTATGAGCGGAGTCGGGCCGCGCTCCACCCCGACCCTTGCCGACGGCAAACTTTACGCTTTGTTCTCGGACGGTTCTCTGGTCTGCCTGGAAGCGACTTCGGGCAAACCGCTTTGGAAAACCAAAACCGTGGGTGAAAATCATGAATTCCCGGAATGGGGACTCTCCTGCTCCCCTTTGGTTTGGCAAGACTTGGTCATCGTTACCCCGGGAGGAGAACAAAGCGCGGTTCAAGCCTTTCAAACCGATTCGGGAAAGCCGGCCTGGAAGTCCGCACTTCACGGGGAGGGCGTTTACTTGTCTCCCTCCGCACTGACTCTCCTGGACACTGATCAGCTGATCACCGCAGTCTCGGGAAAAGTCGCTTCCTTAGACCCGGCTTCCGGAGAGACCCTTTGGGAAAGTCCCTGGAAAATCTTCCTCAACAACGCCCAAATCGTTCAACCTCTCGCCTTGTCCGAAGACTCTTTTCTCCTTTCAGCAGGTTATGGAAAAGGGTCCGAACGTTGGACCCTCAAGCTCGGTTCGGACGGGTCTTGCTTGCTTGAAACGGCATGGAAGTCAAAGAATCTCAAAAGCAAGTTCTCCAACCCCGTTCTCAAGGACGGCTTCATTTACGGCTTCAATGAAAATTCATTCTCTTGCCTGGATGCCTCCGACGGCCAATTGAAATGGAGGGGAAACAAGTACGGGTACGGTCGTGTTCTCCTGGCCGGCGACAAACTCGTGATTTTGGGAAACACCGGGGTTCTCAGCGTGGTCGAGGCCAACCCGGAAAAGTTTGTCGAGGTTTACTCCGGCCAGCTTCTCGGTGACGCCCGCTGCTGGAACGGTCCGGCCTTGGTCGGTGGTTACTTGCTGGCTCGCAACGGCACGGAAATCGCCTGTTTCGACTGGGCCAAGAGGGATTGATTCGAAGAATCGTTTTCCCGATTCAAAAACCAGTGAGCCTGCAAAATCCGGGAAAGGAAGAAAAGGCATTCGCTGTTCTCATGTCCGCTTTCGTGGTCGTTCTCGTGTTGACCAACGTTATCGGCGTTAAGCTTTTTCTAGCCTTTCCGAAACTTTTGCCGAATGGTTTTTTCGGCGAACCAATCACCCTGACGACCGGAATCCTTACCTACCCGATCACCTTTCTGCTCACCGACGTGGTGTGCGAGGTTTACGGCGGCAAAAGAGCGAAATTGATGGTCTTTACGGGATTCGTGATGAGCCTACTCTCACTCGTACTCATCCAAACGGCTTCTCTCGTACCGGGTTCTCCGGTTTGGCCATCGGGCAACCCGCACTTTGACTCGGTCGATGAAATGCAAACTGCCTACGAATCGGTCTTTTCCTTGCCGGGGATCCTGATCTTCGGCTCCATGACCGCCTACCTGATCGCCCAATTGGTCGACGTCAGGCTTTTTCATCTGTTCAAGCGACTTACGGAGGGACGTCACCTATGGCTTCGTAACAACGGATCGACCATGGTTTCCCAACTTATCGACACCATCATCGTAAACAGCATATTCCTTGGCTACGGCTTGGGCTTGGACTGGACAGTGATTGGGAAAATTATTTTGGCTTCCTACGTGTTCAAGATTCTTTTTGCAGCCATAGACACCCCTTTTGCCTACTTGGGGGTAACCCTGCTTCGCCGCTACCTCGCCAAAAGTCCCTCATAAAAAAGGCCCCCTCGTTGATTTTTTGGATGAGCGGACTCGTTTTACTCAAACGATCATGTTATCGAAAAACTAGGAAGCAAAGGGAAGTTCCTCCCAACAGGTCGTGTAGCGGGCGGTCCGGCTTTCGCGCTTCATGCTCCAGGAACGCCTGACTCCTTGGGCGGCCAAAAACGCTCCCGATTGGCCGTAACGGGCGGCGACGTCTTCGAGGGCGGCGACAAAACCACGCCGGCGCTCGTCACCGTGCTCCTCGAACAGAAGGGTTTGGCGCGTCCGACCGGGGATAAGATCGAGCAGGAGTACGCCCGCCTTTTTGTAGGCATAGCCCTTCCGGTAAATCGAGCCAAGCAGGGCTTTTGCATTCTTGACGATGCGGATCGGATCATCGGTCGGTTCGTCCAGGGAAAGGGTCCGGGAATTCGAGTATTGGGGCTGATCGGGTTTAAAACGGTTGGTCGTCAGAAAAACCTGTAACCCACAGGCAAGGGAGCCTTCCGAGCGAACCTTGCGGCTGGCCCGGACCGCATAGTTGGCCACCGCTTCCTCCAGTTCCTCAAGACCGGTGACCGGTTTGCCGAAAGAGCGGGAACAACAGGTATTCTTGCGCGGTTGGGGAACCTCTTCCATTTCCAGGCAGGCAATGCCCGACAATTCCCGTTGGGTTCGCTCGAGGGTTACTCCGCCGATTGCCCGGATTGCGGAGGAGGGAGCCCGAGCGAAAGCCCAAGCGTCCTGCAAGCCGATCCTGCGCAAGCGGACGCTGAGGCGACGCCCGACCCCCCAGACGTCCTCGATCGGAACGCGGCCGATGAGGGCACGATCCGTTTCGTCGATTCGAAGACACCCGGTCTTGTCTTTCTTGGCCAAGCGGTTGGCCAGCTTGGCCAATGTCTTCGTTTTGCCCAAACCGACGGAAATCGGAATACCCGTCCATTTGCGGACCGTCTCGCGCATCCGCTTGCTCAGGCCAAGCGGATCAGGCAAGCCCCGCAGGCTAAGGAAAGATTCGTCGATCGAGTAAATTTCCATTTCCGGGGCAAAACGCGAAAGGACCGAAACCACGCGGCGCGACATGTCTCCGTAAAGCTCGTAATTCGAGGAAAAAACGACCACGCCGTTACGTCCGCACAATCTCTTGACCTGATGAAAAGGAGCCCCCATGGGAATGCCAAGAGCTTTGGCTTCGTTCGATCGGGCCACCGCGCAACCGTCGTTATTGGAAAGTACGATTACGGGCCGTCCGTCAAGCGACGGGCGAAAAACGCGTTCGCAGGAGACGTAAAAATTATTGCAGTCGGCCAAGGCAATCACAAGGGGTGGATCACGTTCGTGACCACTCCCCAAAGATGCGTTTCGTCTTCTTCGTTCAAGGAAATGGGGGGGTAGTCGGGGTTTTCGGGCAGAAGCCAGGATTTGCCTTTGGCTTGGTGAAAGCGCTTGACCGTAAGCTCGCCGTTGAGGGAGACGATGACCACCTTGCCGTCGGTCGCCTCGACGCTCCGGTCCACCACGAGCAGGTCGCCATCATGAATTCCGGCGTTGATCATGGAATCGCCCCGAGCCCGCACGAAAAAGGTGGCGCTCGGTTCATGCACGAGGTGGGCGTTCAGATCGAGAGCTCCCTCGAGATAATCGTCGGCGGGGGATGGGAAGCCGGCGGAAACTCCGCTTGCGTACAAAGGCAAAGCATACTCTTTGCCTTGTACGAAACGCAAGACGCGCTCGACTTGGCTTTCCGGAATGCGTACCGGCCGGGTAGGCTCACCATATAGGTTGCTGCCCTTCGGACGGCCCGCTCCTTTTCGTCTTCCTCCTCTTGCGTTCACTTTTTGAAAATCGTTACGTTATTCAAAAAGGTCAAGAAAGGAAAAACAAATTTTGATCCAAGCAAACAACAAGTCCGATTTATTAAGATGGAGCAAATAGTCAAATCGGATTCCTTCACCCACTTGATCGCAG
Organism: Opitutia bacterium; assembly: GCA_038121045.1. Lineage (GTDB taxonomy): Bacteria > Verrucomicrobiota > Verrucomicrobiia > Opitutales > Seribacteraceae > Seribacter. The sequence continues at coordinate 19,445 of JAYOMW010000015.1, forward strand.
GAGCCTCGAAAGGGATTGGACGCGCGCTTTTGGATTCTTGCGCGGAGAAGGGCGAACTAGCAATCGCCCTATCCCGCAGTCAGCCCGACCCCTTGCCAGCGGGTTGCCAATGGATCACCGCAGACGTCAGGCAACCGGAAAACTTTGCCGATGAACTTCCCGAAGTCATTCACAGGCTCACCTTTTGTCCGGGCAAAGTCATTCTCGGGCCACTCAAGCGCATCAGTCCCGAACAAGTGTTGGAAGCCTACCAGACGAACGTAGTCGATGCCTTCGGTCTCATCCAAGCCTTGCTGCCCAAGCTTACCGACAGTTCGATCGTACTCATTTCCTCGGTGGCCGCCGGCACCGGTCTCCCGAATCATTGCGCGATTTCCGCCGCCAAGGCGGGATTGGAAGGCTTGGCTCTCGCCCTCGCCGCCGACCTTGCCCCCAAAACCCGGGTCAACGTGGTTGCTCCTACGCTTACCCCAACCGAGATGGGACTCGCCATGGTCGGGGGAGAAAAGATGATTCCGATGATCGAAAACCGGCATCCCCTCAAAAGGCTACCTTCCGTAAAGGAAATTGCCGATACGATCTCTTTTCTTCATTCTTCCTCCGCCGCATCCATAACGGGCCAAGTATTCAAGGTGGACGGCGGCCTTTCCCATCTTCGAACGTCATGACTTCCAATTCTCAAAAGAGTTCCACGAACAAAACCATCGTTTGGTTTCGCAAGGACTTGCGTCTGCGGGATAACCCGACTCTTGAATTTGCCCTCGCCAACAAAAGAGAAATCATACCCGTATTCGTTTGGGACGAGGAAGAGGGTGGGCATTGGAGCCCGGGCTCGGCTTCCCGGTGGTGGCTTCATCAAGCCCTCAATAGCCTGAACGAATCGATTGAAAAACACGGAGGCAGGTTTCTTTTCGCAAAAGGAAAACCCGCGGAGATTCTTCCTGAAATCGCAAGGGAAAACGGTGCAAGCGAAGTCCTCTATTCCAGGACCTACGATCCGGGTGGACTCGCCACGCAGGAAGCCGTGGAAGAAGCTCTCGATGCGATCGGCATACGTTGCGAAAGTTTCAACGCCTCCCTCTTGAACGAACCTTGGGAAGTCAAAAATTCATCGGGCAAGCCCTTCCAAGTTTTCACTCCCTATTGGAGAAACTGCCGTAATGGCATTTACAAACAACCCGCCAATTACCCGGTCCGAAGCCTACGATTCACCAATCAGCCTACCCCACGCGCCTCCTTGGACGATCTCGGCCTCCTGCCCGTTCACCCTTGGCACGAAAAACTCTTTTCGCACTGGGACGTGTCAGAGGTGGCCGGGCAAGCCCAAGTTGCCCATACGGCGCGCGAAATCGTTCATTCCTACGCTCACCTCAGAAACTCCCCGGGAACGGATGGGACCTCCCGCTTGTCCCCTTACCTTGCTTGGGGCTTGGTCAGTCCCCGGCAAGTTTGTCACTCGGTTTTGCAGAACGACCCCAAGGACACCAACCGGGGAGAAAACAAGTTTCTCACCGAAATCGGATGGCGAGAATTTTCCTACCATCTGCTCTATCATTTTCCACGCATTCCTGACAGCCCCCTTCGCCCGAAATATTCAGCCTTTCCATGGCTGTCGGATGAACAGGCTCTTCGCAAATGGCAAATCGGGCAAACCGGCTACCCCATGGTCGACGCGGGCATGCGCCAACTCTATGAAACGGGATGGATGCACAATCGGGTCCGCATGATCGTGGCCTCTTTCCTCGTCAAGCACCTCCTGATTTCCTGGGAAGAAGGAGCCCGATGGTTTTGGGACACCTTGGTCGACGCCGATTTGGCCAGCAACACGCAGGGATGGCAATGGGCCGCCGGTTGCGGAGCCGATGCGGCTCCTTATTTCCGGATTTTCAACCCGATCACTCAAGGCGAGAAGTTCGACAAAAGCGGACGATACGTTCGCCGCTGGATTCCGGATCTCGCGAACCTGCCTAACAAATGGCTCTTTCGCCCGTGGGAAGCGCCTTGCGAATCGTTGGATGGCACTGGCCTTGAATTGGGAGAAAATTACCCGCATCCATGCGTCGATCATTTCGAGGCCCGAGCCCGCGCTCTGCAAGCTCTTTCTTCCTTGAAAGACAGCTGACCTCTTACATGGGTTTTGTATTTTTCAGATGAGTGCCTGCGTGGTTTGGTTTCGCAAGTCGCTTCGCTTGCACGACAACCCCGCCCTGACGGCGGCCTGCCAAGAAAAAGGCATTACCTCCATCATCCCGCTCTATGTTTTGGATCCGGCCATTCTGGGCCAAGATTATGAAAAGTTCGGACCCAACAGGCTGAACTTCCTGTTCGAAAGCCTGCGCGACTTGGATTCCCGACTCTCGTCCGAGTACGCAAGCAAACTCATCATTCTCAAAGGCGATCCTGAACGCGTCCTCGAATGCCTTGCTCAAAAACTCGGAGGTAATTTCGATTCCCTTTACTGCGAATACGGCTCGGAACCCTACGAACGGGAAATCTTTTCTACGATCGAGCAAACCCTCCGCAAAAACAGTCCCGGTACGAAGATCAAAATGTTCGGTGCCTTCCAGACCGTTTTGGACCTGGAAGAAACGATTGCTTCGCCCGCTTACCTCCACCCAAAGTCGATGAAGGACATGTTGAAATTGTTTTCCTCGAACTTGGGTACCGGGGAAAAGGGTTTCTTCCAAGTCGAAGATCCACTCCCCCACCCTGCGCAACTCAAACCGCTCCCATCATGCGAGGTCTTCAGCTCATCCGGCCCGGCGGATCCTCTGCGTTCTTACTCAAGCGATGAATTGAGCGGCCTTCTGCCGACTTCTTTACAAAGTGAAATTCAGTCCCGGAATTCTTATTTTCCGGGAGGGGAAACCGAAGCGTTGGCCAGGTTGCACAAGAAAGTTTCGGGGCAAGTTGATTTCGTCAACTCTTTCAGAAAACCCAGGACTGCTTCGACCAACGAACCGGATGCCCCATTGGAACCAAGCACCACCGGTTTGTCTCCTTATTTGAGCACCGGTTGTCTGTCCGTCCGCATGCTATGGAAGGAGTGCGAGAAATGCTATCTCTTGGGCAACCATAGCGAACCTCCGGAATCCCTGCATGGGCAATTGCTTTTCCGGGAGATGTTCTACCTCCTCTCAAGATCGGTCGAGAATTGGGACCAAGATTCGGGTAACGAAATGTGCAAACCCATTGATTGGGATGAGTTCCAAGCTGAAAAAATGACTGCCTGGGAAAAAGGACAAACCGGTTTCCCTCTGATTGACGCATTGATGAGACAATTGGATGCCACGGGATGGATGCACCATCTTGGCAGGCACGCCGTGTCCTGTTTCTTGACGCGCGGACAACTTTGGCAGAATTGGACCTTCGGGCGGGACGTTTTCGACAAGAAATTAGTCGACTCCGATTGGGCTCTCAACAACGGAAATTGGCTTTGGCTTTCGGGAGTGGCTCCCTTCTCCATGCCCTATTTCAGGTTGTACAATCCTTGTCCGGATTCCAAATCCAGTCTCAACGTGGAAACCAAAACCGCCCGTTTCATCAAGTTCTGGGTTCCCGAACTCAAGCATTTGCCATCGAAGTACGCATACGAACCGCACCTCGCCCCAGCCTCCGTTCAAAAGGACTCCAAATGCATAATCGGGCAAGATTATCCCTTCCCCCTCGTGGACAGGAAGCAAAGCGCCAAAGAAAACCTCGCCAAGTTCAAAGACAGTCTTGCCCGCATTGGTTCGACTGGATCCTGAGCCCCCCTGTTCACAGGGCATCATGGCGGACACGCAAGGACGCTTGACTGATGGTTCCTTCTTTTTTTCGAGGCATTCGTTCCTCCGGCCCTGCCAAAAAGAGAGAAGATGATACGGAATTGAGGAGGATGAAACCAAAAAGATGATTTTCGATGATCCATGATGCCGGTCCGGGCGTTCTATTCCATGTTATGGTTTCTCAACTATCCTCTTATGACTCTAAAAATGCTTCCCCCGATCCTATCGGGAGGTTCATTTCCACTCGTTCACGCATGGCTCCTCCGACCCAAGAAGAGTACGACACCCTTTTCAAAGATATGAACGCCGGTTGCGCCAAAGCTCGCAACGAGTTGATCGAACGACACGTCAGGCTCGTTGCTTCCATCGCTCTCAAGTTTCGCATGACCAACGTGCCCATGGAGGATTTGATGGCCGAAGGAATTCAAGGGCTGATCGTGGCGTTGGACAAGTTTGACCACACCCGCGGAGTCAAGCTCAGCACCTACGCCGCTTGGTGGATCAGGCAGAAAATCCAAAGGTTGGTTGGTAAACTGTCCCATCCAGTGACCGTTCCTCACGATGTTTCTCAGGGCAAGCGCAAGTACAACCAAGTCGTGGATCAGCTTCAAGCCGATCTAAACCGGGTTCCCACGGAATCCGAAATCGAAGAAGCCATGAATGGCGACCGCAACATCAGCAACCGTGTGAAGTTCGCTCCGAAAGGATCCGTGTCCTTGGACCAGCCTGTCGCCCCCGATTCCGATCAAACTTTTGCCGACGTCATGGGCTCGGAAGACGATCACACTGATTCATACCGTGAAAATGGTTCCTTGGCCGACGACATTCAAGTTGCATTGGGATTTCTCAGCGAAAGAGAACGCAACGTCCTCAGCATGAGGTTTGGAATTGGAAAGAATGATTCGATGAAATTGGATGAAATCGCCAGCGAGATGAAAGTTTCGGGCGAGCGGGTCAGGCAACTGGAATCCCTTGGACTCCGTAAGCTTCGCGCGGTTCTCATGGACAACGGCGAATTGGACTTCCACAAACTTGATAAGATCGTAAGCGCTGATTTTAATGGCGAAAACGAGATGAGTCCTTTAGAACTGACTCTCATCTTGGATTCCGCCAATTAAAATGTCTTTCTCGATTCTCAAATGGATTTGCCCACCCCCTGAAACTTTCGATGAACCTTCGCAAGACGACGGCAAGGTTGAGTGGTTCAGGTGTCTACCTTATGTCTTGATCCATTTGGCTTGCTTGTCGGCCTTTTTTTTCCCCGTTACTCTGCCCTGCATTCTTATCGCTCTCCTCTCTTATGGTATCCGAATGTTTGCGATCACGGCTTTTTACCACCGTTACTTTGCCCATCGGTCTTTCAAGACGAGTCGATTGGTTCAGTTTCTAGGAGCCGCCGTTGCTTGCAGTTCGGGTCAACGAGGCCCCCTTTGGTGGGCCGCTCATCACCGCAGGCACCATCGTCATTCCGATACGGAAAAGGACACCCATTCCCCGAACGCCAAAAGTTTCTTTTGGAGCCACACCCTTTGGTTCATGACCGACTATGCCGTTCCGACGTTCAAGGGCGAGGTTCGCGACTGGCTGAAATTCAGGGAACTCAATTTCCTCAATCGGTTTGATTGGATTCCGGTCGTTTTGCTGGCTTCGGGTTGCTACCTTTTGGGCGAATCCGTCTGGTTTCAAGAATGGACCGGACTTTCCGGAATCACTACCTTGATATGGGGGTTTTTCGTACCCACCATTCTGTTGTACCACGCTACCTTCGCAGTCAACTCGATCGCCCACCTGTTCGGATCCCGGAGATACGACACCAAAGACCATAGCAAGAACAACCTGTGGCTTGCTTTGCTTACCCTTGGCGAAGGCTGGCACAACAATCATCATTTCTACCCGGCCTCCGCCCGCCAAGGTTTCCGCAAAAGGGAGATCGACCTGACCTTTTATTTCTTGCGGTTCTTGTCCTTTTTCGGATTGGTCAGCGAACTCAAGACCGTACCGTCCTGGGTCCACGAAAAAGCGAACAAGTAGCCTCCCCTTTTTTCATTCGTGAAAATCGCCATCGTTGGTTCCGGCATTTCGGGTCTCGCATGCGCTCATCTTCTCAAAAAGGATCATGAGATAACTCTTTTCGAGGCCGCAGCCAAAGCAGGCGGTCACGTCAATACGGTCGAAGTGACCGGAAAGACCGGAACTTTCCAAGTCGATACCGGCTTTATCGTTTTCAACGAGCAAAACTACCCGAATTTCGTCCGGCTTCTCGATCTGCTCGGAGTCGAGTCACAAGATACCCGAATGGGGTTTTCCGTCCGCTCGGATCAACTCGGCCTCGAGTACAGCGGGGAATCCTTTCGGGGCCTTTTCGGTCACCTCCGGAACCTGACCGACCTGCTCCATTGGAAAATGGCTTTGGACATCATGCGCTTTCACAAACTAGCCGCGGAGAAGACCAAGGGGAGTCAAACGGTCAATCAATTCTTGAAAACCCATGGGTTCGGAAATCGTTTTCAGGAGTGCTTCCTCCTTCCCCTGGGGGCTGCCCTTTGGTCCTGTTCGACTACGAGGTTCGGAGAATTCCCCATGGAGTTCGTAACGAGCTTTTTGGAAAACCACAACATGCTCCAAGTCGCAGACCGGCCCGTATGGCGCGTACTCAAGGGAGGTTCCCGCACCTACGTCGACCAAATCGTCTCTCAACTGGGCAACCGCATCCGGCTTAATGCTGCAGTCAAGAAAGTGACGCGTACCGAGGACAGGGTCGAGCTTTCCTTCCCCGATGGCACCAGCCAAATCTTCGACGAAGTCATTCTCGCTTGTCACGCCGATCAATCCCTCAGGCTGATTGATTCTCCCTCCGCGGATGAAGTTGCCCTTCTTGAATCTTTTCCCTACGAAAAAAACGTGGTATCCCTCCATAGTGACGATTCTCTGCTCCCAAAGAGAAAATCCGCCCGGGCGAGTTGGAATGCCTACCTTTCCCAAGAAAGCAAGAGGCAAGCGGTCGTTACCTACGACATGAATATCTTGCAAAGCCTCCCCACCGACGAGCCCTTTTGCGTATCGCTCAACCAACGAAACGAAATTCAGAAATCCGCCATGCACCGGGAATTCGAATTCTCGCACCCGACTTTTCACTCGGGCCGAAAAGAAGCTCAGCGGCGACACGACGAATTTATCCGCCGGCGGGGGATTTCTCTTTGCGGAGCCTATTGGGGATACGGCTTTCATGAGGACGGCCTCAAGAGCGGACTACGCGTATGCAAGGCCTTCGGGGCATCATTGGGATGAAGAGTTCTTTATATTTCGGAGAAGTCCGACATCATCGCCGCTCACCCAAAAAGCACGATCTGAGGTACAAACTTTACATGCCGCACCTTTTTCTCGACGAAGTAAACGAGGTCTTCAAAGGCCGCTGGCTTTGGTCGGTCGACCGCCCGAATCTTTCCTCTTTTCAGAGAAAAGATTATCACGCGCCCCAAAAACCGAACCTCGAGGACGCGGTCCGGGAAACCATTTCCGAACAAACCGGTGCCTCGGTCAAAGGCCCGGTTTCGGTACTTACTCACCTCCGGACTTTCGGTCACTGCTTCAATCCGGTGACTTTTTATTACGTTTGGGACCCCCAAAAGACCCAACCCAATGCCCTCCTGGTCGAGATCACCAACACCCCATGGGGCGAACGCTACGCCAAAGCCTTCCGTTGGGCTGACTCGGATACGAACGCTTCCACCAAGTCAAAGCACCGATTCGAAAAAGAATTCCACGTCTCTCCCTTCATCGGGATGAACGTGAGTTACGATTGGAGATTCTCCCCTCCCGGCGACAACTTGAAGGTGGACATGATTCTCCGGGAAAACGATCGGGTTTTCTTCACCGCTCATCTCGACTTGAACCGCAAGCCCTTTGGCTCGGGTAACTTGGCCTGGGCTCTTTTGAGATTCCCGTTCCTGACTTTCAAGGTTACCTTCGGAATCTATTGGAACGCCCTGCTTTTACGACTCAAGGGTTGTCCTTTTTACTCACACCCCAAACACTTGAATGATTCGTCCACCCATGAGCAAGCAAGCAACTGAGAGCTCATCCGAGCTTACGCTTAATTCTTCTTCCAAAGGAGGTTTTTTTGAGCGAGCCCTGCTTTCGAAGTTAAGCGAAATCTCAAGCGGAACGCTGAGTGTCCAAACGCCCTCGAAGGCTCATGCCTTTGGGCAAGGGGAAGGCCTCCAAGCCGAACTCGTCGTGAAAAACAAGGACTTCTTCCGAAAAGCCTGCCTCGGAGGCTCGCTCGGGGTGGCGGACAGTTACGCGGCCGGCGACTGGACGACCAACGATTTGGTTTTGTTGTTCCGCCTCTTTTTGCAAAATCAAAAAGTGATGGACGGCATGGAAGGCGGATGGGCGACTTTTTTGAACAAGATCGCCCGCTGGGGTTATGCCTTGAGTCAAAAAAATACAATCCAAGGAAGCCGCAAGAACATTGCCCTGCACTACGACCTGGGAAACGACTTCTACGAGCTGATGCTCGATCCCACGATGACTTATTCGTGCGGCCTTTTCGCAACCCCCGAAACCACCCTCGAGGAAGCTTCCCTTGCCAAGTACGACCGGATCATCGACCAGCTTGAGATCAAAGCCGGGAATCACTTGCTTGAGATCGGTTGCGGATGGGGCGGATTCGCCCATCGTCTGGCGGAACGCACGGATGCCCGTCTCACCGCCACCACCATTTCCGAACAACAGTACGAGTACGCACTCGAACGCATTCGCAAGAACGGATGGGATGACCGGATCAAGGTCGTCAAACAGGACTATCGCAACCTTTCGGGGCAATTCGACCGGGTCGTTTCAATTGAGATGATCGAAGCCGTCGGGCACGAATACCTTCCCGGGTACTTTTCCAAGATCTCCGAGTTGCTCGCTCCAGACGGGGCCGCCTTGATTCAAGGAATCACCATGCCGGATCACCGCTATGAGCAATACCTCAAGGAAGTCGATTACATCCGGACCCGGGTGTTCCCCGGCAGTTGCGTACCTTCCGCCTCGGCCATGATCGCGGCGGCCGTCAAACGGTCCGACCTGCGCCCGGCCGCTCTTCACGACTTCGGCTATCACTATGCCCGGACGTTGCGCGAGTGGCGCCTCCGCTTCAAGGAAAACGAGGAGAAAATCATCGCCCTCGGTTACGACGATTCCTTTCGCAGGGCTTGGGAATACTACCTCTGTTACTGCGAAGCCGGCTTCGAGGAGGGGTACACCGGCGACGTCCACCTTCTCCTCGCCAAACCCGCCTGCAAGCTTGCCCGGGGATTTCCCGAATGAATCCGAGACTATCCTTCCTGATCGACTTCGTTCTTTTTCAAGCAGCCTGGTTTGCCTGCGTACTGGCGACCCGCACTGATTTCCCGCATACCCTGCCTCTTGTCGGTCTCCTTCTCATCCTCGGGCGGGTCCTTCTTACAAAGCGTTTTCGACAGGCCCTCCCCTTTGTTTTGGCCTGCGCTGCAATCGGAGTATGCGGCGACGCAGCTTTGGCTGCATTTGGCTTTCTTGGTTTCGAACCTTACCCCAACCTGTTCGGGGCTCCTCTGTGGATGGTCGCCCTTTGGTTGAATTTCGGACTGATGATTCATCCCCTCTTTTCCTGGTTCGTAAAGAGTTGCCCACGGGCCCTCATCGGCTTTTCGGTGGGCGGGGTCATCGCTTATTATTCGGGTGAAAAACTCGAAGTCCTCAGCCTGCCGATGGGGTGGCAATCGGCTTTGGCCGTGGGGGCGGAGTGGGGAATGGCCGGTATGGTTCTGCGCTTTTTACAGGTTCGTTTTGGCCACGGGGAAAACAAAAGATGACGACAACCGAACTCCTGCTCTACGGCCAAGCCTGCGCCTCCGTCCTTATGATCTTCGGTTGGTTGGTCGCGCTCCGAATCAACAACACATCTTACGTCGACGTTTTGTGGGCCTACGGAGTGGGCGTTCTCGGCTTCGCCTATTTGCATTTGAGCAAAGAATCTTCCGATCCGACCCGGTTACTGGTTTTGCAGGTTCTGCTTGTTCTCTGGTCGGTCCGTCTCGGAACTTATTTGCTTTCCCGTTGTCGGGGAAAACCGGAGGATGCCCGCTACGCCTACCTTCGCGAATACTTGGGAAAGCGGGCCAACGCCGGATTTTTCTGTTTCTTTCAGGTTCAAGCCTTTTGGGTCGTGCTTTTCGCCTCGCCCTTTCTGATCCTCGTCCAAAACCCGAACCCGCTTGGCCCGCTCGATTACCTCGGACTCGCCATCTGGTTGATCGGATTCTTCGGACTGAGCTTGGCCGACCGTCAACTCGCCCGCTTCAAGCAATCCCCCGGGCGTTCCCGTTCGGAAGTTTGCGAATCCGGTCTTTGGAAATACTCCAGGCATCCGAATTACTTTTTCGAATGGATCCTTTGGCTCGGATACCTCCCCATGGGATGGCATGCCCAAGACCGCGTCTACCTCATTGCCCTGCCTTTCGTACTCTACCTGTTTCTGACGAAAATCACGGGCATTCCCTTTGTCGAAGCCCGCAAACTGGAAGCCAGCGGAGATGCCTACCGTTCCTACGTCGAACGCACTTCTTCTTTCTTTCCTTGGTTTCCCCAAAACAAGACCACCGATTCATGAGCCTGACCGATACCTTCATTGAACTTGCCGAGCGCGGCCTTGTTCCGGATTTTCTCATCCGGGCGGGCATCCGCAACCTCTGCCGCAAAAGACTCCGGCAATGCCTGACCCATGACTGCGAGGCCAATGCCGAATTAGCCGAAAAATATATCGAGGAATCCGATGCCTCTCCCATGGCCGTTCTGACGGACAAAGCCAACGAGCAACACTACGAAGTCCCGGCTGAGTTCTACCAGTTGGTCTTGGGAAAAAACCTCAAGTACAGCAGTTGTTACTTTGATGAATTCGTCAGCGATTTGTCTACGGCGGAAGACCGGGCCCTCGAACTGACCTGCGAACATGCCCGGTTGGAAGACGGCCAAACGATTCTCGAACTGGGATGCGGATGGGGTTCCCTTTCCCTCCGGATGGCGAAACGGTACCCGAAGGCCCGAATCACTTCCGTTTCCAATTCTCATTCCCAGCGCAAGCATATCGAGAGGCAAGCCCGGGAACGGGGACTGGACAACCTCGAGATCATCACCGAAGACGTCAACGCCTTCGAAACCGACGATCGCTATGACCGGGTGGTGTCGGTGGAGATGTTCGAACACGTGCGCAACCACCGCGAACTCTTCCGGCGCATCCATTCCTGGCTCAAGCCAAAAGGCAAATTGTTCACCCACGTCTTCTGTCACCGGTCGACCTCCTACCCCTTCGAAGTCGAAGGGGAAGACGATTGGATGTCGAAGCATTTCTTCAGTGGGGGAACCATGCCCGCGGACGAACTCTTCCTGCGGATTTCCGGGAAACTGAATCTGGAAAAGAGGTGGCGTTGGTCGGGCGCTCACTATGCCAAGACCTCGGAATGCTGGCTCGACAACCTGGACGGCAATCAGGAGCAAGTCCTCCGCTTGTTCGGCCAAGACCTTCCCATGGCGGAGGCCCATCGCACCTTTCACCGCTGGCGCATTTTCTTTCTCGCCTGCGCCGAGACCTTCGGTTTTCGAAATGGACAGGAATGGTGGGTCAGTCATTATCTCTTTACCAAAACATGAAAAACTTCTTTCTTCTTCTCGCCCTTTGCTTCGGACTGCAAAGCTCGACTTTTTTCGCTCAGGCCGCCGATCTGTCTTGGCCGCAATGGCGCGGCCCCACCCGGGACGGCATGATCAAGGATGGAGCCCCTTGGCCCAAAAGCATTTCCAAGAACAAGCTTCAGCTTTCCTGGCGCAAGGAAATCGCCAAGGGATACTCCGGGCCCATTGTTTCCGAAAAGCATGTCTTTACCGTCGAAACGAAAAGTAAAAACGAAATCGTCCGGGCCTTCGACCGGATAAGCGGCGAACAGAAATGGGACTCGCAATGGCCCGGCTCGATGAGCGTTCCTTTTTTCGCTGCGAAGAACGGGAGTTGGGTACGCTCCACCCCGGCCTTCGACGGAAAGAACCTTTACGTCGGGGGTATGCGCGATTTCCTCGTTTGTCTCGACGCCTCTGACGGCAGCCAAAAATGGTCGGTCGATTTCATGAAGCGCTACAAAGCTCCCCTTCCCGCTTTTGGGTTCGTCTGCTCTCCCATGGTGGAGGGCGAGCACCTGTACGTTCAGGCGGGAGCCGGGTTCGTAAAGTTGGACAAGGAAACCGGAGAATCGATCTGGCGAACCCTCAACGACAAGGGAGGCATGTTCGGAAGCGCCTTTTCCTCCCCCACCCTCGCCAACTTGGGAGGAGTCGATCAAGTGGTCGTGCAAACCCGGACGGACCTGACCGGAGTGGACCCCGAAAAAGGCCAAGTTCTTTGGAAAAAACCGATCAAGGCCTTCCGCGGAATGAACATCCTTACCCCGACCATTTTCGGGAATTCCGTATTCACCAGTTCTTATGGCGGAAAAAGCCTGCTCTTTGACCTGGCCAAAGATTCCGACGGATTCTCGATCAATCAAAAATGGGAAAACAAACAGGAAGGTTACATGTCGGGCCCAATCGTGATCGGCGATTACTGCTATATCCACCTCAGAAAACAACGCATGACCTGCCTGGACATGAAGAACGGAGAAACCAAGTGGATCAGCAGCGAAGCTTTTGGGAAATACATGTCCATGGTTTCCAACGGGAAAGAAATTCTCGCCCTCGACGAAGACGGTACGCTATACCTGCTCGAGGCCAACCCCGAAAAACTCGTAATCAAGGAGAAGCGGACCATTTCGAAGTCTCCTTCCTGGGCTCACTTGGCGGTGGCGGGCAACCAACTCTTAGTCCGCGAACTCGAAGCCATCGCCTGCTACGAATGGTAGCTTGATTCGGGAGGCCAGGTCTTGCCCCTTGCCTCCAATCCATTTTCGGGTTACCAAGCATGAATGAGCCCGTCGAAATCCCTCGGATTTTTCTTCTCATGGAAAGGAGAAATCGGAAGATCAGCCTATGCCTTCACAGGGCTCGCCTTGTTTTTGATCAAGTGGAACCTGGACCGGTTCTTTTCCTTCCTTGTCCATAGCGAAGACTACCCGACCCCATTCTTCTACCTGTTGCCCGAAACCGACTTCACGGGGGTCGCCGATCCAATCCGCATAATTCTTCCCGTCTTTGCCCTCGCCCTCCCCTTCATTTACGTTGGCATCGTCCTTACGGTGAAAAGACTCCGGTCCCTTGGTTGGCCCATCTACTCATCCATCCTCTTTTTCGTGCCCTTTGCAAACCTTCTGTTTTTTTTCCTGCTTTCCATCCTGCCCAAAGACTCGGGTTCTCACAGGGACGAAGAAAACGACAAAAGGGGAGCAGGCTGGCTCGATCGTTTTCTCCCCCATGGACAAGTCGCTTGCGCCGCACTGGTGGCCGGCCTTTCGGCGGGCCTCGGAACTCTCTTCGTTTTCCTCAGCCTACTGACTGAAATCGGACAAGATTACGGATGGGGCCTTTTCGTCGGCCTGCCCTTCGCCATGGGCCTGACCTCGGCGGTTACCTACGGGCATCACGAAAGACAAAGCGTATGGGCCTGCCTGGGCGTCGCCCTTCTGACCCTCGCTTTTTCCTTCATCCTGTTGCTTGCTTTGGCCATCGAGGGAATCCTCTGCCTTTTCATGGCCGCTCCCATTGCCCTGCCCCTGGCCGCCGTAGGAGGCTGGGTGGGCTACCTGATTCAGAAGCGGACCCTCCGCCACAACCCATCGCTCGCCGTCTTGGCCGCGACTTTCCTCCTGATGGGCTTTGAAAAGAAAGCTCTTCCCGAAGCCCCGCTCTTCGCCGTCCGGTCGGAAGTAATCGTACACGCTCCGCCCGAGAAAGTCTGGACCAACGTGGTCACCTTTTCCGAACTCCCCCCGGCCCAAGACTGGCTCTTCGATCTCGGAATCGCCTGCCCGACCTGCGCCACCATCGAAGGAACGGGCGTGGGAGCCATCCGGTACTGCAATTTTACGACCGGACCCTTCGTCGAACCGATCACCGTCTGGGACGAACCGAACGTCCTCGCTTTTGACGTCACCGCCCAACCTCCGCCGATGAAGGAACTCTCGCCCTACGAAATCCACCCTCCCCACCTGGACGGCCACTTGGAAAGCAAGCGAGGGGAATTCCGATTGGAAAGACTCGATGGAGGCAAGACCCGACTGATCGGCACCACTTGGTACAAGCACAACATGTGGCCGGCCACCTATTGGCGGGCATGGTCGGACTTTCTAATCGGCCGGATTCACCGACGGGTCCTCGACCATGTCAAGAATCTCTCGGAAACGGACTAGGCTTCTTCCGCTTCCTTGGAACAACTGTGTTTTCCGTGGCCCAAGAAAAAGACCTTGG
>JAYOMW010000016.1:0-14998 GCA_038121045.1 Opitutia bacterium
AAACAAAACTCCGTTTCCACGCGTCATGGGCGAAAGCTCCACTCCGGACGACGTATGGGCAGGGTACGCTTCCCTGACCGATGATCAACTTGAGGAATTGGCCAAGAACTTGGTCGAGGAAGTCAAGTTGCGGGGACCCTTTTTGTCGCTTTCCGACTTCGTTAACCGCAGGGTTGCACGAACTTCCTTTGCCTCCGGCAACGAAAGTTTGGTTTGGTTGAAGCGGGACCGGTGGCCTAGGGAGACCCGGGATACGGTCTTGGGTTTGCGCGGTCCCGTGCAGGCGGCGATTGCCAAAGCCGGAATCAATGCAGATGGATTTTCCTCCTCGAAAGATGATCTTGCCCTTCCCCGCGTTCCTTCCAAAAGGTGGAATGGCCCAACAAGAGCCCAGAAAACGCAAGACTTTTCCTTCGTCGGCTTCCAAAACAACGGACTGTCATCCGCTGATTCCAAGTTCGGCATGCATGCGATCAGTTTGCAGGGGTTGCTCCGGCCGGCCGAACCCAAGCCGAGTGTCCGAAATCCCGACCCAAATAACAGCGGGCATTGGTTTACTTTTAAGCAAGGTTGGGGTGCGGGGGTAACTCAAAAAAACGACTTGTTCCCCGATCCGAACATAAGAATACGGGCAACCCAATATCATATTGATACGAACAATGCCTACCGTGCGGACGATTCCGTTGCGAACATAGGCGATTGGATCCCCAATCCACCCGTTCTTATTCCCGCTGTTCAGAGTGACCCTCCCGATCCGTCCAGGAAATGGGATGATCGACAAGGAATGCAAATTGAAAGAGCGAGAATGCCCATGAGGATGGACGTATACAGAAATGCCTTTGATTTCGGAGAAGCCCCGGACAGCCTTTTGGCCGTAGAGAACGTTGCGACTGCGGCCAACATTCCCGGTTGGCTTACTCAGGCCGACGTTCTTTCGCCGCTTGCTCCTTCGCTCGCTGCCCGTTCCGATACTTTTACCATTCGGGTAATGGGGGAGAGCCCCGCCGGCGAGAGCAACCAGATGTCATCCCGCTCATGGATTGAAGTTACGGTCCAGCGTTTACCCGATTACGTTAAATCCAAGCTCGACCCCGCGCATCATCGCCCTCACGAGCCTTTCGAGGATCGTAATTTCGATGGTATCTGGAATGGCCGTGAGGAATATTGGCTTGATTTGAACCGCAACAGCACAGAAAGCGACAGTTCCGGAAAGATCCAACCCATAACCAATGGAATCGAAGCTGGTCCCGACTTGCCCGGAGTCGGACAAACGGGTGCGCGTAATCGCTATGCAGTTGGCTTGCCGACGGATCGCAAGCTTAACCAAGACCCGCATGAAGAAGTGATGTCCAACTCGGACAAGGATATTTCGCGCAAGGGAATCAACCAACGTTTCGGCCGCAAATTCAAAATCATAAAATTCCGTTGGTTGCGGGAAAACGAAGTGTAAAACAAGACTTCTCTTCAGGCGGTAATTCCTTAAGGTTAAGGAATGAAATTTTGTATCCTTTTGTCTTTTTTCCTGACGACTCTTCTTTGGTCCCAGGAAAAAAGGGAGAAGCCAACGCCCAAAGCTCTTTTTTCCATCATGCTGTGGAACACTCAGGGGAGCCAAGACCTTGCCTACGCTCCGTGGGGAAACGAGAGCGAAGGCAATGCCACCATCGTTCCTTTTACGGTATCCTACGGTACGCCTTCGAGAAAATGTTCCTTTTACGGGGATGGCGAGTTGAACTTACTTAGGCAAAAAGAACCCCATGAATTCAAGGAGGGTGAGAACCCATATGAATCGGTAGCCAAGATACGCTTGCCCTTTTCCGCAGAGAAGCCAAGCGATTCCCTTATTCTCCTTACGCCTTCTACGGAAGAGCAAACCTGGAAGACACGAAACTTGTCCTTTGATGAGAAGGCGATCCCGAAGGGACACTTCACCTTCAGTTCTCAACTCAATTCCCCGGTAGGCATCCTTTTTGGCAAATCCAAGTTTACGCTTGCCCGGGGCAAGACGGAGACGATCAAAGTCATCCCCAAGGACACGGAAAGTCAAGTCATGGAGCTTTCGGCTTATCTTCCCAAAAACGGTAAATATGAACAAGCCTTCTCCAGAAAATGGCCCTATTCGCCCGATCTTCGTGGATTGTACTTCATCGGCATGCAAAGAAAACGAATTCGAGTAACCCGCATCGTGGAATTTTCTTTGCCTATGGAAACCACTCTTGGTTTTGGGCTTCCGCCGGTTTCCATTCTCGTGTCTGAAGATAAACCTGAATCCCCGGTTGGCGGGTTTTAGGTAAATTGCAGTTGCTCGACTTGGCCCGCCTTTTTTTCCATTCGACTTTCTAGCCGTGATCTCACCTCTTCTCCTTCTTGCAATCGGTCTTGTGCTTGTGCTCGGAGGGATCGTTTGGTTGCGCATGCACGCGTTTCTTGCCTTGGCTTTGGCCGCCTTTGTCGTGGGAAGCCTGACACCGACTTCCTACCTTGAGAGACATTTCACAGAGGAAAAAGGAGAGTCTCACCAAAGAGCGAAAGTCTTGGCGGAGGATAGCATAGGCAAGAGGCTCGCCGATGGTTTCGGCAGGACTTGCGGAAAGGTCGGAATTCTTATCGCTATGGCCGCGATCATAGGCACTTGCCTGATGGAGAGCGGGGCAGCGATGCGCATCGTGCGTTCCTCCCTATCCGTCTTTGGCGAAAAAAGGGCGCCCGAAGCCATGGCCGGCAGTAGCTTTCTTTTGGGGATTCCGGTGTTTTTCGACACACTTTTTTATTTGATGGTTCCTCTGGCCAAAGCCCTTGCCCTCCAAACAAAAAAAAATTACCTCCTCTATGTTTTGGCCATCGTGGCTGGTGGAGCCATGACACATTCCCTTGTCCCGCCAACTCCCGGACCCTTGCTCGTTGCGGGCGAACTGGAGGTCGATTTGGGAAGAATGATCGTGGGTGGTCTGATCGTCGGTTCATTTGGCATGGCAGGAGCCTTTGTCTATGCGAGATGGTATAACGGTAAGTATCCAATGGAGGTCCGTTCGCTGGATGAATCGGACGCCGGTGTCTTTTCGAAAATTGCCGAAATCAAGGAAAGCCAACTCCCTCCCCTCCTTTTTTCCCTTTCTCCCCTTGCCCTGCCCGTTTTGCTCATTGCAGGGAATTCCATTCTAAGCCAAACGAGTTTTGAATCCGGTGGTGCCTGGTTGGTGTCTTTTCGAAACGCAATTGGTTTTCTTGGCGACAAGAATCTTGCTCTTACCATGGGGGCGGTTTTGGCTCTTTGGCTCTTGTTGCGCTCTCCCGTATCCCGGGGAGCGCAAGTCGGAATTGCGGTCAGGAAATCACTCAAAAGCGCGGGGACGATCATCTTGATCACGGGGATGGGAGGAGCCTTTGGCGGGATTTTGCAACAAACTTCCCTAGGTTTGGACATCCGTGCCTTCGCCACAAGCAATGAGCTTGGTTCGATGGCCATTCTGCTGCTCGCTTTTTTCGCTACTTCCGCAATCCGCATTGCTCAAGGAAGCGCCACGGTCGCCATGATTACTTCCGTTGGAATAGTCGGTGGTTTGGTGAGCCAGGGGTTTGGGGTTCACCCCGTCTACCTGGCTTTGGCCATAGGGTGCGGGGCCAAGCCCGTACCCTGGATGAACGACAGCGGCTTTTGGGTGGTGGGCAAACTGTCTGGTCTGACGGAGAAGGAAACCTTGCAGACTTTCTCGGTAGTAATTGCTCTGCAAGGAATCGTCGGGATGCTCGCGGTTCTTGTTTTCGCCTATATTTTCCCCGGTTTTCTTTTTTGACCGATTGGCTCCTAGTTCGTGGCAAAAACATCATTTCCTCCGGGAATCATTCAAGAAACATTCTTGCCTACTTAGCGAAACGAATCATTGTCGGACCGTAGGATACCCTTCCTTTTATTATTTTCCGCAATGACCGAAAATCCACTACAAGAACTTCTTCCCCATGGGGCAATTGGTTTCCCCGTCACCCCCTTTCATGAGGATTTTTCACTGGATCTGGAGGGTTTTGCAAGGAACCTTGAAATCGTATTGGCCGAGCCTTTTACGGCCTTCGTCGCGGCCGGAGGAACCGGTGAACTTTATTCTCTCGCCAGAGACGAATATCTTTCCGTCGTTCGCTCGGCGGTCGATACGGCGAACGGGCAAATGCCGGTGATTGCGGGGGTGGGCTATGGTTCACACATTGCTCAAATCATGGCGACAGAAGCAGAAAAATTGGGTGCGTCAGCCCTCCTGGTTCTCCCGCCTTACTACCAAAATGCATGTTTCGATGGTCTGCTTGCCTATTTGAAAGGCATTGGTCAGGCCACCTCCCTTCCTCTTATTCTGTATACGAGGGATTGGTTCAACTTGAACGTTGAAGAAGCGCAAAGAGTGGCGGATGAAGTACCAACCCTTTGGGGATGGAAGGATGGGCAAGGAGAGTTGAGGTCTTTGCAACGAATACGTTCCAGGCTCGGTGAGCGATTCACCTGGATTGGAGGCGTTGGCGATGATCACGTAAGTGGTTATTATGGAATAGGTATTCGTAGGTTCACTTCGAGTATTTCGTGCGTAGCCCCCAAACTCTCCATCGCTCTTCACAATGCGGGGGCTTCACGGGAAGAAGCGGAGTTGGCCGAATTGACGGACCGTTTTGTTCTTCCCTTGTACAACTTGCGGACGAGAAGGAAAGGGTACGAAGTTTCTGCGATGAAGGCCTTGCTTGAGCTTAGAGGCTATGCAGGTGGACCGAGCAGGCCTCCCTTGGTTGACGTGAACGAGACCGAGCGTGATGAACTAAATCAAATTCTTTCGGATTGGGCTGCCTTTCTTTGAGAACCATTTTCCACGATGTACCTGAATAGAAAAAATTTCATTCTTTCCGCCGCAGTATCCGCGATTGGTTCCCTTCATGGACGCGATTGGACGGGAGCCGAACCGACGCGTTACCCGGATCCCGACGTTTTGGTCTTGGATCCGGCTTTCGGCAAATATCGTCTGGGCAATGCATCCATCCGTAGAATATACACAAGTCCGGACATGCTTTGGGCCGAGGGACCTGCCTGGAACGGCGTGGGAAAGTATTTGATTTGGAGCGATATTCCCAATGACCGTCAGTTGCGATGGATTCAAGACGATGGGCGGGTCAACGATTTTCGAAAACCGAGCGGAAACAGCAATGGAAACACCTTTGATTTCCAAGGGAGGCAACTTTCCTGTGAACATGGGAACAGGAGGGTCGTCAGGTACGAACACGACGGCAAGTTGACCGTTTTGGCCGATCGTTTTGGCGGAAAGGAATTCAACGCCCCGAATGACGTCGTCGTCCATCCTGACGGCGGGATTTGGTTTACCGATCCGGGTTACGGAAGCTTGATGAACTACGAGGGTAACCGGGCGGATACGGGGAGCGTTATGCCCATTCAGAAGGAAGCCGTTTACAGGATAGATCCGAAGTCCGGAAAAGTGAACCAAGTCACCGACGAAATATTCAAGCCGAACGGGCTTTGTTTCAGCCCGGATTATTCGAAACTCTACGTTGCCGATACGGGTGCTTCCCACTATTCCGAGGCGCCTCGGGAAATCAAGGTATGGAACGTCACGGCCAAGAACACCTTGGCGGGAGGTAAAACCTTTGCTTCAATGAAACTTGAGACGAAAGGCAAAGTTCTGGAGGGAGGAGCGGATGGAATCCGTTGCGACAAGGATGGAAACCTTTGGTCAAGCGCCGGTTGGGCGGGTCATGGTTTTGACGGGGTGCATGTTTTCGAACCAAAGGAGGGCAAGCGGATCGGACAGATTTTATTGCCCGAAATCTGCTCTAATCTCTGCTTTGGCGGGATCAAGCGCAACCGGTTGTTCATGACGGCAAGCCAATCCGTTTATTCCCTTTACGTCGAAACTCAGGGAGCGCATCACTGCTAAGTCGGTTTTATTCGGCAAAGCTCAAGGTACCATCCTTTTCGATAATGCGGTAATAGCACCCCGACCTGGCGACCCCGTCCTTGTCTTTGGTGTGACAGGCCCCCTGCCCCTTCGGACGGACCCGGTAAAGAACGGAGTTTTGCTCGCAGTTTACCCGAACCTCAACGATTTCAAGATAATCGCCCGAAGTCTTGCCCTTGATCCAGAGCTCGTTTCTGCTTGTGCTCCAAAAGGTCGCCATGTTCTCACGCAGGGCGGTCTCCAGAGCAAGTTCATTGGCGTATCCAACGATCAGAACTTCCCCCGTATCGCAGTCCTGAGCGACGGCAGGAATCAAGTCCTCTCCGCAACCGGAGACTTTTGCCAGCTTCTTGAAATCGATTCGAAGAACTTTCCCTTCCTCTAGCTCGTGATGATTCATGTTCTACCTTTTGAGGCAAATTCCCTGGAAAGTCGAATGGTATCGGTGCGGGACAGGTTTCAATCCGCGATTTTTTTCAAAAAAGAAAGCACGGTTGCTTTCATCGTGGGCAAGGCGATTTTGGCCGCCTGTTCGACGTCGTGGTGGGAAAGTTTGTCGGGAGAGATTCCAGCCGCTTGGTTGCTGATACAGGAAAGGGCGCAGACTTTTAACCCGAGAGCATGCCCCAAAGTAGCCTCCGGTACGGTAGACATGCCTACCGCATCCGCTCCCAGAATACCGAAAGCGCTAATTTCCGCAGGGGTTTCGAATGCAGGCCCCGACAAAGCCACGTAGACGCCTTCGTGAATTCTCGCATCGTTCTCTTTACCCGACTGGACGAGCAGACTGCGGAGCGTTGAATCGTAGACCTCGGTTTGGTCGGGGAACCGGGGCATGTCTTTGTTTGCAAGGGGACCGACCAACGGATTGCCCCCCATGAAGTTCAAGTGGTCGGAAAGAACCATCATGTCTCCTACTTCAAAAGACGACCGGATGCCACCCGCTGCATTGGTGAGAAGCAAATTTTTGACTCCCAGGCGGTGGGCCAAAAGAATCGGAAAGCGGATGGGATCCCAACCGTCTCCTTCGTAGAAATGTCTTCGGCCCTGAAAAATCAAAGTCTGGCTGTCACCCATTTTGCATAAGTGCAATTGCCCGCTGTGCCCCGCAATGGTCGTTGCGCTCATGCCCGGGATTTTCTCATAAGGCAGACAGCGCGCCCCGGGCAAATCATCGGCCAACGGACCCCAACCCGATCCGCAAATCATGCAGGTGTCGGGCTCGACCTCGTCCCATTGACCGCGAAGGAAAACAGAGGCTTCCTCGAGCAATCGATGCATGGGAGAGGAAGGTTTCATTCGCTCACCCGTAGCGAAGGGTCAAATCATCACGCAGGATGGTAAGATGGTTGGCTCCGTCTGCCTTTTGGGTCTCTTCGGTTCTTCCAATGACTTGGGCGTCGACGTCGAATTCTCGGGACAGTTCGATGACCGTGGATGCGACCTCGGGCAAACAGAAAACTTCGAGACGGTGCCCCATGTTGTAAACTTGGTGCATTTCCTCCTCGCTAGTTTGAGAGGCCCGCTGGATTTCCTTGAAAAGGGCCGGGACGGGGAAAAGGTTGTCTTTGACGTGATGAACCCGGGTGCCAAAGCGCAGGCATTTGGTCTGCCCTCCTCCCGAACAGTGCACCAGTCCAAGAATTCGTCGATCCAGTTCTTCGATCATTCGTTTGACGACGGGAAGATAAGTCCGGGTGGGGCTGAGCAACGCTTCGCCGACCGAAAGATTCGACCCGGGCAACGGGTCTTTCATCCGGTGCGGTCCGCAGTAAACGTAGTCGGGGTCGGTTTGCGGATCGAAGGTTTCGGGGTAATTGTCCCGGTAATGAGAAGAAAGAAGTTCGTGTCTGGCGCTCGTCAACCCATTGCTTCCGATCCCACTGTTCTCAAAAGTTTCATAGCTGGCTTGTCCGCAGGAAGAAAGGCCGACGATACTCAAGCCCGGCCCGATCCGGGCGTTGTCGATGACCTTGTCTCTCGGACAGACTGCAACCGCGCAGGAGTCGACGGCCACGGTTCCGGTCAGGTCGCCTACGTCGGCGGTTTCGCCGCCTCCGCTTTTTATGCTGATCCCGTTGTCGGCCAAGGTTTGCAGGAAAGCTTCGGTCCCTTCGATCAGAGCGGCCAAGGCTTCTCCGGGAAAGTTTCGGGCATTCCTGTTGACCGTACTGGATAGCACGACTTGATCCCAGATTCCCACGCATGCCAGATCGTCCAGGTTCATGACTATGCTGTCTTGGGCGATCCCCCGGAAAACGCTTGCGTCACCGGTCTCCCGGTACCACAGGTAGCCCAAAATGGATTTCGTGCCCGCTCCGTCCGAATGGATCACGTTGCAATACTCGGGGTTGTTGGTCAGCAAATCCTCGGTGACTTTGCAAAAAGCTCCCGGGAACAAACCACGATCCATGTGGTCAACGACCTTATGGACTTCGCTTTTGTCGGATGAAACGCCCCGTTTGTTGTATCGGCTTTGTGAGAGGTTACTTGGCATTGGAAATATCTTGCTTGATTGTCCGTTCATACGGAAGCACTTTCTTTGTTCCAAGACAAATGTCGCGACAAACAATGGGAAAAATCCAAGCATATGGCGATCTTGCCTCTTTTTTTCGTAATTCTTCTGATTTTCTCTTGGAAGAGGAATTTGCAAACAATCTTTTTTGGGAAGTATACCGCAACTTTCGGGAGAATGGCAAAACGGCATGGTCGGGCAATGTTTTCCTGAAAGGCAAGATTTTGCTCAGTGGCGTGATTATGCCATCGGGCTATCTTCTGCTTTCAAATGGAACCGAGGATGCCTCCCTACGTCTTGCCAAGTACGGGAAAAAAAAGAAATGGAAAATTCGGGGAGTGACGGGTCCCGATCAATCCGCGACTTCTTTTGGCCGTGAATGGCTCAAAGGAAGAAAGGAGTTACCGGCACGCAAGAAAGAATTTATGATTTATTCCACCTCCTGTCTTTCGTTCCTAAAGGGTCGGCGACCTCCGGAACTGAAAGTCGCGGAGTCTGCAAATTGGCCCCGGGTGCAAGCCTGGACTACCCTTTTCGCCAATGAATCCGTACCTCCGCTGGACTGCAACGCTCTTCTTTCCATGTCCCGGGCCATGATGCTCAAGGGCAATCTTTTTCTTCTGCATAAGGAAGGAGTCGGGACATGCGCGATGGGGGGATTTGGTCGGTCGACGCCCCGCAGTTTGGTGATAAACGAGGTTTTCGTCCCCAAAGAACTAAGAGGAATGAGATACGGGGAAGATTTGATCGCAGGCTTGGTTGGTCAGGCCAAGGCAAGGGAAAAGAGCCATTGCATTTTGTTCAGCGACTACAGAGGTCGGAAAAATTTGTATGATCGCCTAGGCTTTGAAAAAACCGTGAAATTCTGCGAACTGTCTTTTTGAAAGCTCTTTGGTCAAAGCACTTTCAGGTTTTTGGTTCCGTCCTTTAGGGTGGCTTGAACCGTGGTGCCTGCCTTTAGGGCCTTGGCTTGCTCGATGATATTGCCATCCTTGTCCTTGAGGTAAGAGAACCCCTTGTTGAGGGACGACTTCAGGCTGTTCCCTTCCAGCCTTCTCTCAAGGGCTTCCAGGACATAAGAAGTACGCTCGAAAAAACTTTTGATGATCCTGTTCGTTCTTGATTCGAGATCATCCAAAAATTGATGTTGCATTTCGATCCTTGATGAAGGCGAGCAATTTTTCAGCCTGGCCTCATTGAGTCGAACCCGGTCCTGGGACTTGGAAAGGAAATCTTCGGGTATGTCGATGAGTCGGTTGCCTAATTCCTGAAGTTTATTTAAAATCTTGAGGTGCTCCGAGCTAATCCATTCGGCGGCGGCGGATGGAGTTTCCGCCCGAAAATCCGCCCCAAAATCGGTCAGGACGAAATCCGTTTGATGTCCAACGGCGGAAATGGTTGGAATCGGGCAACTTGCAACCTCCCGGACCAGACCCTCGTCGTTGAAGGCCCATAGATCCTCAATGGATCCACCCCCGCGTGCAAGAACGATGAGGTCAATACCCGAAAAGGAAACCGCCCGACGCAAGGCATTGCTCAATCCGGCAGGGGCATCCTGGCCCTGTACGGGTGAGTTGAACAGAAAAACCGAACCATTCCATTCCCGGCGTTTCAAAATACTCAGGAAATCTTGCAAGGCGGCTCCACTGGCGGACGATATGATTGCCACCCGTCGAGCCAAGGTAGGCAAGGTTTTCTTGCGGGCTTCGTCAAAGAGACCTTCCTTGAGGAGTTTTTCCTTGAGCCCCTCGAACTGCAAACGCATGTTTCCCATGCCATCCTGCATCATGTGCCTGACTCGGAGTTGGTATTCTCCCCGTGGTTCATACAGGGTAAGCTCCCCAAACGCGAGACACTCTTCCCCTTCTTGCGGAGCGTATCCGAGTGAACTTGCGTCCCCCCTGAAGAGCACCGCCTTGAGTTGGCTATGGCTGTCCTTGAGGACAAAGTACCGGTGTCCGCTTGGATGAGCTCTCAGGTTGGAAATCTCACCCCTGACCCAAAGTACCGGAAACTCCGTATGCAAAAGTCTTTTGATTTCCCTGGTCAAGTCCGAAACCTGCCAAACCTCGGAACGATCTTCGTGTTGTTCGAACAAGTCAGTTTGCATGAGCCTTTTTTCTTGAAATAATCCGTCCGAGCAAGGTCATTGCGACCACCAGACCGACTCCTCCCAGCGCATACGCCCACCGTTCGGCTGACTCCTCGACTTTCTCACCGCCGAAAACACCAGCGAAGATAAGCACGTATCCACAGGAGGTGAGGGAAAGAATCGGGAGGGAGATCAAAAGATAGGAACGAAAAGGCATTTTCAGGATCCCCAAAATATAATTGGTGAAAATGAAAGGAACGCCCGGGGCAAGACGTAGAATGAGGGCCCATTGGGTGAGGTTTTCGGGCTCTTCTTCGGGAAGTTTGTGCTTTGATCGGGAGAGAAGCCACCGGACCATTGAATTTCCCGGTTTTCTTGCGAACCAATAAGTCCAACTGAGGTTGACTGCAAGAGCGATGACGGAGTAGAGGCAAGACAACCACGGGCTATGGGTTCCACCCCACTTCCCAGCAAGGATGAGAAGAGGAGAAACGGGAAGGATAAAAGCGGGAAGGACCGCTATGGAGCAAAAAAGCCAAAATCCATTGGACAGCACGAAATTCTCAAATGCGTACCAACTGCTCTTCAAGATTTCTTTCCCCTCATCACCGAAAATACCTACGAAGGAATAAAAAAAGACAGCGAGGACCGCGAACAACGAGAGAACGCAAAGACCCAAGTAAAGAAGCTTCTTGCCGGATATCTCCACTGTGCTGAGCCAGCCTGGGCAGAAATTACTGTTGGGGTTGAACCTGGGCCGGGGGCACGGATCCATTGGAATCCGTTTGAGTGCTCGGATTGAGGGGCGTCGGGTTGGATGGTGCGGAGGTTGAGTTTGCGCTGGGATTGTTGTCTTCAGACACCCAAGAGTTGTAAATGGGGATGGACAAGAATACGAGCACCCCAATGATCATGACTGAAATGATTACTTCCAACTTTCCCAATCCCTTGTTCCTCGAGCTTTTCAAATTATGATGCGTTGATTGTTTTAGAGTTACTTGCTTGGATAGCGCGAATTATGCCTTATTTTCGAAAAACCCAAAACATGATTCCTGGAAGCAGGATCCCGGTAAAGGCCACGATGCCAATGATCATCTGGGCCCGGAATGCTTTTCTTTGGTTTTCCGGGGTAAGGGGAGCCGGTGGGTTGCCCCAATCGTCCTCGTTTGAGTCTTGCTCTTTGAAATCCTTTTCCATCTATGAATGTGTTCTAAACCAACCGTTTTCCAAAATCAAAGCAATTAAGGAAGAATGCGCCCTCCCATGAAAATCGAACAAGTCACGATCGTAGGACCCGGACTGCTCGGGGCTTCCTTGGCCATGGCCTTGCGCAATCGAGATGCCTGTGAACGAATCGTCGTTTGGGCCAGAAACCGGGAGAGGCTTGCGGATTGTTCCGGTTTGGACTGGTGTGATCATGCGGAGGAAAACTTGGCAGCAGCCGTTTCTGGAAGCAGCATTGTGGTTCTTTGTACCCCGGTAGAAAGCATCCCTTCCTTTATACCGGAAGTGATGTCTCATTCGTCCGAAGATACCCTGTTGACCGACGTGGGAAGCGTGAAAAAGGAAATTTGCCTTGCGGGAGCCACGCATGGCGGCAAGGGAACCGGTACTTTCATCGGTTCGCATCCAATGGCAGGTTCTGAAAAATCGGGCATGAAACATGCCAAAGCCGATCTGTTCGAAGGGAAGACATGCATTGTTACGCCATCGGAAAATACGCCCGAGTCCTTCCTTCGATCCCTTTGCGCCTTTTGGGAAAAAATAGGAATGAAAGTTCATCTGATGAATGCGGAGGAGCATGACCGCTGCGTTGCTCGCGTAAGCCACCTTCCGCACCTGCTTGCGTCCAGCTTGGCCCATTGTCTTGATGGTATTACCGAAAACTGGGACTCTTTGTGCGGGCAAGGATTGAGGGATACGACGAGAATCGCCGAAGGAAAGCCAGAGCTTTGGGAACAGATTCTTCTTTTGAACCGTTCGAACCTCATGGATGCCCTCGAGGAACTGGAACTTTCCGTCACGCAGGTTAAAAAACACCTGGCCGAGGAAGATGGAACTGCAATGAGGGAGTTTCTGGAAACCGGAGTCCGATACAGGAAAAGATTGAATGACTGAAGCTTTGAGTATTAAGCCGTTTGAGAGCGAGTGCCGTGGTTCGGTGCTGGTTCCGGGATCCAAGAGCATTTCGAACAGAGCCTTGATCCTTTCCGCCATGTCCGGTGGAGAAACAACTTTGAAGGGCATCCTTCGAAGCGAAGACGTCAATCTAATGATCGAGGCGCTTGTCAGGCTTGGGGTGGAGATGGAGGAATCCGAAGATCAGACGACGCTGAAAATAAAAGGATGCGAGGGGCTTCTTCCGTCGAAGAAGCAAAAGATATTTGTTGGGAATGCAGGCACAATCGCCCGGTTTTTGACCGCCTTGTTGGCGGCTCAAACCAATGGATCCTATGAATTGGATGGTACGGAGGCCATGAGAGACAGGCCGATGAGAGAACTGTTGTCCTTTCTCCGCGACAATGGAGCGAACTTTGAATTCAAGGGAAAAGAGGGATGCTTTCCCTTTTCCATGGTCACGCAAGGACTGAATGGAGACCTAAGAAAAATCGATGCGACCCAAAGCAGTCAGGTGCTCTCGGCAATCCTTATGATCGCCCCTTTGCTAGAGCGCAACCTGAGCCTGTCGTTCGAGGGAGGAACGGTTTCCATCCCCTTCGTTGATATCACGCTGTCGATGATGAAAGACTTTTCCGGATCGGAAGACTTTTCCTCAAGCCTTGCGTCAAGCTCGGCCAAGGTAAATTGTCCCGGCTATCGAAAAGACGATTTTATCTTTGAGGTGGAACCGGATGCCACGGCGGCCAGTTACTTTTTGACTTTGCCGCTTGCGACGGGAGGCGCATGTTTTCTTGAAGGCATCCATAGAGAAATGCTTCAAGGAGACTCGGCCTATGCCCAGGTGCTGCAAGCAATAGGGCTTCGGATCGATGAGAAGAATGATGGAATCCTTTCCAAATCGGTCAAACCGCCTGCGGGGGGCGAATTCGACTTCAACGATATCTCGGATACCTTTCTGAGCTTGGCAGCAGTGAGCCCGCTTTTGTCATCGCCCTTGACGATAAGCGGGATTGCCCATACGCGCAAACAGGAAACAGATCGGGTCTCCGCAATGGCTACTGAATTAAGAAGGCTTGGGCAATTAGTGGAAGAAACAGAGGATCGATTGCGCATTACTCCTAATTTAAATAAACTTAAGTCGCTTGCAGTCGATGGGGTTGAAATCGACACCTACAAGGACCACCGTTTTGCCATGAGTTTTGGAGTTCTTGGATCCTGCGATTTGTTCGGCAATGGTCGAAGTTGGATGAAAATCAACGATCCGAATTGTTGTGCGAAAACATATCCATCCTACTTTGAGCAATTGAATGATTTGCGGGTTTTTTCACATGGGCAAGAATGACTTCATAATTATATCCTTGGACGGTGGAGCCGGTACAGGCAAGTCTACGACAGCTCATTCTTTGTCATCGGCTCTCAATCTTCTTCATGTCGATACAGGTTCGCATTACCGTACCATGACTCGTGCTTTTTTGAATCTTGGCTTAAAATCAGACCAGGTAAATCAATATTTAAATAAAAATAATCTGAATTTGGGTACTGTGGTCGATGAGCGGCGATCCTACCTGTTGATCGATGGAAAACGATTCGATCAAACTGAATTGAGAACGAGTGAAATCAATGACAACGTCTCGGATTTTTCTTCCATGGAAGCTGTTCGAAATCTCTTGTTCGATTATCAGAGGTCCCAAGTAGAAATTGCCCGACGCAATCATTTCAAAGGAATAATCATGGAAGGCAGGGACATCGGAACCGTCATTCTTCCTGATGCCCACTTGAAAATTTACCTGGAGGCAGATTCGCAAATCCGTGCTAATCGGAGAAAAGCAGACGGCGAAAACGACCAAATTACAAATCGGGACGAAAAAGACAGCTCGCGTAAAATCGCACCATTGATTCCGGCGAACGGTTGCATCCGTATTGATACCGGTCTGCTCGGAATAGAAGAAGTCACCGAAAGCCTTTTGGAAGTCATCGAAAACCTGCCATGACTCCCATTTACCGGTCAGCGCAATTTCTTTCTTATGCCTATTACCGCTTCTTTCACGGCTTTGCCGTCGAGGGGTTGGAAAACATACCCAAAGATGGAGCTTTCTTATTGGCTTCCAACCACTTGAGTTTTCTGGATCCTCCCGCGCTTGGTTGTCGTATGCCGCGCAACTTACATTATTTTGCTCGGGACAGTCTTTTCAAGGGCCCGCTGGGCATGCTTATCAGGGCCTTGAATTCGATACCGGTCAATCGCTCTCAGCTCGATTTGGCAACCTTGAGGACTGTTCTCAAGGTATTGAAGGATGGCCACCCGTTGCTCGTGTTTCCCGAGGGCAC
>JAYOMW010000016.1:15098-17257 GCA_038121045.1 Opitutia bacterium
GTAATGACTGCGATATCTCGAATTAAATAAATTTAATTAAACCTTGAAGATCCTTTGGATGCAGGTCGCGCAGTTGCCTGGATCAAGTACGGTCAGCACCGGAGTCTTGCTTGGCATTTGAAGAGTCGAGTGGATGTTGACCAGCATATCCGTTTTGTCCGTGAATGGCGGGCATGCGATCGTCGGGAAGCCGGAGTTGGCTCCTACGAAACCGGAAAGCGCGTTGGAACGGCCTGCGATCGTGACATATACGAGGGATTCTTCGTTCGCGTTGTCTTCGAGGATTTTCAGAACCTCCAAGGGTTGTTTGTGCGCTGAGGCAGCGTGCTGCTCCCACGGAATAGACATGGCATCCAAATTGTCGGTGATCTTCTTTGCGTGAGGCTCATCTGCGGTCGAGCCCATGATGATAACTACTTTCATTTTATCCTAAGTATTGTTTGAGGTTTGCTTTGATTCGATCATCGATGGATGATTCGATTTCCGGAAATTTGAATTTTTCACCAGTTATTTTTTCAAATAAATAAATATATCTTGCCGATAGTTCAACGACCAATTCGTCGGGAGCGGCCGGAAGGGTTTCGTCGTTGTAAGGATCGCAATGTTCTTTGAACCAAAGTCGCAAAAACTCTTTGTCTATGTTTTCGGGCTCCAGACCTTGATCCATTCGTGATTGATAGCTGTCTCCAATCCAATAACGGCTCGAATCAGGGGTGTGAATCTCATCGATCAGCGTGATGACCCCATCTTCGTCGATGCCCATTTCATATTTCGTGTCGACGAGGATGAGACCATGTTCGGAAGCGATTTCTTGACCCCGGGCAAAGAGCTCGAGTGATTTTTGGGCCGCATAATCCCAATGTTCCTGAGTCATCCACTCCTCGGCAACAATATCTTTCGGAGAAATCGGGCGATCATGGTCTTCCTCTTTAGTCGTAGGAGTGAGAACCGCTTTCTCCAAGGCTTGGTTCTTGGTCAGACCGTCCGGAAATTGAATTCCGCAATATTCGCGGTCCCCGCGGTTGTAAATCGTCCAAAGCGAAGTGCTCGAGCTTCCCGTCACGTAACCACGCACCACGAATTCAATCGGGAATGGTTTGCATTTTTTGGCAATCGTGACGTTGGGATCCGGCAACTCGATGACATGGTTGGGGATGATATCCTTGGTTTGTTCAAACCACCAGGCACCCGTTTCGTTGAGCACCTGCCCTTTGAACGGTATGCTTGCGAGCACCCGGTCAAAGGCCGATTGCCTGTCCGTGGTGATTAGGGCTAGTTTATCGCCCAAGTCGTAGCGATCCCTCACTTTGCCCTTATAATATTCCTCCGAGGTTAGATTCGTTGAAGTCAGGCAATAGTCGACGTGCTTGGAAATCTTTTCTCTGTAATCGTTCTTAGTATCTAATGCTTCTATCATGATAAAAAAGGTTTCACGTTAGAACCCTGTATGGAAAATTCAAGCCCAACCGACTTACTTTTTTCGTTTCATTGACGAAATGTCGGAAGATCGATAAAAAGATGGAAATATTACCTAGATTTTCATGAATTCTGACACTACCTACGATTTGATTGTTCTTGGAGGTGGCCCCGCTGGTTATGCCGCTGCCATTCGCGCCGGTCAATTGGGCAAAAAAGCTCTTTGCCTGGAAATGGAACGCGCGGGCGGCACCTGCTTGAATTGGGGTTGCATACCTTCGAAAGCCCTGCTCAAGAGTGCGGAAGCTTATCAGGCGGCCTTGCATGCCGATGAATTCGGCATTAGTTGCGGGGAGGTTACCTTTGATTTCGAAAAGGTCATGGGCCGCTCGCGTGCCGTATCCGATCAAATGGGCAGAGGGATCGAATTCCTGTTCAAGAAAAACAAAGTCGACTACGTGGTGGGCAAGGGAATGGTTCATGCCGCCGGCATGGTCGAGATTACCGAAGGTGAGTCCAAGGGGACGTATTTGAAGGCGGAAAAGATCATGATTGCAACGGGTTGCAAGCCTAGAAAGGTCGACGAGGTCGAAGTGGATGGCAAGCGGGTGATGACCTCCCGGGAAGCCCTCGCTATGACGGAGCAACCCCAAAGCATCGCCATCATGGGCGCCGGAGCCATCGGAGCCGAGTTTGCCTATTTCCTGAATGCCTTTGGCACCAAGGTTACCCTGATCGAGATG
>JAYOMW010000016.1:17357-32000 GCA_038121045.1 Opitutia bacterium
GGTCCTCCCTGGCTTGCCCATGTCGCGACTTATCGGGCTATTCAGGCGGTCAATGGCATGTTTGGTCATTCCGATCCGATCCCTTTTGACGCTTTTCCAGGCTGTACATATTGCCAACCGCAAGTTGCGAGCATTGGCTTGACCGAGGAAAAAGCCAAGGAAGAGGGAATCGCTTACAAAGTAGGGAAATTCCCATTCGCCGCTTCCGGCAAGGCTGTGGCGGTTAACCACTCGGAAGGATTCGTAAAGGTCCTAGTCGGGGAGAAGTACGGGGAGATCTTGGGCGCCCATATCATCGGCTCCGATGCCACCGAACTGATTGCCGAATACGGGTTGGGTATCAAGCTGGAGGCAACGGTGGATGAAATTCACCAGACCATTCACGCTCATCCGACCATGAGCGAAGCTTTGGCCGAGGCCGCAGCCGCCACCCACGGCGAAGCCATACATATTTAAATAAATTTAAATTTGTTCGCTCCAGCTAATGAAAAAAGTTTATACGCGTCATGGCAACCAAGATGAATTCCTATCATCGCAGATCACTTTGGCCGGATTTCATCGAATCGGTTGGAACTTCTCGTGAAATAGCCGCTCGTGTTTTCAAATACTCTTGTTTTGCCAGCCTCGCAGTGGCAAGTGCCGTGGGTTTCGCCGTTTTCCTCGGTGTCGGAAAGGTGAGCCTCACCCCCCCTGCCCCCCTTGATCCACTGAAAGTAATATTCATTTTTTCAGCCGCCTTGCCCAACCTATTCGCATGTTGGTTGTACGGCATCATTTATTGCTTGTTCACCCGAACAAAAGAAAGTCCAAAATTGTGGCTGGCAGTCGTATTAAGCATGCTTTTCGGGGTAATCTCAGGGTTGATTTTCAACGCACTTTCCGCGATTACCATTATTGAATACTTGTTTGATTGGTAGAGCTCTTCAACAGTCGCCCAAGTTGGGTACGGAGACTCTCCCTACCCAACATTTTGCGGGCGAGAAGGACCCTGCCCAGTAAAAGCAAAACCTAACATACAACTGCTTGACCCTATTTTCGGATTAGACCAGCCCAATGCCTGGAGAAAAGGCTTTTCGTGTCTAAATTTAAATAAATCCTGCTTAAAGCAGGCGATCTCAGCCCATTGTTTCGAAGCCTTTGCGTTGTTTGCGGGATTGCCATTTGTTGGCTTCCTTGTCCCCGATGACCTGTTCCTTTTTCGGATCCCATTTGATCTTCCTGCCCAGCCGGATCGAGATGTTGGCCAAGTGGCAGGTAGTCATGGCCCGGTGGTGGGTGTGGACGTCTGAAATCGGGTCGGTTCTGTCCTTCATGCAGGCAAAGAAGTTTTCCATGTGGTTGGTCGTCTTCTTGCCCTTGTAGACTTCCAAGACAGTGTCGGAGGAAAGGGGTTTTTCCTTGAGTCCGTCGACCGCTTCTCCTTGCAGTTTTCCGCGGGAGACGAACAGGTTGCCGTTGCTCCCTTCGAACAAGATGCCGTTTCCTTCCTTGGATTTGCTTACGATGTTCATCTCGGTGTCCTCCGGAAACATGCACCTAATGTGGAAATCATGCGAAGTGTTGTAGTGATCGTCCTTGGTGGGCATCCCGTTCTTGAGAGGAATCGGATGATCACCGATGATCGGATCCAGAGACAGCACTCCCTGCCCATCCCCGCTTTGATCCAAGGCCCATTGGGCGATGTCGACGTGGTGTGCTCCCCAGTCGGTCATCTTTCCTCCCGAGTACTCGTACCACCAGCGAAACTGGTAATGACAACGTTCCTTGATGTAGTCGACTTTGGGAGCCTGACCCAACCAGGTATCCCAGTCGATGTTGGCGGGCGGCTCGGATTTTTTGAAGGGTCCGCCCTTGGGTCCGCCCCCGATGTTACAGGTTACCTTTTTAATTTTACCGATTCTGCCTTCCCTGATGATTCCGATGGCGGTAAGAAATTTTTGGCCCATTTCGCTTCTTTGTTGGGTACCTACTTGGAAAACCCGTCCGGTTTCCTTGGTCACCTTGGAGATTTGCTTGCCTTCCTCAATGGTCAGAGTGAGTGGTTTTTCGCAATAAACGTCCTTGCCTGCCTGCATCGCATGGATTGCGATTCGCGTGTGCCAATGGTCCGTCGTACCAATGGTTACGAAGTCAATGTCCTTGCGCTCCAAAATCTTTCGGTAGTCTTGGTAACCTTTGGCTTTGCCTTGGGCCAGAGACTTGTTGACGCGATCGATCCTTTGCGTGTCCAAGTCGCATACGGCGACCAGATCCGACAGCCTGCGGGCGTTGTTGGCGACTCCGGCCCCCCGTCCGCCAACGCCTATGGCTGCGAAGCGAAGGCGTTCGCTGGGCGCCTCCTTTGCGGCATTAGCAAGGTAAGGGAAATAGGAGGAGGCGAGAATTCCGGCAAGGCCTGTTTGGGCGGATTGGTTTAGAAAGCGACGACGGGTAAGGGCTGATTTATTCATGGATTTTGAGTTTTGAGGAATATGCCTGTTTTCATCAACCTTCTTTTACCGTTTTTTTTGTTTTGTTTTACGGGGTTGGGTAAGTCAGTATGAAGGAAGTTTACGGTACCTATGGCCATTTCATTCCATTCGACTCTATCCATCCTCGGTTTGTCATGCTTGAGTTCGATTTCGGCTCTTGCCTTGGCTGATCAGGCGAAGATCGAGTTTTTCGAGGAAAAGATAAGACCGGTTCTTGCCCGGAATTGCTACGAGTGCCACTCAGCCAAGGCCAAAAAACTCAAGGCGGAGCTTTATCTGGACCGAAAGGCGGGTTGGGCGAAGGGGGGAGAAAGCGGACCGGCCTTGACTCCCGGCAAGCCGGCCGAGAGTCTTTTGCTTTCCGCAATCCGCTACGAAGACAACGATTTGCGCATGCCACCCGACAAGAAGCTCTCCAAAGAGGTGGTGGCGGATTTTGAGAAATGGATTGCCATGGGGGCTCCCGATCCTCGTGACGCGGCTATGGAAGCGGTGACCGAGTCAAGTGGGCCAAAGGCCAAGAGTTTGAAGGAAGGCCGGAATTTTTGGGCTTTCCATCCTTTGGATTCCCCGCCATCGCCGACCGTCATCGACGAACGATGGGCTCAGGATGAATTGGACCGCTTCGTATTGGCAAGGCTCGAAGAGAAAAACCTGAAGCCCGCCCCGCTTGCGGATAAGCCGACATTGCTCCGTCGGCTTTATTTCGACCTGACCGGACTGCCCCCCAATGTGGGGCAAATTGAGGCTTTTGTCGGCGATGATTCTCCCGATGCCTATGTCAAGGTCGTGGACGAATTGCTTGCTTCTCCCCGTTTCGGCGAACGTTGGGGTCGTCACTGGTTGGACGTAGCCCGCTACGCCGATACGACCGGAGGCGGGCGAAACAATCCTTTTCCCAACGCTTATCGGTTTCGAGAATACGTAATCGACTGCTACAACGAGGATAAGCCTTTCGATCAATTCGCGAGGGAGCAAATTGCGGGCGACCTGCTCCCCTCATCGACCGATGAGCAATACAACGGGAACTTGACTGGCACAGGCTTCCTCGCCCTTGGCCCTCATAACTACGAATTACAGGACAAGGCCCTCTTGCGCATGGAGGTCGTGGATGAGCAAATCAGCTCTGTGGGGAGAGCCTTCTTGGGCATGACCATGGGGTGCGTTCGTTGTCATGATCACCCTTTTGATCCTATTCCCATAGAAGAATACTATTCTATGGCCGGAATTTTTCGGGGTACTGATAGCTTGGTTTCGGGAAACGTCGCCGGTTTTCATGAACGCACCTTACGGGATCAACATGCGGCTGCCCGAGCGAAGCACTCCGCCGAGCAAAAGAAACTTGAAGCTGAGTTGAAAAAGACCGAAGCCACGCTCAAGTCGCTTGGAGGAAATACCGATTTTGCCAAAGCCGGGCAGAGATCGTTAGACCCAAGCAAACTGGAAGGTGTGGTGGTGGACGACATAGATGCCAAGCGGATCGGCAAATGGGTGTCTTCGACTCATACCAAGGGATACGTCGGCGAAGGTTATATTCATGACAGTCACGGCTCTTTGAAGCAAAAGGGGATGAGTTCGGTCACTTTCACCGCTACGATGTCCGAGTCCGGCGAGTATGAAGTCCAACTTTCCTATACGCCGGGTCCCAACCGAGAAAGGAAGACTCCGGTGACTATTATGCACGCAGACGGCGAGCAAAAGGTTTACGTCGATCAAACCAAACCACCCGCGGTTCTCGGTGCCTTCGTATCCCTTGGAACCTTTCCTTTCGACAAGGGAACGCGAGACGTCATTCAGATCACGACCGAAGACACTACCCAGGTCGTGATTGCCGATGCCATCCGTTTGTTGCCCAAGGGTGACAAACACGCTCAGCTTCAAGGAAAGAACCAACTATCCTAGTCGCGCAAAAAGGAATTGAAGAAAAAGCAGGAACTCGCCAAGGCCAGGAAAAAGGAAGTGGAAACCCGTGTATCCGGTCTTAGGAAAAAGCTCCAGGATCACCAGAAAGCCGCACCTCCTTCCGCGGGCAAGGTCATGTCTGTTCTCGAGCATAAGGAGGCAGGGGACTGGCGTATCCATCGCAGGGGGGAAATTCGCAACCTCGGGCCTTACGTGAAACGGGGTTTTCTTGCTGTTGCCACTCCTTCGGATTTGTCTCCCACACCCGAGATACCCAAAGGTTCAAGCGGGCGCCTCGAGCTCGCGGATTGGGTTGCGTCCTCACGGAACCCACTGACTTCCCGCGTATACGCAAACCGGATTTGGCGTCATCTCTTCGGAAGAGGAATCGTTGCCACGCCTGATAATTTCGGGGAAATGGGTAGCCGGCCAACCCACCCCGAACTTCTTGACCATTTGGCGGTCTTTCTCATGGAGAACGGATGGTCCACCAAGCGGCTCATACGCAAGGTGGTTCTTTCGAATACTTATCGCATGTCGTCCAGGGGAGCGCCGGGCGCCATCGAGGTCGACCCGCTGAACGATTTGTTCTCAAGACAAAACCGCCGCCGCCTTGAGGTCGAAGCCATCCGGGACGCCATGCTCGTGGCAAGTGGGCGGATTTCCTTTACCGCTCAAGGCATGGACAAGAAGAGATCCATGTTCGAAAAACTCGACCGTAACAAGATTCCCGAAATGTTCGAAGTCTTCGATTATCCGAACCCCGGGCTCGTATCGGGAAACCGAAACGCCAGCACCGTTCCCACGCAAGCTCTCTTCATGATGAACAATGCTTTTGTTCTCAAAGAAGCGGCCGTTGCGGCGGATAAAATCCTTGAAGCCAAGGGGCTTGAGGACGAAGACCGCTTGATTCTTGCCTACCTGACCTGTCTAGGTCGAAAACCCAGTGATGCCGAAAAGACGCTTGCCCTGGCTTTTTTGAAGGGCGATAGTGATAAGAAGGCAACCCGAGAGGCTTGGAGTGGACTCGTCCACGGCCTTTTCGGATGCATAGACTTTCGTTACCTGAACTGACAAACACCGCAGAAACCATGCACGACACAGGGCTATCCCGGCGAGCTTTGCTCAAATCAGCCGCTTGCGGCATCGGGGCTCTTGCTGTTGCCGGAATGCAAGGCGCCCATGGCATCACGGGGAATCCCCTTGCAGCCAAGGACCCCCTCATCCCGCAACGAGCCAAGCGGGTCATCTTCATTTTCATGGCCGGTGGTCCCAGCCACGTCGACACGTTCGACTACAAGCCCGAGCTCTTTGCCAAGGACCAAAAGGATATCGATTTCGTCGGGGTGCGCACCGGAACCTTCGGCAAGCAAAGCAAAAGGAAGCTGATGAAGCCCATGTGGGACTTCAAGCAGCATGGTGAGTGCGGCCAATACGTATCCTCCCTTTTTCCTCACATTGCCGGTCAGGTGGATGATTTGGCTTTTATTCATTCCATGCACACCGAGGGTGTGGCTCACGGTCCTTCGACTCTTTTTCTTCACACCGGGGCGACCAACTTGGTCCGTCCCTCTATGGGAAGTTGGGTTTCCTACGGTCTGGGTACCGAGAACGAGAACCTGCCTGCTTACGTCTCGATTTGCCCAATGTCGTCCAAGGGCGGCCCGAGGAACTATGGAAATGCCTTTCTGCCCTCCATCCACCAAGGTACGGCGGTGGGCCGGGCGGGCAGCCCCGACGAAGCTCGGATCAAGAACGTCGAAAACTCGATGCTTTCTTCCGTTCAGAGAAAAAGTCGCTTTGATTTCATGCAAAGTCTCAATGCCCTCCAGTTGGGTGACGCCGGCTCGAACGACGGTATGGAAGCGACCATCAAGAATTACGAGTTGGCTTGGCGGATGCAGATGGAAGCCCCCGAACTTACCGATCTTACCGGGGAGACGGAGGCCACCAAGAAGATTTACGGAATTGGCGAGAAGGCCACCGATTCCTTCGGCAAGCAGTGCTTGTTGGCCCGCCGTATGGTCGAGAGGGGCGTGCGTTACGTCAGCGTCAACTATTCGGACGAATCAAACAACCCCCGATGGGACCAGCACAGCAACATGCCTAAGCATGCCGATCATGCCCGCAACACCGACAAACCCGTGGCCGGTCTCCTTCGTGACCTGAAGGCCCGGGGCCTTCTCGAAGACACCCTCGTTTGGTGGGGCGGAGAATTCGGCAGAACTCCCTTTTCGCAAAACAAGAACGGACGGGATCACAACCCCCGCGGGTTTACCGTTTTTCTCGCCGGCGGAGGCATCAAGTCAGGTATCTCTTATGGCGCCACCGACGAGATCGGAGGCGTCGCGGTCGACAAGCGCGTCCATATGCACGATCTTCATGCCACGATTCTTCATGCCCTTGGTCTGGATCACGAAAAACTGACCTATCGCTTTTCGGGCAGGGATTTTCGACTGACGGACGTTGCGGGTCGGGTCGTTCATGACCTCTTTGCCTAAGCAGGTTTGCCCCTGCCCGGTTCATCAGGCATGAAAGCCATTTTGCTTAAAGAGTACGGAAGCACGGCAGGTTTTTCGACGGAAGAAATCCCTAAGCCGAAAGTACGTTCCGGGTGCGTCTTGGTCGAGGTGAGCGCGTCAAGCGTCAACCCGGTGGACTACAAGATTCGCCAGGGGCTTTTGCCGGTCGGGCCCAAACTGCCTGGTATCCTTCATGGCGATATGGCTGGCACGGTTGCTCAAGTAGGGGAAGGGGTGGAAGGTTTTGCCGAGGGCGACGAAGTTTATGGCTGTGTGGGAGGGTTCAAAGGACTGCCCGGGGTCTTGTCCGAATATGCCTTGGCCGATGCCCGGTTGCTCTCAAAAAAGCCGAGCAACCTGTCGATGGTGGAGGCAGCCACCTTGCCCCTTGTTGGGATTACCGCTTGGAACGCTTTGATCGACCGGGCTGAGGTAGCGTCAGGGCAAAAAGTCCTTGTTCACGCATCCTGCGGGGGCGTCGGTCATATCGGACTTCAACTGGCCAAGGCTTTTGGGGCCGAGGTTCATGCCACGGCATCCGATGATCGCAAGATTGGGCTTGGCTTCGAATTGGGCGCCGACCGGATGATCAATTACAAACAGACCGATGTCGATGCTTACGTACGGAGTGAGACGGATGGCAAAGGTTACGACGTCGTTTTTGATACGGTTGGAGGAAAGTGCCTCGATGATTCCTTTCAGGCGACCCGGATCGGAGGAACGGTCGTTTCGATTGCCGCCCGATCCACCCATGACCTGACCCCGGTTCACGTCAAGAGCCTGAGCCTGCACGTGGTCTTCATGCTCCTTCCCATTCTGAGGGGCGAAGGCCGTGAAAGGCACGGGGAAATTCTCGGGGAATTGACCAGCTTGGTGGAGGGGGGAAAAGTCAGACCACTCGTACATGAGGAGGTGTTTGATTTTCAGGAGGCAGGCCGTGCCCACGAAGCCTTGGAGTCCGGGAAAGTCACGGGCAAAGTCGCCTTGCGGGCAAACTGGTGACGGCCTCCTGGATTTATGACACGGCTTAGGGTTGCCTTTCGGGCAACGATGGACTATGAATTTGCGATAGTTCTTTTATATTTAGCCATATGCTGCATCCATAGAAAACCCGAAGTGGGTTACCAACCGAGCGCGAGAGCTGCTACGGTGGAACAAGGTCTTATCAACCGGGATGCGCGGTTTTGGCACAACCGAAAACAGCGCTCTCCTCGCTCCCTATGCGAGAGAAGCGTGTAACCACCGAAAGGAAATACGCGCAATGAACAACCTAACGTCAAGTCAAGGCGAAGAAATTGCTCTTCGAATCGACGAATCGAACCTGAACCATCACCTCTGGAATAACAACGGAACTTGGTGGATTCACTATACGATCTACCCGACCCCCGTGACCGTCGAAAGAATCAGGCGTTCCCTCAAGACGAAAAGCCTTCCCGAAGCCCGGAGTCGCCGTGATGAAATCCTGGACGAACTCTTGAATCAGGCTCGCAGACTGGCCGCTTAATTCACTCAAAAGGGCCTTTGGGTCTTGCTTTGGGAACCTTTGGGTTTCATCACATTGGTTATGAAACCTACCCAAATGCGAAGTTTCGGTTGCATTTTGCTGATCGTTCTCTTTACGAGTTCATTTTCAGTGACTGCTCAGCCCAAAGGATACCTCTATGACGAATCGAAGGTCGCGCCCTATGAATTGCCTGACCCGATGGTCTGCCTGGACGGGACGAAAGTCACCGATTCGAAGACCTGGCTGAAGAAGCGCCGACCCGAAGTTTTGCGCTTGTTCGAGGACGAAGTCTATGGACGCTCGCCCGGAAAACCGAAAGAGATGCGCTTCGAGGTAGTCGAGGAAGGCGTAGAAGCTCTTGGCGGGAAAGCTACGCGCAAGCAGGCCGTGATCCATCTGGGCAAAGGGAAAAAAGCCCTGGCGGTCAATTTGCTGGTGTACCTGCCTCAAAAGGCCAAGGGTCCCGTCCCCGGGTTTCTCACGATTAATTTCATGGGCAACCATTCGGTTCATGCCGATCCCGCGATCCGGATACCAACTTCCTGGGTTCGCAACGGGACCGGGGTCAAGAATAACAAAGCGACCGCCGATGGCCGGGGTTCCCGGGCCTCGCGTTGGGCAATTGATGCGATTATTGAGCGTGGTTATGCCTTTGCCACCGTTTATTACGGAGATATTGATCCGGATTTTCATGACGGATATGAAAATGGGATTCATCCGCTCTTCTCCCCGAAAGACCCCAAGAAGCGCAAGCCCACCGACTGGGCATCCATTGCCGGATGGGCTTGGGGTCTGAGCCGTTGCATGGACTACCTGGAAACCGATCCTGCGGTTGATGCCTCGCGGATTGCTGTGATGGGCCATTCCCGCCTTGGCAAGACCTCCTTATGGGCAGGAGCTACCGACGAGCGCTTTGCCTTGGTAATCTCCAACAATTCGGGTTGTGGAGGAGCCGCCTTGAGCAGACGCAAATTTGGCGAAACGGTCAAGCGCATCAATACCTCCTTCCCCCATTGGTTTTGCGACAACTACAAGAAATACAACGACAAGGAAGATGAATGCCCTGTGGATCAGCATATGTTGATCGCCCTCTCCGCACCTCGTCCGGTTTACGTGGCTTCGGCCGTGGGCGATAGCTGGGCGGATCCGAAAGGGGAGTTTCTCTCCGCTTTGGGGGCCGAACCCGTTTACAAATTATTCGGTCATCATTTTGGAGCCACCAAGCAACCACCCGTGGACAAGCCTGTTCATGGACGGATTGGCTACCATCTCCGCACGGGCAAGCACGACGTAACCTCATACGATTGGGCTCAATACCTTGACTTTGCCGACAAGCACTTGAAGTGAAAACCCTTCCTTGCATGGTAATTTTATTTAAATTTCAAGCCTTATGAATGTTGGCCTTCTTGTCTGTCTGGGCCTGCTTGCCGGTTTTTCGTTTTCGGTATGCAAGGCAGAAAAACCCGTTGAGGCCATTGCCTTTGGTTCCTGTCTCAAGCAGACGCGCCCTCAGCCGATATGGGAAAGCGTCCGGGCAAGCAAGCCGGACGTTTTCGTTCTGCTTGGGGACAATATCTACGGGGATACCCGCGATATGGAAAAACTTAAGAGCAGATGGGCCACCTTCGGGGCTTTCCCCGAATTCAAAAAACTTCGTTCCGATTGTCGCCTTCTTGCGATCTGGGATGATCACGATTACGGGGAGAACGATGCCGGTAGGGAATTTCCCAAAAAAGCCGAATCACAACAAATCTTTCTTGATTTCCTTGGCGAACCCAAGGACTCGGAACGTCGGAAAACACCCGGGATTTACGATAGCGTGACGATTGGCCCAATAGGAAAACGCGTTCAGTTCATCCTCCTGGACACCCGCTATTTCCGTTCGCCGCTCAAACGCGCCGCCAAAAGAGAAAAGGGCAAGGGTCCTTATGGGCCGAACGAATCGGATCAGGCAGAAATCCTCGGCGAAACCCAATGGAAGTGGTTGGAGAAAACTTTGCGCAAACCGGCTGAAGTCCGCATCATCGCATCCAGTATTCAAGTTGTTTCAACCACTCACGGTTGGGAAACCTGGGGAAACTTTCCCAAAGAACGGAAACGTTTTCTCGATTTGCTGAACAAGACGAAGGCCAATGGCGTGATCATCCTTAGCGGCGATCGTCACTCCTCCGAGATATCGAAGCTGTCCGGTCCTTTGCCCTACCCTCTTTTCGACATTACCTCGAGTGCCATGAATCAGAAGCAAAGGCCACAAGCCGAAGAAAACCCGCATCGGTTGGGTGAGCGTTATTTCGATGAGAACTTCGGCTTGCTCAAAATCAATTGGACAAAAACAAGTCCCCGCGTAACGTTGGAAATTCGTGATCTCGCGGGCAATGTAGTGCGTGCTGCACTAGTTATGTTTTGACACTCTCCCAAGTTCTCGAAGCACGACCTTGACTATCTTCGGTTGCAAGGAATACGATGGAAGCATGTCGATGATCCAGTCCAAAGCTCGCTTCTCGGGAGCGGTTTCCCGTCGGTCGATCATTCGAGCTGGAGCATTGGGATTGATGGGTGGTCTGGGAATGGATGAGCTTGCCCGCTTGCAGGCCAAGTCGGAACTTTTCGGTTCGATGGCTCCCGCTCGGGCAAAATCCGTGATTTACGTCTTTCTTTCCGGTGGATTGGCCCAGCACGAAAGCTTCGATATGAAACCGGACGCTCCCATCGAGATCCGGGGCGAGTTCAGCCCAATCTCTACGAAGACCGCTGGTATTCAAATCTGCGAACATCTTCCAAGACTAGCCAAACTATCCGACAAATGGGCTCTTGTGCGCTCGCTTACCCATCGCCACAACGAGCATTCGCAAGGACACCACGTAATGCTTACCGGACGTTCCGAAGAGCCCGCTGGCTTCAAGCCCAACAAACCACAGGAAACGGACGATCCGAGCATTGCGGCTATTTGCAATTCCATGCTTTCCCCAAGTGGCTCTGCGCCAACCCCTGTAGTCGTTATGCCCGATAAGATCGTTCATCGGACTGGGCGAGTGATTCCCGGGCAATTCGCCGGTCGAATGGGTAAGAGTCGGGACCCTTGGCTTTTGGATGTCTCACCCTATCATCCCCTTCATTACGGTGCCTACCCGGAATACCTTTTTCATCATGCCAACGGAGCCCAAGAGGACGATGGTCTAAAGTTTCGATCTCCTCAGCTTTCTCTACCTTCGGGACTGAACCTCAAAAGAGTTAAAGACCGTGCTTTCCTTCGTCAGGATCTTGAGGAGCAATCACGGGCTTTGGAAAGCATGGCGGCTGACGAAGCTTTTGACAGGTATCGCGAAGCCGCAGTCGACTTGCTTGCCAATGGCGATGCTCATTCCGCATTCGATCTTTCGAAGGCCGATCCGAAGAAAATCGAACGGTATGGAGACCACAGCTTCGGATGGTCGCTTCTCATGGCTCGCAACCTTGTTGCTTCCGGGGTCAACCTTGTGCAAGTGAATCTTGGTAACAACGAGACCTGGGACACTCACCAAGCAGCTTTTCCAAACCTCAAGAACTTTTTGCTTCCCCCGCTCGACCATTCTTTGAGCGCCCTGCTCGAAGACCTTGATGTCTCCGGTCTGCTTGATGAGACCATGGTTGTGGTGGCAAGCGAGTTCGGCCGAACGCCGAAAGTCTTTAAACTGCCGAACGCCAAGTTGCCCGGTCGGGATCACTGGGGAGCCGTTCAATCTGCTCTTTTTGCCGGAGGGGGCGTAAAGGGTGGAACGGTCATTGGTTCATCCGATAAGATCGGTGGATACCCCGAAGAAGATCCGCAAAAACCCGAGAACTTTGCCGCCACCATTTACGATGCCTTGGGAATCCCTCGAGGAGCCCATTGGGAGGATTTGGGTGGGCGTCCCTACCCCGTCTATCACGCCGA
Source organism: Opitutia bacterium (assembly GCA_038121045.1). Lineage (GTDB taxonomy): Bacteria > Verrucomicrobiota > Verrucomicrobiia > Opitutales > Seribacteraceae > Seribacter. Next base: position 29,670 of record JAYOMW010000016.1, read on the forward strand.
ACCGATCGCCGGGCTTACATAACGAGATCTTGATTCTCTCGACGGTTCGAAAGTTTTGCAGGAATTCAAAAAACCCAACCGATTCCGACCTTGAACATATCACCGTTTCCATGGTCAAGAGTTCCTTGGTGATCGAAGAGGTCGAACTTCCACTCGATTCTCGAATGAATGGTGTCGTTGTGGTTGAAGTAAAAAGCAGGTCCGGTCGACAAAGTCTTTGATTCGTCGTCCTCAAAATGGAAATCAGTTTCCCAAAAAATGGCTCCATTGGCCTTCTTGGTTTCGAAATTATAGCCAAAGTCAAGGCTTGTATGAAGCTCGGCGGGTCTATCCCCGTCAAAGACCCAACCTCCCGTGCCAATTCCAAAAAAGAAATCAGCCGTTTCGGCTTCGTAACCGGCCCCTAATCCAGCGCCGAACTCTTTGTAGTAAATATCGTATTCATCCTTATCCGAGAGCGGAATACGAACCATAGGCTTAAGCGTCCAAGAGCCGCTTTTTCCATCCAGGTTAAAATATCTTTTCAAAGGCAAGGCAAGACGAAGGTCTCCAAAACCATCATCCTTTTGAATAAATTTTCCACCCGAGCCGTCCGGCATTTCTCTTTCGGCATTGATTACATATGGAAGCTTGGCCGTAATGCGGATTTCTTTTTTCCATGTGTAGACCCAATCCATGTGGAAAACCTCGACTTCTTCCTGAAAACCCTTGTGAAGGGCTTCGCTTCCCATAAGCAGATCGTCTTCAGTTCGGTACTCGTAATGAAACTCGTAGCCCCACCCGCCGGACCAACGGGGCATCATGTTCATGATAGGTTCGTCCGCCCTTGATTGGTAACTAAAAAAGAAAAAGAGGGCGAATACGCGGCAGAGAACTCGCATGTTCGTTTTTAAAGAAGATTACTTTCGAGACTCATGATGAACAATGTCCACCGAAGCGTCTTTTTTGAACCTGTGGGCATCCAGATGACCGTCGTGCAATTTATATTCTTCAACTGCTACGTAACCGGCATCATCGACTCGATCCATGATGTCCATGTTGTCAATCTCTGCACCTTCCTTCAGGGCAATGGTCACGAGTTGAGTTTCCGGGTTCATGTCAATGCCGTCCCTGAAACGTTTTTTATCCACACCTTTCATTTTGGAAAGGTTCTTGCGAACGCCGATAGCGCAAGATGGACAAACTAACCCTTTAACATATACGAGAGAAATCGCGTTGGAGTTTTTCAGCAATTTGCTTGCGGCGGCAAGACGGACCTCCACAGGGGCCTCTGCCTTGTCGTCATCCTTTGCGAACAAGTAGGACGATGATGATATCAACACGATGGAAAGAAGTGCGGCACGAAATTTCATAAGTGTAAATTTACGTCCGAGACTTGAAATTCACAACGCGAATTGTGAAAAAATTCTACGTGTGGCCAAATTGGGGAATACTTAAAATAGAAAATGGTGGGCCCGCTCGGATTCGAACCGAGGACCAAGGGATTATGAGTCCCCTGCTCTAACCGCTGAGCTACGGGCCCGTTAGTTGATTAATACTACGCTACAGGGTTTTTCCTTGCCTTCATGAAATGCCTTTAGTAACCCATTTTTGTAACCCACGGCAAATGAGCAACCCAAAGGAGAAAGCTTTTCAGAAAGTGGCGGAGTGCCTGTATCGCAATACGTCATCCCAAACATACTATGCTTTTTTAAAACGAAACGGAAGGCAAATCAGACGATCTCTCGGTACAAAGGACAGAAAGTTGGCCGAAAGAAGATTGAAGGAATTTCGCGGAGAGGCCGACAAACTTTCCAAGACGGGAAGAAACAAGATGACTTTCCGGGAACTGGGAACGCTATGGGAGCCGATCGCCACCGCAAACCTCAAGCAATCGAGTTCCGACCGGGTGAAAAGATGCTTGCGAACTCTCAATGCGGTGTTTGGAGATCGCATGATATCCTCCATAAGCGTTCGGGATTGCGAGGAGTGGGCCGTCGACCGAGGTAACGGAATCGCATCCTCGACGTTCAACAAAGACGCGCAAGTGCTCAAGGCCGCTTTCAAATATGCGGTGGACCGTGGAATGCTCCTGGACAACCCTGCGGCCGTCATCAAACCCAAAAGAGTGGCCGACAAGCGTATTTTGATTCCTACGAGGGAACAATTTGAACTTTTGTGTGACACTTTGCTTGGTCTGGATCCCCGGGCGAGGGAGTCTTATCCATTAGTAAAACTACTTGCGACATCCGGAATGAGACTGTCGGAAGCAACCAATATCAAGTGGGGTGAGATTGATTTCGAGAGAGATCATTTTGTTGTTTCCGGTGGTGAAGTCGGGACCAAGAACCG
>JAYOMW010000017.1:0-6090 GCA_038121045.1 Opitutia bacterium
GGAGCGATCGAGATAATCGCATAAATGCCTTTTTCCAAGAGGGCTTTCCAAAAGTAATAGACCTTTTCCTTTTCACCCAAAACGATGGGGATGGCAGGGGTTTCGCTCTCCCAAGTGTCCAACTCGAGGTTCGAAAGAATGGCCCGGTAGCGTTTCAGGTTCTTTTGCAGGCGCTCGTGATGCTCCGGTTCGTCCTGCATGACTTCGAGAGCGGCTTGGGCGCATGCGCAGGAAGCAGGGGAGAGGGCGGCCGAGAAAATCGTCTGTTTGGAATGACTTCTCATGTAGTCGATGCCTTCGCGGGTCGAGGCGACGAACCCACCCGCTCCGGCGAGTGATTTGGAGAAGCTTCCACACAGGACGTCCACTTGATCGCTCATTCCAAAGTGATCGGCTGTTCCTCGACCTTCGTTTCCAAGCACCCCGAAGCCATGAGCGTCGTCCATTACGACAAAGGCTTTGAATTCTTCCGCCAATTGGATGAATTCGGGCAGTTTTGCGATATGCCCCTCCATCGAGTAGACACCTTCCAATACGAAAATCTTTTCTACCGAATCGTCCTCGCATTCAAGGATTTCTCGAAGATGAGCGGGGTTGTTGTGGGCGAAGCGCTCGCAACGGGCTCCGCTCAATTTGATTCCGCTCCAAAGAGAAGAATGCAGATTCTTGTCGGCGAAGAGCAAATCCTTGCGGTCGGAAAATCCCGTTACGGCACTGGCGCATGCCAAATAACCGGCGGAAAAGACGTGACAGGCCTCTTTCCCCAGAAATGCAGCCAACTTCTCTTCGAGTTCTTGATGGAAGATTCGTCCGCCGTTGGCCAAGCGCGCTCCCGTCGTACTGCTTCCCCATTCTTCCAGTGCCTTCTTGCCCGCTTCCTTGATTTTCGGGTGATGGGAAAGACCCAGGTAATCGTTGCTGGAAAGCATGACGAATTCCTTCCCTTCTTTAAACACTCTTGTCCCGGACTGCCTCTCGAAGATATGATAGTAGGTATCGTATTTGAGACGAAGACGGGTCGCGTCATCGGAATGAATTCGAGCCCAAAGCGGGCTATTCCTCTTTTTAAGGAAGGAGAATGGCATGAGAACTACACTATCGACTTCATTCGACCCTTGAAAGGAAAAAGCCCGCCGGCCTGATGTATGAAAACAGGCAGACGGGCTTTTTGGAAAGTCAGGTGGAAGCTTCTTATTCGGTTCTTTTGATGACGTGAAACCCGAACCCGGTCTCGACGACTTCGGATACAGCGCCTACCTCCAAGGCAAAGGCTGCTTCCGAGAAAGGCTTGGCCATAACTTCGAACTTGAACTTTCCGAGGTCTCCGCCTTTCGTTTTGCTCGGTCCGTTGGAGTGCTCTTGTGCCATTTCAGCAAAATCCTTGCCCTCGTTTACGATCAAATCCCTGATTCTTTGGGCTTCCGCTTTGGCTTCTTCCTTGCTGCGGGTCACCTCTGCATCCGCCCGGTCGGCTCCCTTGAAGGAAATAAGAATATGGGACGCTTTGACCTCTTCGGGCCGAGCCTCGGTATCGTCTTTCTTGATCAGAACGAAGTCTTTTCTTTCCAACCTAATTTTTTCGTAGACTTCATTGGAAATCACGTAATACCAACCGGCCAGGTTTTCGTTCAGCTCGTTCACGCGCTTTTGAGCTTTGTTCTGTTTATCCTGAAATTCCCTTTGCTTGGCTGCGTTCGCAGCTTGAATCCTTGCGATCTCCGCATCCCTGTCCGCTTTCTTTTTGGCGAAATCCTCGACCGGTTCGGCTTTCGTATCTCCAGTCGCATTTAATTCCAATCCTTGGGGCAGAGGGGGAGGGGCACTTGGAGGAGCGGTGGGTGGAACGAAGTCAGGTGGCGGACCGGGGGGGACAACCGCAGGCGGAGCACTTTCATCCCCTTTGTTTCCTTCGTCGCCCTTTTCACCCTGAGTCGAATTGGAATCGCCAGGGGTCGACTGGTTTCCATCGACTGGCGGAACAACAGCAGGAGCACTCAAGGGGGGAGGGACTGGCTCAAGCGACGGAGGGTCAAGCAATCGGGGGTTTACCCGGGCGAAAGCGTAGATGTAGCGGCTGTCTCCAGTCGAGTTTTCGTCCTCCTCGGGCCCACGATAGGTTTCCCCGAAGCGCAGGACGTATTCGACTCCGTCCTTCATTCCAACCAAAATCTCCCCCTTGTTGGACACGACCTTGGGTACTGTTTGTCCCGCTGGATTCTTTACGGCAACAGTGTAAAAGCCTTTTTGCTGAAGCGATTGAACGACCGCTTGGTTTTTGGCATCCTGAAGGTTCGAAAAGAACTCGTTTCCTTGTTTGAGATTGTTTACGAGGATCTCGGGCTTTCTCTCGACGTCAATGATCTCTAAGTCATCGAAAGCATCCTTCATGGAATCGAGCTTGTCCTTGTTCAATTCCTCCTTCTCGGTAAGGGAGGAACCGGAAAGCTTCCACTCGGAATTGTCATAATCGAGAACGAAAGGCGGAGTGTCCCTCTTGAGTTGTCCTTGGGCCAGATTGACCTCGTAGTTGTCCAAGGTCACCTGCTTGACGTTCCACTTGTCCAAATCGAGGAAATCTTTCTCTACCCAGTCCACGAATTTGGTCGAGACGTCGTTGACATTTTGAAGTTCTGCAGTAAAGACCGTGCTTTCATCGGGTTTGCGGACGTAGCGGACGTTGTTCAAGCCCTCGGTTGCCGAGCCTATGATCAGCTGGGCCAAGTTGGATCCAGAAGAATTTTTCAGGGCGATCATCTTGCCCACGCCATTTTCCCCGGGTTGGGCTTTGCTCGGATCAAGCACACCGAACTTGGCATGTTCTCCGGCCGCATCGCTGGCGGTGTCGAGAATACGCAAATCAAAGAGAATGGTCGAAACGTCCTTGACCTGGTTGTCGGCATTGGCCGGATAGTCAGGCCTGCCGGGCCGTCTGATGAACCAGCCCTTCCCTGTCTTTACGACTTCGATTGATTTGGCTTCGCCTTCCTCCTCGTCAATTTCGACGATCTCTATGCCGGTTGCGGCGGAGGGGTCAAAGGGGTCGAAAAGTGCTTGTCCCATTCGGCTCTCGTGGGAGTTGGGATCACGAGTTTCGGGGGCGGTTACGATTGCAATGACGCAGCAGACTGCTGCAACGCCAAGGAAGGTGAGGCTTTTGCTTGTTTCGTTCATGAGTCTGGAAGTCTGATGAAGGATTTAAAGATGAGATTTGTCTTTTTAAGCACGAACTCGGGATGCAATGGCTCCCTGAATCTCCGCGGTTTTTTTCTTGATGAAAACGACAAGGGCAATAATGAGCAGCGGGATGGGAGGGAGAGCCAAAGATAGGAATTGAACCCAACTTTCTTTCTCTTTGATCAGGGCGTCGCGATCGCGTTCCGCGCTTTTTATTTTGGTGTTCGCCTCCTTGCGCAATTCACGTTGCCTGCGCTCCATGTTTTTTTGGAGCTTGGCGGCTTCGGTCTGAAGAACTTGCATGAACTGACCCTGAGTCATGGATCCTTGATTGTTTTTTTGAACACTGGCCAAAGCTTCGTTAAGCTTACGTTGTTCTTCCTGAAGAATCTTTTGAATGGATTCTTCCGCTTCGGTGATCGTGTTGGAAGCGACTTCACGGGCTTTTTCGATGTTTTTCTCGAATTCCACCAAGGTCCTGTGCTGGCGTCTGCGGTTGCGAATGTCGAGTAGACTGTTCTCGCCAGCCAACCGGTCAATCAGGTTCAGGGAGAAAGTCACGTTGTCGACGTCAAGCGGGAAGGATGAATCCGGTCCCTGACTGCGAATGTTGTAAAAAGGATCGGCCAAAACGTCGAGGTCGGCCACCAAAATGACGTCCAACTGGGAAGTTTGGTTGCCGTCTTGAACCGAACCCGAAATGGCGGCGGCAATGACTTCCTGTTTCCCATTTCCGGGGAAAGTCGTTCTTTCGGGATTGAAACGGCGGGGTGATCCAAAGATTCCGCCCGTCCAAAAATCTTCCAAACTGGTCGTTCCGGAAAGCTTTCCACCCTTGGTTTTGAGCAAGGGTTTGAATGAAAGGGAACCTTGACCCTTTTCAAACAGGCTGCCCGGGCAAGTGAACAGGCAATACTGCAATTCGGAAGTGACGGGGCCTTCGTCGAAGGAATTTGGAGAACCTCCTACGTAGACGAACTCATTGGGGAAGTTTTCCGATCTCGGAATTTTGGGAAATGGGTTGTAGGGATCGCGCAAGATCCGTTTGCCCAGACCGTTCAACTTTTTTTCAGCCGGTGAGATAATTTGTTCTTCAACGCTTCTGCGGAAGGGATTGTTGTAATCGAGTTTTTCCAAGGAGGTTCGAAGACTCGTCAGTTTCAAACTGTCCCAATCGCTTGAAGACAAGGAAGCATTGGCCTTCAGGCGGGCATCGAATTCATTTCCCTTTTGAACGAGAGCGTCTATGGCAGAAAGGAAGGAGGCGATCTCGGGAACTCTTCCTTGGAGCGGGGCGAGGTTGTATTTTGCGATCTTCGACAGGTTCGCAAGTTCAGCTCGGATGGCCGCCAAGCGTTCATTCGGGTCGACGTTGAAGTGGACTCCCAAAAGATCCCAAAGTTTGTTCAAATCTCCTTTTTCGGGAGGGGTGGGAGGGGGTTGTCCGGGCCCACCCTGTTGGTTGTTGCGACGGGGATCGTAAGTCCCGGCTATACCACCTTGAATCAAAGGAAGAGGATCCTCGAAGATGGCAGTGGGGATGCCTGTTTTGATGGCGGCTATGAGTTCATCGAGTTTGGCGTTGTCCAAAGTGGAAGGCTGCACGACAAGCAAGGCGTCGTAGTCGCCCTTCTTGATCGTTCCACCCGTAACTTCCTGGACGTCATACTGTTTGCGAAGTTCCGTAATCACTTCCCAAGCAGGGGTTCCTCCTCCCATACTTATGCCCATCATGCCCATTCCGGGAGACCCCATCATAGGCGCGTCGGTGGTGAAGACGCCAAGTTTCTTCTTGTTTTTAGGCCCGGCGACCGTTTTCAAAGTTCTCATGATTTCGTACTCGACGGGTAGTCCTTTGAATACGAAAGGAATGCTTTGCTGCCCTCCGTTTCCTTTGAAAACAAGGCCGAGGTAAAGATCCTTTTGCCAAGGCATGAACCTACCTTCCTCTTGAACGAAAAGAGGGGGTTCCGCCCCATTTTGATTTTCTATACCGTACTTTTCTGCTGTTGTGGAGGCGTTGTCTTCGGCCGAAATAATGTGGACTTCGACACTTACGTTTTTGCTTTCGCGATCGATTTCACGAAGGGCGGTCAGAAGGTTGATGCGGGTTTGAACGTACTGTTCGGGCATGGCATCGGACGGTGAAATGAAGGCATCGATCTCGACCAAGGTATCGATTTCGTTCAGAATTTCAATGGAACCGTCGGACAGGCTGCTCAACTGTTCGGCGGTCGCGTCAATTCTTACAAAATCATGGTTGCGGGCAAAGACTGTGCACGCGTAGGCAATGACTATGGCCGAAACGACCCGTGCAGAATAGTGGACAACCTTTATCGACCCGTTCTGACTGCCGGCCCAATGGCGACGCCCGATAAGAATGGAGCAAAGATAGAGCATGGCCAAGGCCAAGCTTACGAAAAAGGTAACGGAAGAAAAACTTATGATTCCGCGACTAAAATCAAGAAAATTGGCTAAGATTCCCCATTCGAAAAGAGCGAGAGGAGCATTGAAAGCGACGCCGAGAACAAAAGCAACGGTCAGGTTGGAAGTGAGGAAAGAGGCGACCATGCCGATTGAAAGCATCGTCAGTCCGACGAACCAATAACCGACGTAGGTCGAAAAAAGTAACAAAAAGTCAGGGTTCCCCAACTGGATGAGTACAATCCAATTTGTGATGAGCGAGACGATAAGGGAGACACTGAAGATAGTTACCACACCAAGATATTTCCCTAAAACTACGTCCAAGTCACTACCCGGCAGAGTGAGCAGGAGTTCGTCCGTTCCCTGTCGTCTTTCGTCCGCCCAAACGCTCATCGTTATGGCGGGGATGAAACCTAAAAGAATACTGGGGAGCCATTTGTTCAACTGATCGAGGTTTGCAAGATTGGAACTGAAGAAGTCATCCGTGCAGAA
>JAYOMW010000017.1:6190-17855 GCA_038121045.1 Opitutia bacterium
AGGCGTCCCTGGTCAATCAGAATAATCCGGTCGGCGACCTCGGGAACCTCCTGAAGGATATGAGTGGACAAGAGGATTGTTTTTCCCAAACCTTTGATCGTCTTTCTGACTTCAAGCACCTGGTTGGGGTCCAACCCTGCCGTGGGTTCGTCCATGATGAGGACTTCCGGTTCGTGCAAAAGAACATTGGCCATGCCCACCCGTTGACGAAACCCGCGGGAAAGCTTTCCAATGGGCTTGTTCAGAACCGTGTTCAAAGCACACTGCTCGACTACCTGTTCGATCCTTTGCTTTTTCAAGGAGGCGTCCATGCTGCGGGCGTCTCCGAAGAAGTTGAGCAGAGCGAGGGGTGTCATTTCCTCGTAAAGAGGACCGTTTTCGGGAAGGTAACCGATGCGGTTGGCGACTTCCTTTCGATTGCTTGCGACTTCCATACCGCAAACCTCGGCTGAGCCTGCAGACGGAGCCAAGTATCCGGTGAGCATTTTCATGGTTGTGCTTTTGCCCGCTCCGTTTGGACCGAGAAAGGCAACGACTTCTCCCTTGTGGATTTTGAAGTTGAGGTCATCGACGGCGATAAAGTTACCGTAGTATTTGCTGAGACCCTCGGTCTCTATCATTATTTCGAGATTGGAATCATCTGTCATATCGAGGATATCTTTTTAGGGATTAACTTCTAAAAAAAATTTTCGCGGTTTAAAAAAAAACTATTTCTTAGGGCGTCGTCAGAAATGGAATTTGTGCAAAAGAACCATCAAATCTTATCTTTTGCTACTTTCAAGAATAAAAATCCTTTGCAAAATGGAATTAATCCCCCATAACTTAAGATACCCTAATTCGTACATGAAGACAAACTTCGTGATCTTGCCCGCCTTGTCCTTTTTGGCTTCGTTTGGTTCAACTGAAGCCGATGTTTCCTTTGATTACTATTTCGGGTCCGCCTTTTGCGCCAAACCGATCCGCATGCAGGAATTGGATGGAGCGATGATCGTGAGACTTAGTGAGAAAAATAAGAGGTTTGTCCCCCTCCTTTATCCCACCCGGCAAACGTTCTTCCAATGGATCGACTCGGGGGACGTCGAGTTACTGACTTACGAAGAGTATGTCAAAAACCCCGGACTCTTCGTCAGAGCGGCCTCTCCCCTTGAGGAAAGCTTGTTTTTCGACTCTGCTCCACACGATCATGAATCCGGTGCGGAGGATAAGCCTGCTCCCGCTTCCAGTCAGTTTCCAAAACCGCGATCTCATCCTCTCCCGCCTCTCCTTCTACCCCAGAAGGTCGCTTTGCCCGGGGATCCTGAACTGCACGCCTTTTTGGATAGGAAGCGAATCGAAGAGAAGGTCGCTTCGAATGAAAAACCTCCGTTGTCCGATCGGATGCTTTCTCCTCCCTCGGCAAGCCCGTCTCAAGTTCCTCCGCCCCCGGAGATACTTTCCGGGAACGAGCTTTCTTCGCAAGGTACGATATTTGCCGATCCCAAGCTAATGAAGGAGTACCGGCGGTTGGTAAACGCATCCACTTTGGGTCAGATGGATTCCAGGAGAGTCCAAATGAGAAAGGATGAAATATCCGTTGAAATTCCAAGTGTTCCGGCCAACCTCAAATTGAAAGCTTCCAAGCGCACCAAGGATGGGAGGATTCAGCCTGCTCAAGCATCGGAATTCTACCTCACCACGCGAAATTTGCGCGAACTCTTCAAGGATATGAACGTCGAACGAGCCTTGTCCGGCGAGATCAAGTCGGTCGCCGAAATTTGGGCTCATGCGGAGAAAAACCTCAATACGGATCCGGAGATAGCCTTGGGGGTAAAATCGATCCTTTTGCAGGCGAAAGTCGGAAGAGCTCGAACCGATCCCTTCGGAGAAGCGTCCTTGAGCGACCTTCCACCGGATGAGAAATATTTTATCATCGGCATCGACAAGGACGAAAGCACGAACGTCGTGACCATTTGGTCCAAGGAAGTTGAAGTCAATCCGGGCGACAACGAAGTCGAGCTCAGTTCCAACGACGTTATTTATCAAGATTAAAGCTCCCCCCTCTTGATAAAAAAATTCGTAATTGTTTCTCAAGCTTGAAGCCTTAGGCTCTGCTGCTTGATAAAAAAACGAGTTACAATTTATCAAGACCGAACCCCGTTCTCTCTGCTTGATAAAAAAACGAGTAATTATTTATCAAAAAACCACTCCTGCTAAGCATTTGATAAAAAAATTCAAGTAATTCTCGCCTTTGACCGCGAGCCCTTGTAAATCAGATGACTTTACTCCTACTCTACCACTATGCAAAACCAAGAAATTCTTCAGCAAGCGGCTGATCAGGCCAGAGGTTTGGCCATCGATGCCATTCACGCATGCAGTTCGGGGCACCTCGGGCTTCCTCTCGGCGCAGCCGAAGTCGGGGCCGTACTATTCGGGCAAGATCTTCAAGTCGATCCATCGGATGCCGAGTGGATCAATCGCGATCGTTTCGTTCTTTCCGCCGGTCATGGGAGCATGTTCCTTTACGCTTGGCTCCATCTTGCCGGGTTTGATCTTTCACTAGAGGAAATCAAGAATTTCCGTCAATTGCACAGCAAGACTCCCGGCCATCCCGAGTTCGGGGAAACCCCGGGTGTGGAGTGTACCACCGGCCCGCTTGGGCAAGGAGTCGGGAATGCCGTCGGTATGGCCATTGCCGCCAAGATGGCGGGTGCTCATTTTAACACACCCGAACACGAGATCTTCAACAACCAAGTCGTTTGCTTGGCTGGTGATGGCTGCCTGCAGGAAGGAGTGGCTTCCGAAGCCGCTTCTCTGGGGGGGCACTTGGGCTTGGACAATTTGACGATCATTTACGATTCAAACGACGTCACCTTGGACGCCATGGCCGACGCTAGCCAAAGCGAGAGCGTTCTTGATCGCTTTGCCGCCTATGGTTTTGAAGTCGAACGCATTGAAGACGGACATGATTTGCAAGCCATCTCCGATGCCCTGACCCGAGCCAGAGCGAACAACAACGGCAAGCCTACCTTTATCGAAGTCAAGACCCTCATTGGCAAAGGCATTCCCGAAGTCGCAGGGACTGCAGCCGGTCATGGCGAAGGGGGAGCCAAATTCGCCGAATCCGCTCGTCAAGGACTGGGTTTGCCCGAAGAAACCTTTTACGTTTCCGATGAGGTGCGGGCCTACTTCGCCGCCCACAAGTCGGCTCTCCAAGCCAAGCGTCAGGAGTGGGATGCCGTCTTTGCCGCTTGGGAGGCCGCCAACCCGGAAAAGGCGGCGCTCTTGCAAAGCGGTCTTGCCCGCGAAGTCCCCGCTGATCTGATGGACCAGGTGCAAGTCTTCGCCGAGGACGCAAAGGTGGCCACCCGGGCAGCCGGTTCGCAAATTATCAACGACTTGGCCAAAGCCTGTCCTTTGCTGGTGAGCGGTTCGGCTGATCTTCACGGTTCGACCAAGAACTACCTGAAGGAACTGGGTGATTTCTCCCGCGAAAACCGGTCCGGAAGAAACCTTCTTTTCGGGATTCGCGAACATGCCATGGGGGCAATCGTAAACGGTATCGGTTACTACGGCATCTTTCGTCCTTCCGGGGCGACTTTTGCCGTCTTTGCCGACTATATGCGCGGTTCCGTTCGACTCTCGGCACTCGTTGGCTTGCCGATATTTCATGTTTGGACACACGACTCGGTCGGGGTAGGGGAAGACGGTCCCACCCACCAACCGGTCGAGACAACCAGCGGCTTGCGCGTAATCCCGAACCTCGACGTCATCCGTCCCGCCGATCCGGAAGAATCCGCCGGTGCCTTTGTCGCCGCCCTGCAGCGCACGGACGGACCGACCGGACTTATCCTCACCCGTCAAAACGTTCCGAATCTCAACTCCATCCCGGTTTCCGAAAGACGAAACGGCGTGTTGAAGGGCGGTTACGTCGCCCGCAAGGAAGAAGGCGAGCTCGAACTCATCATTTTGGCTTCAGGGAGCGAATTGTCTCTTGCTCTGGAAGCGGCCGACAGGCTTGGCCAAGGGGTTCGCGTCGTTTCCATGCCCTGCATGGAGCGTTTTGACCGTCAGGATGCCGAATACAGGGAATCCGTGCTTCCCAAAGGTTTCCGAAGCCGAATGGCCGTGGAGGCCGGTGTCAGCGATATTTGGCGCAAATACGTCGGTCTTGACGGAGTTGTGGTCGGCATCGACCGTTTCGGCATTTCCGCACCCGGCGATACGGTGATGAGTGAGCTCGGCATCTCTGTCGACAACGTGGTCAAGCAGGCAGCGCTTGCCGGGTTGAGTTCCTGATTTTGACTGAGCAATGAGCAGGGTATTGCCTGCTCTTTTTTTCCAAAAGATATATTATATATTGATATTGGCGCTTGCATTGAATTCAATGCAAGCATGTCCCACCCGCTCGTTCCTGTTTGCATTGGCATCCTTTTTTTTGCAGGGACGACCCTTGCCCAGAATCCCCTGTCCGTTTCCAAGCCCGAGGCGGACAACTCGGTGGCCGCCCAACTGGCTTCTTTTCAACTAGCCGAGGGCTACGAGATCAACCTCTTCGCGGACGAATCCATGGGGATCGCCAACCCGGTTTGTTTCCGATGGGATGCCGAAGGCAGGTTGTGGGTTCTTTGTACGTGGGCTTATCCCCAGTTGAAGCCAGGTGAACCGGCGGACGACAAACTGTTCATTCTCGAAGACGAGGATCAAGATGGCAAGGCAGACAAGGTCTCCGTTTTTGCCGATGGCTTGAACATGCCGACCGGATTCGCCCTCGGGCATGGTGGCGTCTACTTGGCGGAAGGTCCCGATCTCATGCATTTGCGTGATACCGATGGCGACGGCAAGGCGGATCAGAGCGAGGTATTGTTCACCGGATTCGGCACCGGCGACACCCACCAAAATATCAATTCCCTGACCTGGAGCCCGGGGGGCGAACTGTTCTTCTGCCAAGGTCTTCATTGCTTCTCCCGCGTGCAGACACCGTGGGGTATCGTCCGCCTTGATGAGCACGGTTCCTGGCGACTGCGTCCGTTGCGTCGCCAATTGCACACCTACCGCCGTACCTCGGGTGGTGGCAACCCATGGGGATATGCCTTTGGCGACTGGGGGGAAGCATTCATCAAGAGCAACGGCACCGGCGTCAGCGAACTGCTGCCCAGTTTGGTGCACACCGACCATATCGGCGGAGGCTTTTGGGGAGGAGCCATGACCATCGGGAAGACCAAGATCAAGTCGATGTGCATCGAGATCGTCGACTCTCCCCACCTCCCCGACGACCTGCAGGGCGACTTCCTCATCGCCGGCTATTACGCACGCAACCTCGCGCGTCTGCGCCCAACCATCGAAGGAGCCGGTCACAGGTTGCAAACCTTGGAACCGCTCCTCACGTCCTCCCATAACGCCTTCCGCCCCGTCGATTTGAACATGGGGCCCGACGGAGCCATCTACCTCGCCGATTGGTTCAACCCGATCATCGGACATTATCAGGCCTCGCTTCGTCATCCCAACCGCGACAAGACCCATGGCCGCATTTGGCGCATCACCGCCAAGGGTCGTCCTTTCCATAAACAACCGGATTTAGCCAAGATGAGCCCCGACCAATTGTGCGGGCAATTGGCCGATCCCGTACGCCGCACCCGTCAACTGGCCAAACTGCGCTTGATGGACTTGCCGAAAGCCGAGGCCATCGCCGCAATTCAAAAATGGATCGATGCTCTGAAGCCCGATGATCCGGATCTCGAGCACAAGCTCTTCGAGGCCATCGGGGTGTACGAATCGCATGAGGTGGTGAACCGTCCCTTGCTTGACCGCCTTCTCAAGGCAAAGAACTACTTGGCCCGCGCCTATGCCACACGGGTGGCCGGTCGCTGGCATGACCGCTTGGATGACCCCTTGGCCCGTTTGAAGCAAAGCGCTGCGGACGAGCATCCTCGCGTGCGCCTTGAAGCAGTCGTGGCGGTCAGCGACGTACGCCAAGCGGAGGCCATGGAGGTCGCTGCACAAGCCGCAGACGGTCCGACTGACCGCTTCATCAACTTCGCCTTCACGCAAACCGTTCATGCCTTGGCTTCCCACTGGAAGGTCGCCCTGATCGATGGAAGCTTGGCCTTCGCCAAACCGTCCCACTTGGTCAAGGTAGTCAGCGTGGGGGGAGGGGCCGACGTTGCCGGGGTGGTGCGTCAACAACTGGCCGACAAGGGGATTCCTTCCGAGCGGCGAACCACCTTGGTTGCCCTCCTCGCCAGCATAGGCAGCCAAGCCGATTCCGGATTGGCCCTAAAGTTGGGAGCCGACCAACCGGAAGTTTTGCGGGCTCTTGCCACCTCCGCCCGCGAACGCAGCCTTGTGGCTCCCGCCAATGCCGAGCAGTTGATCGGTCCGTCCTTGGCCCATCAAGATAATGCGGTACGGACTGGAGCCATCGAGCTCTGCGGTTTGTGGAATCTGCAGGCCCATGAAGAAACCATTCGAGGCCTTGCCACCGATCGTAAGCAACCTGCGCCCGTTCGTTTGGCCGCCGCTCAAGCCCTTGGTTCGTTCAAGGGAGAACTCATCGTGGATTCGCTGGCATCCTTGGCCTCCTTGAAGGAGACACCTTCCATCCGGGCCGCTGCTCTCGGTGGCTTGGCTCAACGTGACCTTCCCCGAGCCGCCCAATTGGCCACCGCGCTTCTCGCTCAAGTCAAGGCGGATGACATGGATGCTTTGTTAAGCGCTCTTCTGCAGCGCAGCGAAGGAGCCAATGCCTTGGCCGATGCCATGGGCAAGAAGAAGTTGCCGGTCGACGTGGCGAAACTGGTGCGGCGCTGGTTGAACGAAGCCGGACGGAACGAGCCGAACCTAGTCAAGGTCCTCAATGCCGTCATCGGCGTGCAAGGCGCTACCCCGGCCTACAATTCGGACTACGTCGCGACCCTCGCCAAGGAATCCCTTGCCAAGGGTGATGCCGCCAAGGGAAAGAAAATCTTTCAACTACCTGCCTTGAGTTGCGTGGCTTGCCATGAGGTGGACGGGGTAGCCGGTGCCCTCGGACCCGTCAAGGGGCCCAACCTCTCGGCCCTGGCCGCCGGTTTGCCGACCGATCTCATCGTCGAGTCCGTGCTCTGGCCAGCCCGCCAAATCAAGGAGGGCTACGAGACGGTTACCATAACCACCAAGGACGGCCGTATTCACAGTGGCTTCCTGCAAGCCGCCGACAGGAAGGCGATCAGTGTGCGCGATCTTGCCAGCGGGGAAGTCGTGGTCGTGCCGTCAAGAAACTTGGCCAGCCGTTCCAAGGCCCAGACCGTCATGCCTCCGAGCCTGACCGATTCCCTCACCCGGGCCGAACTCCGTGACTTGATCAAGTATCTCTCCACCCTGAAAAACTCCGGCTCCCCGAAATGAGCGCCAAACCAACGGCGATTTCATCTTTTCTTTGGTTTTTAGCAAAAAGATACACCCAATGAAAATAAGAACGCCCTTTGCTCTCGGCTTGTTTGCCGCTTTGTTGCCCTTGATCCGGGCAGCCGAATCGAAGCCCAACTTCGTGATCATGATGGTCGACGACATGGGGTTTGCGGGCCCATCCATCGCTCCTTACGGCAATCCCCATTACAAGACACCGGGCATGGACCGCTTGGCCCGCGAGGGTATGCTCTTCACCGATTTTCACAGCAGCGGCACGGTGTGTTCGTCCACCCGGGCCGGCTTGCTCACGGGGCGTTACCAGCAACGGGTGGGCATCGAAGCAGTCATTCATCCGCGATCCGACCACCCTGAGCACCGCAAGGGCTTGCAGAAGTCCGAGATCACCTTCGCCGAGCTGTTCAAGGAAGCCGGTTATGCCACCGGCTTGGTGGGGAAGTGGCATCTGGGCTACGCGGGCGAGAACCCCGACTATCATCCGCAAAACCACGGCTTCGATTACTTCATGGGCTATCACAGTGGGAACGTCGATTATATCAACCACTGGGGCGATCACATGAAGCACGACTGGTGGCACGGGCGCAAGGAGACCCCGGAAAAGGGCTATACCACCCACCTCATCAACAAGTACGCTTTGGAATTCCTCGAGCAAAACAAGGACAAGCCGTTTTGCCTCTACGTTGCTCACGAGTCACCCCATTCTCCCGTCCAAGGACCCAACGATCCCATTCAGCGCGGGCCGGGGGCACGGAAGCGTACCACCCCCTACGCCGAGGCCATGAAGCAAATGATCCTCGAGATGGACAAGGGGGTCGAGCAGGTCCGGGCCAAGTTGGTGGAACTCGGACTCGAGAAGAACACTTTGTTCCTCTTCTTTTCCGACAACGGAGATGCTCCGAGAACCGACACCGGTCATCCCTTCCATCGTGGTCACAAGGGCTCCGTCTACGAGGGCGGTACCCGTGTCCCCGCCATTGCCTGGTGGCCGGGCAGGATAAAGCCCGAGACCTCCACCGATGCCTTGTCCATTACCCTCGACGTCATGCCGACCATCCTGTCGGTAGCCGGTATCGAAAAACCGAAGAATCGGGCCCTCGACGGTGTCGACCTGTCGCCCGTTCTCTTCGAGCAAAAGACTTTGCCCGCCCGCCCGCTCTACTGGGGCTCTCTTTCCAACAACGGCGCCCGTAGCGAGGCTCTGCGCGATGGTCCCTGGAAACTAGTCGTGCAACACCCCAAGGCCAAGCCCGGTACCTTTGCCAACGAACGAATCGAGTTGTTCCGCTTGGACAAGGACCTGGGCGAGGAAAACAACCTGGCCGAAAAGGAACCGAAGCGGGCCGCTGCCATGCTCAAGCAGCTCAAGGCATGGTACGCCGAAACCCAGGAAACCGCCACTTACCAACCGGGCGGCTGGGTGCCGAGACCCCAACGCGACGTTTCCTTCTTCAACGGTAAGGACTTGACCGGTTGGTCGGCTTCCGAGCTTAAGTACTGGTCTGTCAAGGACGGTGCCGTCATGGGGCATTCCGCGGTCAAGGTGCCGGGTAACAAATTCATTTGGGCGGATGGCGAAGTGGAGGACTTTTACTTGGTGGTCGAGGTCAAGCTGACCCCGGACAACCGCAACGCGGGCATTCAGTTTCGCTCCAAGAAAGAGAATGCCTCCGGTCAGGCCGTCGGCTACCAGGCCGACGTCGGGGGAGGGGTGTGGGGCAAGCTCTACCACGAGCACGGGCGCGGCAAGCTGGACTGGAACAACAACGCAGTTGGAGCGGTCAAGCCCGGTGAGTGGAACCGTTATGAAATCCTTGCCGTCGGGCACAAGATATGGACCGCAATCAACGGCAAGCTCTGCGTGGCCTTGGAAGACCCCAAGGGGGAACTATCCGGGAAGATATCCTTCCAAGTTCATGGCGGTCCCGCTCAGACCGTGCTCTATCGCAACCCGACTTTGGTCCACAATCCGAAGATCGCCCTCGAGAAGCAGACCGAGGCGCAATTGCTCGCCGCCCTGCCGAAAAAGAAAGCGGAGGCTTCGAAGCCCGCTCCCGCAAAGCCGATCTCCGAACCCTTGCCACGCTGGACGAAATTGATCATGGCAGTGGATCCGGGCTCCCAAGGCGAAGTATGGGCCAAGCCGGAATTTGATCATTCCAAGTGGAAAACCATGAAGGTGCCGGGGCATTTCGAAAAGGCCGGGTTGCCCGGTCACGACGGCGTGGTCTGGTTTCGCAAGACCATCGAATTGTCCGCCGAACAGGCCAAGTCCAAGGCCGTCCTGTACCTTGGTCAAATTGATGACATGGACATCACCTGGGTCAATGGCGTCAGGGTAGGGGGTTACGAGAATCCGGGCCATCATTACACGGTGCGTAAATATTCCGTTGCCGCTGGTCTTCTGAAAGCGGGCAAGAACACGATCGCCGTTCGCGTCATGGACCACGGCGCCCCCGGAGGCATCGCCGGCAAACCCGAGCAGCTCGCCCTGCAGTTGGGCAAGGAAAGAATTTCCCTTGCCAACCTGTGGAGCTTTGCTCCAGGGGCGAACCTGAAGGCACTCAATGAGCAGGCTACCCTAATCGGACCCAAGCCGGGTTGGAACGCCGAGGTCACCGCTTGGCGGGCGAAGTTGGACGCCAACGACCCGGGCATGACAGGCAAATGGTATGCCTCCGAATTCGACGACTCGAAATGGAAGATCATGAAACTTCCCAAGCATTACGAAACCGCGGGGCTACCGGGCCACGATGGTACGGTCTGGTTCCGTCGGGCCATCGACGTCCACGTCGGGCGCGGCGGCAAACCCATTGAGCTCCAACTCGGAGCCATCGACGACATGGACATGACTTTTTTCAACGGCCACTTTCTCGGAGGCACCGAAACCCCGGGGTTGTGGACCAAGCAGCGCGTATACAAAGTGCCTGGCGAGTGGGTCAAGGAGGGGCGCAACGTCATTACGGTGCGTGTCATCGACCACGGTTGGAGCGGCGGCATGAACGGTCCGGCTTCCAGCATGAAGTGGGTGAACTCCGAGAACGTACCCAACCTCTTGTCCGGTGACTGGAGCTACCATCCCGGTGTCACCTTGAAGGCATTGGGTCTCGGCCCTTTGACTAATCCGAACGATCAACCCAAGGTTGCCCAACCGACTGTGTCCTTCGAACCACCCGAGCCTGCTCTTTTGCGTCCGCTGAACAAGCCCTCCGATGCCGTGTCCGCTTTTGCCGAGGGCTTTGCCTTGAAGGAGGACGCCACCATCGTGATCCTCGGTGGTTCCAATGCCGCCGAGACCCAACGCTTCGGCTATTTGGAAACTCTGCTCGCCGCCGCCCATCCCGACCGCCGTTTGATCGTGCGCAACATGGCCTGGCCGGCCGATACCGTTTTCAACCAACAGCGGCCCCGCAATTTCTTCGCCGCTACCAAACCAAGCTATGGCGAAAAGGACAGGCGGATCAAGACCGCCGTCGACGTTGCGGTGCTCTGGCTCGGGCAAGCCGAGGCCTTGGGGCAATCAGAGCAAGTCGAGAAGTTCGCTTCGGCCTATGAAGAGACACTCGAGCAACTTGGGCTCTACACCGAACGCATCGTGGTTGTTACGCCGGTTCCTTTCGAGGATCCGCTTGGTCTCGGCCTCGATCTCCAAGCCCGCAACGTGAACTTGGGCAAGCACGCCGCCACCATCCGCCGATTGGCCAAGAAGCGCGACTTGCCGGTGGTCGACTTGTTTCGCGCCTTGAACGGCAAGAAGATAACCTCCGACGGGCAACGCCTTTCCCGACATGGTCATTGGTTGGCGGCACAGGCCTTTGCCAAGCAACTGGGCTATGCCGAACCCATCGCAAAGATCAAACATGCCTCGTCAGGGGGCCTCCAACCGACCGGCGCAGAAGAGCTTCGCTTGGCGATTCGGGCCAAGGACGTCATGTGGCGCCAGTTCTGGGTGCCGCCCAACTGGGCCTTCCTTTATGGAAACCGCCAGACCCAACCAAGCAGTCGGAGCCACACCGACCCCGGTTACCGTTGGTTTCCCGAGGAAATCCAGACCATCCCCTCCAAGCTCGTCGATCTGGACCGGGCCATCTACGATCGAGTTCGCAAACAATGAATGGTTTTCTTTCGATCTTCTGAACCAATGAAATGCATCCTCTTGTTTGCTTCCGTCCGATGCGGACTCCCGGATCGAAATCCTTTCAAACTCTTCTTTTCGCTAGCATTTTCAATTTCTCGGCGGTAAGGTTGTTGGATGAAAGTACTGCCCTTTGTGTTTTTCGGACTC
>JAYOMW010000017.1:17955-20516 GCA_038121045.1 Opitutia bacterium
TGCTCCAAGAATTGTTGAATCTTGAATCAAAAAAAACGGTTCCTGCGGATGTCGCTTTACAGGTTCATGTCCAAGTTAAACTGCAAATGGCGATGGCTGACCCCGACAATGACCAAAAGATGAAGACGCTTAAGGAACTCGTTGCCATAGATTCCAAGGAACCGTCTGTTTCCGGTGTTATTAGTCAGGCCAAGAGACAACTCAAGAAAATGGAAGCGCTCGGAAAACCGCTCGCCATGAAGTTCAAGGCAGTCGACGGTCGAAAGGTCGATTTGGCCAAGATGAAGGGCAAGGTCGTCCTGATTGATTTTTGGGCTACTTGGTGCGGGCCCTGCGTGCGCGAGATTCCCAGCGTCAAGAAGACCTATGACGAATTGCACGAGGAAGGCTTTGAGATCATCGGGGTATCCCTCGACAGTGATAAGAAGAAACTAGAGGATTTCTTGGTCAAGAACGACATGCCTTGGCCTCAGTTTTTCGACGGAAAAGGTTGGAAGACCAGTTTGGCCCAAGAACATGGAATAAGCAGCATTCCCGCGATGTGGTTGGTCGACAAGGAAGGTAACCTCGTCGACCAGAACGCCCGTTCCGGTCTCGAGGAGAAGGTCAAGAAGTACTTGGCCAAGTAACTTGTCCCTTGTTTCAAAAGGGGAAAACAAGATCCCCGTGATGAAACTTCGTTTTAGCGCCTTGGCATGGGTTGCCTTCGGGATTTGTACTCCTTTGGCGGGAGCGGCCAAGATCGATGAGGCGATCGACCTGAAGAAAGCAGGCCCGTTTCCCGTCTTTGTCCGGATGAGCGATCAGGTGGTCGGTCGGGCAGGGGAGTACGAAAAGCTCTGCCGTGAACGTTCCGGCAAACCGCGGGCCCAAAACCGCAAGGAAGTTCTTTCTTTGCTTCGTGGAAAAGGGGACAAGTCATGGGAAAAGATCGGGAAAACGGTCGATGCCTTGGAGGAAAAGGGGGAAATCCGGGCAGTTCGCCGGTTTTGGATCGTCAACGGCTTTTCCTGCCTGGCCAAACCCACGGCCATCCGCAACCTCGCCAAGCGGGCCGATGTTTCCTACGTCTACCTTGACCGGTTTGCCAGACCACTGAAGAAACCCCTCCCCATGTCGGGGAATCAGATGACTGCCATGAAAGGGGTTCTAGCCACCTGGAAGAAAAAGGAACCCGAGCCTATTCTGTCCCTTAGGATTCCCTGGAACGTCAGGGAAATCGGGGCCGAGATGGCATGGAAGGAGGAAAACGCCACTGGCCGGGGCGTCACCGTCGCAGTCATCGATTCCGGCATCCTGCCGACCCCCTCGCTCATTCGGGCTCTGGCCAAGAACCCCAAGGAAGAGTTGAACGGCAAGGACGACGACGGGAACGGCCTGATCGACGACGTCTTCGGGTATGACTTTACTTCCCATACCGGTTTCGTTCTCGAGACCGGGGGAACCATGTCACATGGTAGTTCCTGCGCCGGGATCATTGCGGGACGATCTTCCGCCAAAGGCTGGCAAACTGCGATTGCACCCGATTCCCGTCTCCTGCTTCTCAAGGGTGGTTTCGACCTACGCAGCATGGAATACCTGCTGGCCAACGGGGCCGAAGTGGTCTCCATGAGCTATATGATCGTCGGGCGTGACCTTGGGCAAATCCGGGGACTTTTTCGCAACGCCTTCGAGCATATGTCCCTTGGGGGCGTGCTTGCGGTGGGCGGAGCCGGAAACTACGGCCCGAAATCCCGCCGAGCGATGCCCGAAGGCAAGCAAATCGGCCTGCCCAAAGACATACCCAGCGTGCTTGCAGTGGCCGGGGTGGACCAAAAGCGCGTTCCTCTGCCTTTCAGCAGTCAGGGACCCTGCTTTTGGGAAGGGGTGAAATTCTTTTCCGATTACCCGAAGGACAAGCCCTTGGGCAAACCCGACTTGACCGCCTTTCCGACCGGATACCCCGTGTGGAACGTGACCTCCGCCTTGAATGCAAGGAGAGGTTGGAAGGAAGTAAGCAAGGATCAAGGAGCCTCTCTCATTGTAGGACCAGCGGGTAATTCCTTTTCCGGACCCCATTGCGCCGGGGTGGCGGCCCTCGTTTTCAGTGCCAACCCCGCCATCAATCCTTGGGAAGTGAGTGAAATTCTCCAGGAAACGGCGAAGGACCTTGGGCCCAAGGGCCGGGACAACGTCTATGGCGCCGGTTTGATCGATGCCCTCGCCGCCGTGCGTGCGGCCAAGAAGAAAAAGGACTAGTCCTTCAGTCGCTCGAGGATATCCTTGGCTACGATTTCGGCCAGGGCCTGCGAACCGTGCGGGAAATAATGGACGTTTGCCTCGCGCATCCACTCCTTCATGTTCTTTTTGCTCGGGGTGTAAAGATCGAGGGTGGGAACACCGTGCTTTTTCATCACCCGGGCGGCTGCTTCGTTGAACTTCACCGAATCCCCCACATAGCGGCCCTTTGAACCGGGCGGAACGGGCGTGGTGTTGCGCCAGACCAGTTTTTTGGCCGATTTTTTCATCCGGGCGACTAATTTGTGCAGATTCTTCTCGTAGTCTGCAAGGGGGACCTGGAC
>JAYOMW010000017.1:20616-31888 GCA_038121045.1 Opitutia bacterium
TCCTCGATCGGGGTCATGGGACTTACACGGACAGGTTTCTTCTTCTCTTGGGCTCCCAACATGGAAAACGAGAAGAGGGAAAGGATTAAGGGAAGGATCAGGCTTTTGTACTTAGGCATCCGACCAATAAGAGGAAAAGGGAGAGAATTGACAACCCGCAAACCTTGAACGACAGACCAGTTGTTACCTCGGCCCGATCTATGATTCAAACAAGTTTATCTCCTCACTTTCAGTAAATATTTTCCAAAAAAATACTCTCTTGGGTTGACCTGAAAATTAAAAAATCATCCTTAGAGCAAATGAATATCATACGATTCGTCACCCTTCTTTTCATTGGTCTTCAAACTGTTGTTTACGGTACGGATTCACTTTCCTCAAAGATAAGTCCATATATTGAGAACGAGTCTCTTGCCGGTTGCGTCGCTATGGTGGTTGACTACAAAAGCGAACTCCACGCAGAAGCTTTGGGATACTCGGATATTGAAAAGAAGAAAGAAATGTCTCTTGATTCCATTTTCTGGATTGCGTCTCAAAGCAAATCAATGACTGCGGTTGCGGTGATGTCTCTGGTTGATCAGAGAAAAATAGCATTGGATGATTCCGTATCAAAATATCTGCCGGAATTTGGTCGCCAATTGGCGTTTGTTCAAAAACAGGGAAAGCGGACCGTTTTGGAACCACCGATTCGTCCCATTACGATTCGTGATATTTTGTCTCACATGTCAGGTCTGCCCTTTCGATCGGAATTGGAGCAGCCTACCTTGGATGCGCTTCCAATTAAGGTGGCTGTCGGTAGTTATGCACTTTCCCCACTTCAGGCACATCCGGGTATGAAATACCAGTATTCCAATGCAGGAATCAAAACGGCGGCCCGTGTGCTCGAAGTGGTAACTGGGCAATCCTATGAATCCTACATGGATGATTTTCTTTTTGGTCCTCTTGGGATGAAGGATACGACTTTTTGGCCGACTAGCGATCAGGTTTCTCGAATTGCAAATTCCTATCGGCCGAACAAAGGCAAAAATGGACTTGAGAAAACAATGATTACTCAGCTCACTTATCCTTTGAGCAATCGATTGAACAGGTTTCCCATGCCCGGAGGCGGTTTGTTTTCTACGGCACGTGATACTTCGAAATTTTGTCAAATGATGCTTAACAAAGGCGTTTGGAAGGGAAAGAGATATCTTTCTGAGAATGCCTTCGAAGAGTTGACGAAAAAACAGACGCCCGATTCGATTAAACAAAAGTACGGATTGGGGTTTTCACTCGGAGATGGATCTTTTGGACATGGGGGCGCTCATTCGACAAATATGGAAATCAGGCAAAAGGATGGAATCGCATTGATTTGGATGGTGCAGCATGCGGGTTTTCCAAAAAACGGAAGGAATGCCCAAAGTGAATTCAAGTCGTGGGCAATCAATCAATTTGCAAAGAAGAGATAGGATTATTTTCCATATCCGTTCAAAGACGAGGTTTATATTCTTAAGTTAATTAGGAGTTTCAAGAATCGAGAGGCTATCTTTAAACAAAATTCGGTATGAGTCTTCGCATTCCTTTTTTCGCACCTTTTGTCTTTTGTTTTATTTTATTGGCTGAAGAATTTCCTTCTCTCCCGAATACCGAATCGACTACCGATGCGGACCCGCCTTCCGCCGAGGAGAGCGCCAAGTCCTTCAGCTTGCCCGATGGGTTTGGGGTTGCGGTCTGGGCGGCCGAGCCGGCCGTGCAAAACCCGATCGGTATGGCCTGGGATCAAAAGGGTCGGATGTGGGTGGCCGAGAACTACACCTACGGAAGCCGGAAAGTAAGGTTCGATCTCAGCCTGCGGGACCGGGTGGTCGTGCTGGCGGACGAGGATGGGGATGGAAAAGCGGAGTTCCGCAAGGTCTTTACCGACAAAGTACAGATGCTGACCAGCGTAGAGGTGGGCCACGGGGGAGTCTGGCTGATGTGTCCGCCTAACCTGCTCTTCATTCCCGATGCGGATGGCGATCTTGTTCCCGACGGGGAGCCCGAGGTCAGGCTCGATGGCTTCGACGTCGGTCGGGGAAATTACCATAATTTTGCCAACGGCCTACGCTGGGGTCCCGATGGTTGGCTCTACGGGCGCTGCGGTCATTCCTGCCCGGGCAAGCCGGGTGTCCCGGGAACTCCTGCCGAACTCCGCGCTCCCATTGACGGAGGAGTCTGGCGTTACCACCCGAATCGCAAGGTGGTCGAAGTCCTGGCCCACGGCACGGTCAATCCCTGGGGCTACGATTGGGATCAGCATGGCGAACTGTTTTTCATCAATACGGTCATTGGGCACCTCTGGCACGTCATTCCGGGGGCTCACTATCGGGAGTCGGGAAGCGGGTCCTCTCAGAACCCCCTCGTGTACGAGCGCCTGCACCAACATGCCGATCATTTCCATTACGACGTCAACCTGCCTTGGAACCGCTCGAGGGCCGGGGCCGCCAATGGCTTCGGAGGAGGACACGCTCATGTCGGAATGGCGATCTATCAGGGCGATCATTTTCCCGCGTCCTGGAGAAACAAGCTTCTGACCTGGAACCAGCATGGGCGTCGCTTGAACGTCGAGCGATTGAAACGGGAGGGTAGTGGATACGTGGGCAAGCACGAGCCCGACGTCTTCTTGAACTCGGACGAGTGGTTCCGTGGAATGGAAGTGAGCGTGGGTCCGGAAGGGGCGCTCTACGGGCTCGACTGGAGCGATACGGGAGAGTGTCACGACCATACGGGGGTGCACCGAACCAGCGGCAGAATCTATAAGTTCCATTACAAGCAAAACCCGGTGGCCGACTTGTCGGCTTTGCAAAAGGCAGCGGATGAACCGGAAGCGGTCCTGCGTCACCCGAATGCCTGGTTTGCCCGCCAGTGGTTACGCCTTCTCGCGGACAAGAAAATCTCTGAGAGCGATAAGATCGTTCAAGCCTGCGGGAAACTCCTCGCAAACCAAAAGGAACCTACTCCGATCCGCTTGCGCGCCCTATGGTCTCTGCATGCGATGGGCTTGGCTAAACCCGAAAATTTGCTTGAAGATCCGGACGAAAACGTCCGGACTTGGGCCATTCGCTTGCTGACCGATTCCTGGCCCATTGATAGCCTCTTCGGTCCACGGCCAAACCGTTTGCCCAAGGGCGATCTCAAACTCGAAAAGACATTCGTCCAAATGGCACAGTCCGATCCCTCGGCCTTGGTCCGTTTGGCTCTTGCTTCGACCTTGCAGCGCCTGCCCGTCTCTTCCCGGGGGGCACTGGCTCAAGCCTTGGCCAGTCGCTCGGAGGATGCGCATGATCACAACTTGCCCGCAATGGTTTGGTATGGCATCAGCCCCTTGGCGGATTCCGATCCCGAGGCTCTCGTCGTGGTGGCTCGGGCGACCGAATGGAGAAATCTTCGAAGTTGGATCGCCCGTTCGTTGACCGAGAGGTTTCGAGTGAACCCTTTGGCTTTCGACGATCTACTGGAATTAGCTGGAAAGCAACCTGAGTTGGCGAACTCCTTGCTCTTTGGGATCGAACGAGCGGTTATTGGAATCAAGGGATTCGAAAAACCGATTTCATGGAATCAAATTTCTTCCAAATTGCGGGGTAATCCAAATGCTTTGAAGTTGAGCGTCTTGTTCGGCGATAAGCGTGCAATCGGGCAGATGGAGCAATTGGCCCTTGATTTCGGAGGTGATATCGAAGTTCGCAGGCAAGCAATCAAAATCTTGATTGATTCAAATTCTCCTAACTTGAAACAGATAAGCGAAAAGCTTTTGAAAAACCCGGAAATGAGAATTTGGGGAGCCCGCGGGCTCTCCAAATTCGAAGGTAATGAAACGGGGGAACGATTGATCTCAAGCCTTCTTGAATTTGAGCGCGAGCAGAGAGACGAAGTGGTGCAAATTCTTTGCGGAAGAATCAATTGGGCAGATGCTCTGCTAAAAAGGATTGCACAAGGAAAAGTATCCAAGACATCGATTACTCCCTACCATGCGATTCAAATTAAATCCCTGAATAGTTCGAAGTTGGATCAACAGCTGAATGAGCATTGGGGCATACATCGGACGTCGCCGGAATATTTGTCCGAGCGAAAGAAAGAATTAAAAAAAGAGTTATCCCCCGAAATTTTGTCAAAAGCCAATCTGCAAAAGGGCAGGTCGCTTTATCACCGGCAATGTTCTGGTTGCCACAGGCTATTTGGCAAAGGAGGAAACCTTGGACCTGATCTCACCGGATCAGGCCGTTCGAATTTGGATTATCTATTGGAAAACATAGTGGATCCGAATTTTGCGGTATCAGCGGATTATCTCTTGAACGTCCTGACTCTGACGGATGGTCGGGTTCTGGGTGGAATGATTGCAGGTCAGGATCGGAATTCATTCACGATCAGAATGCCCGCATCGGAAACCGTGGTGAGCAAAACAAACATTGTCAAACGTCAGACATTGAAGAATTCGATCATGCCCGTTGGTCTACTGGATAATCTCAAGCGTGAAGAAAGGAGAGATCTGATTGCTTACCTTATGCAGGCAAAATCAATTTAGGTAAGGATCCTTTCTCCATCTGACAAAACGATTTTCAGGAGCGAATTTGATTTGTACTTTCGAAAAGCGCGCTGCAACTTGATGGATCCAAAATGAAAAACCAATCCGCTTACTTGACGAAACCAAAACTTGGCCGCCGTTCTTTTCTCAAAACCTCTGGTTTGTCGATGTCCCTGCCTTTGTTGGAATGTATGAATCCAGTCTTTGGAAAAAGGAGCGAGAGAATGGATTCATCCCCAAGAAGAATGGTGGCGATCCAAACAAATCAAGGCATTCTCCCTAGATATTTTTTTCCTTCGCAAACAGGAAACGTTTATGAAGCGACGGATTATTTGAAAGTTCTCGAACGTCATCTTGGGCAGATGACGATTTTTTCCGGAGTCAGTCATCCGGGAGTGGATGGTGGTCATGCCGCTCAGAAATGCTTCCTTACCGGTACACCGCATCCTGCGAGGGGTGGTTTTCGAAATGGGATTTCACTGGATCAGTATATGGCCGAGGAGATTGGATCCGTTACGCGTTTTCCATCCATCAGTCTGGCTGTGACCAACGAAAACGCTACCCTGAGTTATACCCGAAGCGGTGCTGCGATTCCTTCGGATCAAAGTCCGAGAAAATTGTATGAAAAACTCTTTTTGCAAGGTAAGCCAACCGAAGTTCAAGCAAAGATTGAAGCGTTAAGGCAGGGGAGGAGCACCTTGGATTTTCTCAACGAACAGGCGGTTAAATTGAATTCGAAGCTTTCTGCGAATGATCGAGACCGCGTGGAGCAGTACATGACCTCGGTCCGTGAACTTGAAAAGAGAATGCAGGCTTCCCAAGAGTGGGAAAACAAACCAAAGCCAAAAGTTGAAGCCAAAATCCCCGAAGAAAACAACGATAGAATGGCTTTTGTCTCACGCTCTCAAACCATGTTTGAAATGATTCGTCTAGCCCTTGAAACTGACTCCACGCGAGTGGTTTCGCTCTTCATAGACACAACGGTAATCCACAATATTACGCATCATGGAAATCGACCGGAAATCTTGAGTGAACTCAAATCTCACGAACTTGGTCAATTCAAGGCTCTCAATGATTTTCTTTCCGATTTAAGCGATACGAAGGAAAAAGATCAAAATCTCTTGGATCGCACGATGGTGTTGTACGGCACTTGTATGGGAAGCGCCAATTCGCACTCCAATCATAACCTGCCTATTCTACTGGCCGGGGGTGGCTTCAAGCATGGCAATCACCTTGGCTTTGACAAAAAAAGCAACTATCCGTTAACCAATTTATATCTTTCCATGCTACATCGAATGGGTATCCAAGCGGACCGTTTTTCTACCTCCACGGGACCAATCCGCGGCCTTGAATTGATCTGAATGGTGAGAAAACTTTTTTGTTTTTTACTATTTTCAATCGGAAATTTTGCATTTGTTTTCTCCCAAAACAAGTGGCCCGAAAATTTTTTTGAGACACATTGCTATGATTGTCACGACAAAGAAGTAAGCAAAGGAGGTTTGGACCTCACTTCTTTTTCGAGAGATCTCACCGAGGTTAATAATTTTGAAAAATGGCTCTACGCCTACGACCGTATTAAGTTGGGAGAGATGCCTCCCAAAGAAAGAAAAAAACCTTCGGAGGGTGAAAAAAGCAAGGGCTTGAATTCTTTGAAGTCACTCTTGTTGAATGCGGAAGCGGCAATCCATTCGGGCAAACCCAAGACAAAAACCCGAAGGTTGACTAGGTCGGAGTATGAAAACACCATTCGCGATCTATTTCAAATGCCGGGAATCGCACTCAAGGAAATTCTTCCGGAAGATGGATCGATTCATGGCTATGACAAGCAAAGCATGGCCTTGGATTTATCCCATGTAAATCTTTCCAAGTACATGGAGGCCGCAGATCACGTGCTGGATCTTGCGATTGCCACCAGACCTGTGGCGCCCGTTCGTCAAAAAAGAAAAATCTCACTGGCAAACCGCGGTGGTTTTGTTGCCCATATCATTATGAACGGGGATGGGGTTCTTCTTCGTGACATGAAGCCTGATCCGGCATTTCCTCCTGCTGGCCGTTACAATCACGTCAACCAGGGAGCGCATGAAAAATTCGGTTCTTTCCGCACGGGCAGCACGGTAGGTCTTTTTAGGCACGAAGATGAATCGGTAAGTCCTTATTTTATGGAGCACGTGACCCTTTATCCCGGGATTTACAAGGTAAGAACCTCGCTTTGGTCTTTTCAATGGGAAAAAGGAAAGGTTTTGCCTTCACGCGGAACGGAAGCAGCGAGACTATCCGTGGTGCGTTTAACCGGAGATGGAAGGGGGGGCGGGCATCCCAGTTATGTTCTTGGTTACTTTGACGCCCCCTCACTTAAACCTCAACTTCATGAGTTGAAAGTTTGGCTCAATCACAATGAGCTAATCGGTTTTAATGCGGCTTCACTTGCGCCAACGGCAAACTATAACCGCAAGGGCAGAGCAATGGCCTTTACCGGTCCCGGAATTGCGGTCGATTGGCTGGAAGTGGATGGTCCTATTCACCAAGATTGGCCACCGCCTTCCCACAAGCTGCTGTTTGGGGAGCTGCCCATAGTTGAATTCGACAAAGACAAAAATCCAGAGACTGTTAATCCCAAGAGAATCAAAATAAAACAGTTGGGAGCAGGAATGAATCGTCGGGATGCTGAGCATGGAACTTGGTCCGTTCATTCCAAAAGTCCTGTGACGGATGCCAGGACGTTACTAGTCCGATTTCTTCCCAAGGCGTTTCGAAGAAAGGTCTCTGATCTTGAAGTCGAAGCTTATTTGCTTGAATTCGAAAAAAGAATGAAGGCAAGAGATTCATTTGAATCCGCCATGCGTTGGGTTTATCGAGCCGTGCTTTGTTCGCCGGATTTTTTATTTCATTTCGAAAACGAAAATCAGCTCTCCCCTCGTCAACTAGCCAATCGGATGTCTTATTTTCTATGGAACTCCTTGCCTGACGAAAGGTTGGTCGAGTTGTCCGAGAGTACAAATTTCAAAGATCCGAACACTCTTGTAAAGGAGGTGGATCGAATGCTTGACGATCCAAAGTCAGAAAGATTCGTTCATGACTTTCTTGACCAGTGGCTTGAACTTCGATCAATCGGCCGGAATGATCCGGACAGAAAACTTTATCCGGAATTCAGTCCTTATTTACAGGATTCGATGGTTCAAGAAACCCGAGCGTTTTTTAGGCAGATGCTCGAAGATGATTTGAATGCAAGCCATCTGATTCGATCGTCTTTCGCCATGCTGAATGAAAAACTCGCCAATCACTATGGAATTAGTGGCGTCGAAGGTTCGGTGGTAAGACGAGTCGTTCTTCCCCCCAATCATCCAAGGGGCCCTTTCTTGACTCATGCATCGGTTCTCAAGATAACGGCAAACGGCACAACCACGTCCCCGGTTCCGCGTGGTGCTTTTGTCATGGATAAACTACTCGGAAACCCCATTCCTCCTCCTCCTTCGAACGTACCGGCAATCGAGCCGGACGTAAGCGGCGCAAAAACAATTCGTCAACAACTTGATTTGCATCGTAATCAAGTGGCTTGCCGAGGCTGTCACGCAAAGATGGACCCCCCGGGGTTTGCGTTGGAATCATTCGACGTCATCGGTGGACAGCGTAATCGATACCGTACCATTGGGAACGGAGATAGACCCGAAAGAGGAAACATTGATCCTTTTGTCGGACTGTCCTTTCTTCTTGGTCAGAAAGTTGAGTCTTCGGGTGAGCTTTTGGACGGTCGGAAGTTTTCGAGCACAGAAGAATTTCAGGATTTGATTGCCGAAGACGACAGCCTTTCTCTTAATCTTTTGAACCAATTGCAGACTTACTCAATTGGCAGAGGTCCTTTTTTTTCGGACCGAGAGGAGCAGAATGAAATTTTATCAGAAGTTAATGCCAAGAATGGCGGGCTTCGTTCGCTCATAAAAAAACTTGTTTGCAGTACTGTATTTGAGCAAAAGTGAGCCAGTTTAAAATACCTTCCAAGCGAGTGTGAGAGTAGTAGTCACGATTTTATTTTTGTGTTTTTGCAATTATTCTTCTCTTACTGCCTCACGGTCGGCAAAAGGGAGGGTAATCGGGTTGTTCCACCCGGATCAAGTTGCAAGATTCAGAGATACTGTTGAAGCCATCCCCGAAATCTCGATTGAAAAACTCGATTTTCAAACAAGCGTGGCTACAATCGCTTATTCGGAAAAACTTCTTTACCAAGGCGATTTAAAAAAAACCCGAGAATCCATTGATCGAATGCTCAGGGGTGAATCAATGGGAATGTTTGAGTTTTTGCCATGCGTAGAAGAGGGAACGAAAAACTGGAAAGAAGTCCTTGTCCCCATAGCTGGACTAGATTGCATGGCGTGCTCCTATGCTGCGTACTTGGCAGTATGCAAAATTGAGGGCGTTTGTCGGGCGACGGCCGATTTCGGTACAGGGAAACTGAAAGTTTGGATACTGGAAGACAAAGTTTCATTGCAAAGGTTGCATGAAGAGTTAGTGAAACGCAGAATTCCGACCGACTATTCGTTGAATTACGAAACTTTGGTTCCGCGCCAAGATCTTTCCGTGGTTCGAGTCAGCAGTGAGGGGAATCATCAAGATGGCAGGGCGGCAAATCTGATTGATGGTGATTCTCAATCCATATGGCAGTCGCAATTCACGGAACTTCGAGCTGATCTTCCTCATGAAATCGTTTTGGATCTTGGCAAAAGCAGGAGAGTAAAGGCAGTGCATTATTTACCTCGGCAAGACCCGTCAAATGTCGGTCTCCTCGCCAAAACTGAATTTCACATTAGTGAAGACAAGGCAAAATTTCCCGTTGGGCCTCAGGCTCGAATACTCTTTGGCTCTTTGAAATCTCCTCAAGCCGCGCTGTTCGATGCTCCAAAAAAAGGACGGTATTTGTTGATTCGGATTCTAGGCGAAATCAATCGCAAACCGGATGTATCCATTGCCGAGTTAGGGGTCGAAGAACTGCCCTGAAATCAACAAAAGGCAAGGTCCTTCTTGCGTGATGAGCTAAAGGGTTGAACTATGAGAGTTTTTCTTACTAGTATTCGCCGCTTAATCCTTTCCGAATAAAATGAAACTAGAGACCCAATGCCTTCACGCGGGCTATTCGCCCGAAGCGACCACGAATTCACGGGCCGTACCCGTGTACAAGACGAGTTCCTTCGTCTTCAACGACACGGAGCACGCCGCCAACTTGTTCGGACTGCGCGAGTTGGGCAACATCTACACCCGCCTGATGAACCCGACTACGGATGTTCTCGAGCAGCGCGTGGCCGCTCTCGAAGGGGGTGCCGCCGGACTCGGGGTCGCCTCCGGTACCAGCGGGGTCTTCTATTCGATCATCAACCTGGCTGAGGAAGGGGACGAGATCGTTTCCGCCAACAACCTGTACGGAGGAACTTATACCCAGTTCAACGACATCCTCCCCAAGTTCGGGATTAACGTTAAATTCGTCGACCCGAATGATCCGCAAAATTATGCGGCCGCCATCACCGACAAGACCAAGGCCCTCTTTTGCGAAACCGTGAGCAACCCCGGGCTGGACGTGGCCGATTTGGAAGCGATCGGAAAAATAGCCGCCGACAACGGCATTCCCCTGATCGTGGACAGCACCTTTTCCACCCCCTACCTGACCCGCCCGATCGAGCACGGCGCCAGCATCGTCGTTCATTCCCTGACCAAATGGCTCGGTGGCCACGGCAACGGGATCGGAGGCGTGGTGATCGATTCTGGCACTTTCGATTGGAAAAACGGGAAATTCCCCCTGTATGACGAGCCGGACAGCAGTTATCACGGCTTGCGTTGGGGGCACGATTTGCCCGAACCTCTCGCTCCGCTCGCTTTCATTCTGCGGATGCGCACCGTTCCCTTGCGTAACCTCGGAGCCTGCCTTTCGCCGGAGAATTCCTGGCAATTCCTTCAGGGAATCGAAACCCTGCCTTTGCGCATGGAACGTCATTGCGAAAACGCCCTTGCGGTCGCCAAGTACCTCAAGGGTCATGACTCCGTCGAGTGGGTACGCTTCCCGGGGCTCGAGGACGACCCGATGCATGCGCTTAACCAAAAATACCTCGAAGGCAAGGGCGGGTCGATGGTCGTATTCGGAATCAAAGGCGATGGAGCCGGGCCCAAGTTCATCGACAACCTGCAGCTTCTGTCCCACCTGGCCAACGTCGGGGATGCCAAGAGCCTGGCCATTCACCCGGCCACCACGACGCATTCCCAGTTGACCAAGGAACAGCAAAAGGCCGGGGGCATCACCCCCGAGTTGGTCCGCCTTTCGATTGGAATCGAGCACGCCGACGACATCATCGCCGATATCGAGCAAGCTCTTACCGCCGCCACCTCCTAGGAGCGGGGCAACATGGGCAGGCAATTTGCCCTCGTCTACCTGACTGTACTGACCCTCGTCATGGGGGCTGCCTTGGCCTACGGATTCATCGTGGGTGACTTCTGGGAGGACGGGGGCGAGTTAGTGGACAATCCCTGGGGGATCGTTTCCCTCTTCGACGTCTACGTCGGCTTTTTCTTCTTCATCGGCTGGATCGTTTACCGGGAGACTTGCCCGGGCATCATGCTTTTTTGGTCGGTTGCCATCCTTTTGGGCGGCAACGTGGTCAGCGGGTTGTATGCGGTCATAGCCCTGTTGCGAAGCAAGGGAGACCCCAAGGTCTTTTTCTTGGGCCACGGAAAACACAGTTGTTCCAAGGAAGCGGAAGA
>JAYOMW010000018.1:0-29184 GCA_038121045.1 Opitutia bacterium
AAATCAAGTCCGAGAGCATGATATCCACGCCAAAGGGATTGTTCATGAGCAATCTCTTGCCCTGTTGAGGAATTTTAAAAAAAGTGTTTTGCGTAAGAACGGTTCCGGACAAGACAATATCCAACGGAGTATTCCCACGGCGAGCGATCATAAAGGATTCATCGGGATAAATCACCGTTTCCGAAACATCGGAACCAGAGCCACCCACTTCTTTCCAGGATACACCGTCATGAAAATAAGGCTTGTAATCGGAACTGCTTCCATCTTGCTGACTTGGAGGCTTGAGCAAGTAGACGTAATCGGCAACCGATGAATTCCCCTCATTCAAAAAAGTAGACTCGTATCCGAACAAAGAGCCGAGCGTCCAAGCTTCGAAGATTTCGACCAAAGAATCATCCTTGAAGACTTGGGAAAGGTCGTCTCCGAGTGGGTTGGCCAAGGTAATCGAATCTGCAGTATTGGCTTGGACAAGGTAAAACTTCCCTTCGTCGGCCGAATCGCTCTCCGCACATCTGAGAAAGTGAATTCCCCCTTCTATCTTGATCTTAGGGGGAGTCGAATACCCTTTGCCCGGTCCTTCGACGACTAAACCGGTGACCAACCCAGTGCTGGCGTTGACCTCCGAAGAAACGTAAGCCAGTTCGTAATCCACGGCGGAATCATTCCCCTCCGAAGGCAAATCGACGTAAACCTTCGGTGCGGAAAGGTAACCGGCCCCGAAAGAAGTGAGGGTGACGAGCGAGACCGAATTGTTGCCATCCAAAGCAGCGGTCGCGCGGGCTTTTTGAGTCGCAAGCATTCCTTGACGAAAAGGAGCGCTGCTCTTCGATGGGTCGAGCAAATCGGGGACTCGGTGAAAAGTAACGACGTTGCCGGTGCTTTGTTGGACCTGTCCCCGGAAAACCGCCTCTCCCTTCAGACCTATGGAGGCAACCCGGTAACTGGGGAAAGAAGGTGAACCGGCAGGCAAAGTCACGGACAAGGCTCCCGAAGGATCGGCAAGTTCTCCAGTGGACGCGACCAAGGAAACAAAACCCGAAAACGCCAATGAGGCCAGAACGCCTAAATTACCTGGAAAAAACTTTGTCATGTTCTCTTCTTGGATATACCCCAAACATGCTTGCTAATCTACAAGAAGGCAAAGAGAAATTTATCATTTTGAAACAACTTTAGTTGCAAACTCGGCAAACTATCCATTTGAAGAAGAAGAGATGCTCGGGATTCCCCTAAAACCACTCATAACAGCCTTCCTGATCGGACAGAGCCTCGCAGCATCCTCAAAAGAAAGCGAATTCCCTTTGGCAAGCTTTCGCGCGGATGTTCATATGTACCTCGAAAAGGAGCCACGCGATCCGTTCAGCTTGATCAAGGACGAGCTTGAATCGGGAAGTCTTTCCTATGACCACGAACAACCGCTCGGCTACCTGGAATCACTCCTTGAAAAACTTAAGATAAGCAAATACTCACAACAGTTGGTCTTCTCCACGACTAGCTTGCAACTTAGCAAAATTTCCCCCCGTAATCCTCGAGCCATCTATTTCAACGAAGACCTTTACCTTGGTTATGTTCCGGGAGGGGAAATCGAGGTCATCGGGATCGATCCTGAAATGGGAGCCATCCCCTATATTTTTTCGCCTCCTTACGGAAAGGAAAAAGCCTGGCATCCCAAGGCAATACGCTCCAGAAGATGCATGAATTGTCATGCCAATGCAGATATCGGAGGCATCCCCGGGCTTCTCCTCAGTTCCGTAATCCCAGGCCCCGGGGGTGGGTCGATCGATGCCTTCAGGCAAGCAGAGACTGGGCATTCCATTCCTTATGATCTGAGATTCGGGGGATGGCATCTGACCGGAAGTCACACCTTTCCCTCTAGTTGGGCGAATTCGACCGGAGTCATGTCCCTGTCCAAGGTAACCAAAATCCCCAACCCGCCGGGCTCTTTTTTTAAGTGGAAGCAATACCTTGTTCCCCAAAGCGAGGTCATCGCCAACCTAATCCTCGAGCACCAAGTTGGCTTCATCAACCGATGTCTTGGAGCAACCTATCGCCTGAGAGAATTTTTTCTCCTCGAAAATTCCAAAGATCCCAAGCTTAGAAGGGAGAGGTTAACCCAGGAGGCAAATCGAATCGTCGAGTACGCTCTTTTCCTTGACGAGGCACCCTTGCCGGCTCCGATATCCTTTGCAAACTCCGGTTTTGCCAAAAGTTTTCAGCAAAAGGAAAACCCTCTTCGCCAAATCAACCTCAAGGATAGGCTAATGGAGAGAAGGTGTAGTTACATGATTGGATCTTCGGCTTTTCAAGGAATACCCCGGGAGCTCAAAGAGATCATTTTTTCCCAGATCAAAGCCATAATGACTAAGCCGCAATCCCAACTTCCTGCAAAGTTCTCTTATTTTGGAGAAAACGAAAGAAAAGAAATCAACGAAGCTCTCGAGGCTCGGTTTCCTCACTATGTCTCGGCCAAATAAAAAGGGCGCCCGCAGGCGCCCTATGAGAAAGACAGTTTAAAAGAAACTTACTTCTTGGCTACTTCGGCGCCGGATTTTTTCCAACCGGAAATCCCTGCTGAAAGATGCTTCACGTTCTTGTATCCGAGTTTGGCGGCGGCTTTGGCTCCACGCTGATAAGCACTGCACCCGGGGCCGCCGCAATAAGCTACCACAAGAGTGTTCTTGTCCTTAGGCAGGTGCTTGGCCAAATCCTTGCCATTCGATGCGAAGGAAATTGCGGTAGGAATATGTCCCTTTTTGTAGGAGTTGGCGCCGTTAACGTCAATTACGGCTACCTTGCCGTCCTTAATGGCTTTTTGAAGCTCCTTGATGCTAATATCGGGAAATTCACCGGCAAACAAAGTGGTGGAAAAGAGGGAAAGAGAGATTAATGCAATGAGTTTTTTCATGTGAATGGTTTTGAAGGTTAATTAAACCTTTCATTATCATTCCCAATGACCTCCGTTCGCAATCTCAAAAGGAAGAATAAACAAACTTTTATTTTGTGCTTTTTACCCTTTCCCCAAGGCGTTTTTGAAAACATGATCGGACAATGAACAATCAAAATTCGAGCCGTCGCTCTTTCTTAAATCAAACCTGTCGACTATCCCCCTTCTTTTTGGTTCCCGGTCTAATGGCCGAACGACTGACCATCACCCCAATGCAAACACCGGGTCCGTTTTACCCTGACAAACTTCCCCTTGATACGGACAACGACCTTGTACTCATCAACGATTCCCTCACTCCATCCGTGGGAACGATCGCCTACCTGGGCGGAAAGGTAACCGACGCCAAGGGAAATCCTCTGCGGCATGCGACCGTCGAAC
Organism: Opitutia bacterium; assembly: GCA_038121045.1. Lineage (GTDB taxonomy): Bacteria > Verrucomicrobiota > Verrucomicrobiia > Opitutales > Seribacteraceae > Seribacter. Next base: position 3,320 of record JAYOMW010000018.1, read on the forward strand.
TTTGGCAGGTAGACGGAAACGGCGTCTATCTTCACAGCAGGGGAGGAAGCAGGGAGAAAATGGACTCGAATTTCCAAGGCTACGGTCGCTTTATGACTGATTCAAAGGGCAGGTATTTCTTTCGAACCATCAAGCCGAATGCTTACCCGGGCCGAACCCCTCACATACACATGAGCGTTTCCTCCAAAGGAATGAAAAAATTCACGACTCAATGCTACGTAAAGGGAGAACCCCAAAACAAGCGGGACTTTATCTTGAACAGAGTAAAAGACAAAGACGCGAGAAATTCTCTTATCGTTCCTTTTGACCCGGTTCCCGGTTCGAAACTAGGTGAATTGGCCGCTAACTTCGATATCGTCTTAGGACGGACACCTGCAGATTAAATGAAGCCCCCCCTTGAAAAGCGAGGGGAATGGCGTAAGCTCAAACCGTCAAGGAATCGTAATTCTCAAACGCATGAACTTCCGTTGCCCGGAGGGCAAGGGTTCGGCAGTGACGTAAGTCGCCCGCTCCATCCCTCCGCCAAGGTCCACTACCTGTTCAAGCTGAACACCGGCAGATTCCCAGGTCTCCAAGTCGTCGCTTTGCTCAACGTGATAATCGAAAATTTCGCCCGCGTTGGCATAAGTCGAATTCGTTACGGGATCGGCTTTCCACCGGACGAATGAAATCCGTTGACGATTGTCTGCGTGAACGGGCTGCAGAGGAAGATCCTGCCTCCGATCAGGTCCAAGAGAATCAGTCCCCAAAGCGCGTTCGAAGAGATTGCTGTATCCATCACCGTCGGAATCGCTGTAGTCTTCGTCAAAGATTTTCTCAGCCTCCACCTGGGTCAACCCAGGATTACGGGCAAGCAATCTGTCGGAGAATCGGTTCCTAATGTCCGTGTAGCGGACGTCCCCGCGCCGAAATGCTTTCCACACGCTCCGACTTGGCTCGACCACGGTGAAACTTCTGGTCTGCGTTTCGGCTGGAACGAAATAGGCGTTGCCGGGCGAATCAAAAGTCAAGGTCACCGTACCACTCTTCCTCGGTATGATTCTGCTACCCCTGAAAACCTGAACGATATCAGGATCCGAACTGGTAATTTGAACTGGCAGGCCACTCGTGACCGATACGCCTTGGAGCACCAACGGACGATGACCTCGAGGCGTCAAACGCAAGCCACCGGTCCCTGGGGCCGGAAAACGAATTTCCTGCCTCTGTCTTGAGGTAACCTCGACAATCTGAGTAACCGGGGGAGCCGCCTTTACGTAAGCGCTTCCGCTTTGGGTGGCGGTAATGCTGACGTTTCCTTCCATCCCGTCCAAAACCAATACCCCTGCCGCGTCTACGGATGCAGGTCCGTAATCAACGGTAAAGGTCACCGGGAGAGTGAAGACCGGATGGTTGATTCCCGTGGATACGGCAGAGGCGACCAACTGAAAGGCAGGGTCATCCCTGACCTTTTCGGGAATTGGTTCGAAAGTAATGAACTGATCGTCTTTAACGCCCGGAGGAACGACGTGAAGCACACGACTGACGGGCGATGCAGGGTGATAACGGTCATCCCCCATTTGCATAGCCGTAATGGTCGTGGACCCGGCTCCCAAAACCGTAACGTAGTTTCCGACCACCACGGCAACCGAAGGATTCGATGAAACGTAACTGACCGGCAACCCGGAAGAAGCAAGGGCGAGAAGCGGGAACGTCGAATCACCCACGGCCTTGTCAACCAATGCAGGAAAGCTGATTGTTTGGGGGCCGCCGAAAGCGGGTGGATCGGTATGGTAAGGATGAAGTGGGTCCAAGTGATTTTTCAGCCCCCATTTGTGAGCGAGGTAACCTTCGATTTTCTTGCGGTTAACCGAATTGACCGTTTGATCGAAGACTAGAACTTCCGCAATTTCCCCCATGAAGGTTTGTCCAACTTGATCAAAAGGAATCGCCCCCTGAGAATAGGAATCTGAGCCGACAATTTTTCCGTTGATCCACAGGGACTGCCCGTTGGGAACAACCCGGAGCGAGTTGACGGCCCAAATGTTACTAGGCGTCTCGGAAACAATTCTCACGCTCTCGGAGGCATGACTGAGTTCAAAAAATCCATCGGGTCCCGTCGTGGCAAGATCGCCACCGAGAACATAGGAGGGACCCGTTGAGCTTTGCCTGTGTACGATGAACACGAATTGAGGGTTTGGCACCGAATTTTGAATATCGAAACTCTGGCCGGCATCGAAGGAAACAACCGGTTTTTCGTTCAAAGAATTGGGAAGCCAACGCGTCATGTTGGCGTCCACGGCCTGAATCGGGTTGTTCGTGTTACCCGACTTGTCGGCCCACATGCTTACTTTGTTTCCAAAGATAAAATCATATTGGTCGTCGCGGACGTTGTCACCATTTACGTCGTTGGCATCAAGCCAAAGCTTAAGACCCGGAGCGGAGTCGGAAAAGAGGTTTCCGAACCCGATGGTAAAGGAATGACTGACCGGAGCAGCCGGCTCGAAGCGGGAGTCTCCAGGCTGAATGGCCGTAAAGGTCACTTCACCCGGACCAAAAATTTGGACCTGCCCGCCATTGACTACGGCACGGGTCGGGTCGGAGGTCGAGAAGCTCACGGGCAATCCGGAGGTGGCGTTGGCATCGAGCATAAAAGGGAAATCCCCCACCGAATGATCCAAAATGGGTGCAAAGCTTATGCTTTGAGGAACCTTGACTACCGTGAGGTAATTGGACACGGAAACGGCTTGGGCATAAGAATCGTTCCCGCTTTGGGAGGCTACGATTTTCGTCGTTCCCGCGCCCATGAGCTCAAGTTGATTGAAGTCTCCTCCTCCTTGCCCGAATATCTGGGACAAGTCGGTCATGTCGAGCGCGTGTTCGTAAACGCGCAAATCGTCAACCAAGCCATCGAAAGGATCGACGGCAGAGCCAAGCTTGAGGTTCGAATACCTCTGATCCAAAGGCATCCCTGAGATGACAAGACCGCTTGCTTGAGCGATTTGGGCGGCATTGGCATACATGGAGAGAGATTCGTTTCCATCGAAAACAAGAGCCAGGTGAACCCATTCGTCTTGCTTGAGCACAGGCCCGGATGAATTCAAATCAAAGGAGGTCGAGTTTCCGTCACCGAAGAAACTGAATACGACCCCACCGGACCCCGCATCTTTTTGTAAATCGAACAGGTTCATTCCCTGTAATCCGTCCTTGGACAGGATAGTCGCAGCACTGCCGTTGACGTCCTGAGCTTTCAACCAAACGGAAAGGGTGAAAGCGCCCTCGAAAGGCACGCTCCCAAGCTCAACCCTTCCGGCTGGACTACCTAAGTCGAGGCCATTGGAGAAAATCCCTTTGGTCCAGGAGTTCAAGGGACCCGTGTTGACGAGATCAACCAGAGTGCCATGATAGCTTCCTTGGGCGTCAGGGGCGCTCGAATAAAGCTCCTCATCCAATTTCCAATGAGCCAAGAGGTATTCCTGACGAGTCACCTTCAGGCGGGCGACCGTCTCGTCCTCCACAGTATAAAGCAAGGGCAGACCGGTCGGACTGGTATTGCCGTCGATTGAATACCCTTGCAGAAGAACGGCCGGCAAGTTTGCCCGGACCGAACTGAGGTTTTGATCAAAAACCAAAGTTTGCAGGTTTTTCTCCGAAACAGTGAGGTTACCATTAAGGAAGACGAAATAGTAAAGATCGGACAAGGCATTGTTGACGATGATTGGATAAATTCCGGCGGGGGTAGGGGAGGAGAAGTTACCATCCCCGACAGGAGTCGAAACTACGATCGATTGATTGAAGTCAAGGACGGAATCCCCGTTAACCAGACCTTCGATCGAGTAAGTGAGAGTCGGATTGGACTCCGTGGTGCTCCTGAACTGGTCGTTGGCGGTGACCACCAATTCCCGTTTCATAATTTGAAACTCCAATGGCAACGGCTCGGCCGCAAACCAATGAGAGTCTCCGTTTTGTCTAGCCAACAGGCGAACCGTGCCAGGCTTTTTTATCGTCATCAACGAGCCATTGAGGTCGACCGATTCGTTTCCTTCCAAAATTTCAAAGGAAACCGCAAGGCCGGAGGTCGAACTAACGTTCAAGTCGATGGGCGAATCCCCATATACGATAATCCCGGGATCCTCTTCAAAAAGTATGCTCTGCCTGCCCTTCAACACAATCAGATCGATCTGCTCGAAGTCCTCGCCTGACGAATTGGCAGCCCTGAGATTGACCGAAAAAGTCCCCGTTTGGTTCGCTTCCCCGAAAATAAGTCCGGTCTGAGAATCGATCTCCAAGCCCTGAGGCAATCCGGTCGCGTTGTATTCGGTCGGACCCTTGATTGACTCGATTTGGTATTCGTACTCCTCTCCGTAGCGAGCAATCAGTTGCGAGTCGGCAAACTCAAAGACGGCCTGCAGTTCTTTCATGGTAAGGGCCTGGTCAAAAATCCGCAAATCGTCAAACAAGCCGCCCAAGGTTTCTCCTCCATCGGGATGCGCTCCCAAATATGTATTCGTGTCGCCGCCGGTGCCTTGGAGGGTTGCATTGGCAACGCTGATTGGAATGCCGACCTCACCCGCATTGACGAAGAACCGAACCTTCGAGCCATCCCACATCAGGGTGTAATGAACCCAATCTCCCGTCGTGAGAGGTATCTCGGATGTGTTGATCCAGGTTCCCAAGTAAACCCCTGCGGAGACAAAACCATTGGAAATCTCGACTCTCATCTGATCGCTCTTCAGAACAACCGCATCCACGTCGGTCGTATTGAGCCAAAAGGAAAGAGTGAAAGTATCGGTTAAGCTGAAGGTTGAACTTTTCGGGAGATAAACCGACTGGTTTTCGTCAAAACGCAAAGCGGTACCTTGCCTTCCCTGCTCGGAATGGTCGTAAAGGTCGGTGATGGAATTCCCTACTACGCTCCCATTGTTTTCAAGTCCCGAAGAATCACGAACGATGGTTCCGTTCAACTCGTCGAAACTCCAATGCACAATGGGACTGTTGGGCAACTTGATCTCAGGAACATTGTCGAAAGAAGGTGCTTCGGTGTCATAGGGATGCCCACCGAAGTCACCCGAACCGTTACCGTAAAGGGTGATAATCTCGGGGGAAGAAAGCGGACGGTCATAAACACGGAAATCATCGATCTTGTCCGTCAATCTCTCGAAACCAACGGGAATGTTTCCGATGGTGTCGATGCTTGCGTTGATTTTGTAATTGGAGGAACCAACCTCCGTACCATCGATGAAGAACTTGGTATTCGAACCCTGGCCAACAGCCGCAAGGTGATGCCAACCAGCTGTCATAGTATTTGCGCCATACCCGGAGCCTCTGAAATCAACGATGCCGGAATTATAGATACCCAGTTCCTTGTTTCCGGCTTGGTCGAACACCACGTGCTTTTGATCGCCGCCTGCGCCGGCAGCCAAAGTGTGCCAATAATCGACCAATCCATTTTCGACGAGCGGGGTTTCAAGCCATGCCGAAATGGTCCAATTATTCGGGAGATCAACGGCATTCATTCCCATTTCGATGCGGGATGCGGGCATATTACCCAACTTTAAGCCCGAACCGAACTTACCGGCGACGGAAAGATCCGTTCCGGGAATATCTTGTAACGTGGCGTTCCTTTTGGCCTTGGATGAATCGTAAACGGTACCTCCATCGGTTTCCTCGAATGGGAAATACAAGGACAAGCCTTCCTTGATCTTGAAAGTCGTACCGGCCAAATCTTCGGTTATGCCCCATTTGTGAGCAAGGTAACCCTCGATTCGCTCGCGTTCGTCCGGCTCCAAATAACGGTCGAACACCATGATTTCGCCAATTTCACCAATCAATTGGCCATACCCGGTTCTGGGATCGTACCCAAGGGTAATTTGCTGAAGCACGTTGGATTCTTGATGAAAAGAACCCAAGCGTATACCCGATTTGGCATCCAGAGTCCAACCGCTCGATCCGTCGTTACTTCCAATGACCACCCCGGATCCTTGAGCAACGACAAAAACACTCAATGGCGTGGAGCCAAGAGTCAGGGTACCGACGTTGAGAGATTGACCGGAGGCAAACCGCATCGCAGGCATGTCGTCGAAAACCCGCATGGCATAAGAAGGTTGAGCCAATGGAACCGACTGAACGGCATTTTTCTCGTTTTTAGACTTATCGACCCAAAAAGAGACCTTTTGCTCATCAAGCCACTCGTTCCGGACTCCGTCTCCATCCGGGTCGGTTGCGTCCAACCATAGAAGGAGCCCATCCATCGTATGCTTGGTGAAACGCGTGTCGCTCGCAGTGAAAGCCTTGATCGCGGACCCCCAGGATCCACCACCGAGATTCTCCGCGTATGCACGATAATAATAGCGCGTATTTTGGACCAGGTTTTCGACCACCGCTTCGTAAGTGCCAAGGCCAACGGGGTTCCCGTCGTTGAGCACGATCACATTGTCCCATTTGGAAGCATTGTTCTCATCGACGGCAGTCGAATTTTCCTCAACCCAATCGTCTCCCCAAAAGATTTTGAGTACTGGGGGATCGCCACCCTCGGTCACGACATCCGTAACCTTCGTGACGCCTCCGAATGGATTGACAGCAAGGTGGGGATGACCAGATGAAAGAAGTTGCTCCGGGGAGCGCCACTTGTGGGCAAGATAGCCCTCGACGTCAGCCCGCTCACTCGGGTTAAGTTCGCGGTCGAAAATCATAACCTCGGCGATTTCGCAGCTTGATTTCTCCCATCCGTTGTTTGCTCCCGCTCCTCCGAACTGAAGAATGCCGGGGGCAAAATTGGTATTGTTGGAACCGGTGGATCCAACTACCAGAGAATAACCATCCCTCCAGAAGGAAGCCCGAGGGTTACCACCCTTCGCCTCGATTGTTCCGACGTGCAAATGCCAATCCGTGTCGAACGGACCGGCCGTGGAAATCCAACCCTCGGCATACCACCTTCCCGTCAGTCCGCCATGATAGCCGAAGAGGAAGTTCCTGTTGCGGGAGCTTATCACCCTGAAACTTGATCCGCCCGTGTAGCGGGCAATTGAAATCATGGTATAACCTCCGTTGGTCAAAAAGTCATAACTATCGGAACTCGAGATCAAATCGTTCCCATCGAAATTCACGACCGGCTTACCTTCGAAAGAAGAAAGGTAAAAAGTCGGATCGCCCAAGGTTCGGGTCATGTGCCGACCATTGCCCGAAGCGTCGCTCCAGGTATTGACCAACTCTCCGTTGCCGAGTACCGACCCTATGTCCTCGGTCAGGTCACCATCCATATCCTGAGCGGAGAACCAGGCCGCCATACCTTCGATGGTATCGGGCTTGAAAGAGCGGTCGGTAACCGTTTCGGTAATGGAAACCGTTCCCCCGATCGAATTGATCGCCGCCCTCAGAGTGGCCCGGGAAGGCATGACGTCGATGGGATTGATTGTTTCCACGCCCGGCTTTTCTATTCCCAAAAACTCCAGGAATCCATCATTGGGGACGTCTCCGGAAAAGATATGAGCGACTTCCGTATCAGGCAATCCTCTGTCATAAACCCTGAAGTCATCTAACTGCCCCTTGAAATACCCATATCCAGGGTAAAGCGAAGTTCCCTGACTCATGCCGAAGGAGGGCACTTCCTGATGAAGCGACACGGTCGATTCAGGCAATAGGACGGGACCCGCCTTCAGGACTCCGTCCACATAGAGTTTGAAGGTCTTGGGGGAATCTCCGAAAGTAACGATCACGTGATGCCACTGATCGTCGTTAATCGTAGCGGTATCAGTCAATTCTACGCTCCCCGAACCCTCGGCGATCTTGGCGAGCAGAACACCCTCATCGAGTGAAATGGACAAGCCGGAGGTCGAAGTTCCTTCGTCGTAGAGAATTTGCTGATGATAACCGGCTTGTGCAGCACCTCCAATATCATCCTGATAAATGGCAAGAACTTCCGTATCATTCAAATCGGAACCATAAAAACGCAAGTCATCCACTTTACCGTCGAAATAATCGCTGAACACTTGGTTCGTGCCCCCGAGCTTCCATTTCTCGGTTGCAAGAAGATCAATCGGATCGCCTTCGGGCAACAATTGCTCGTCCGTCTTGACCCCATTGAAATAAAACCGGAGGGAAGAAGAATTGTAATCGGCCACGATCGCCAAGTGAGCCCAGTTGCCTTGACCAAGCGATTGATTCGAGTCCACCGTGGTTTGCCCCGTCAGGTTTCCGTGGGTGTAAGAAATGGTATTGTTGCCATCGATCGTAAATTTCATGGGACCTCGCCTCAACAAGGTTCTTTTGTTCGAAGTCATGAAAAGGTCCGGTTGAGCGCTTGGCTTGATTTTGGTCAACGTCGTCGCACCTCCGCCAGCCGGCGTATAAAAGTAAGCCTCTTGATTGGATCCGCCGCCGCCTTCACCATGGGCAATGGCAATGGCATAATAACCTGCTTCAAGCGTCACGATGGTCGATTGAGTGCCGCAGCATTGAGGCTGATAAACCATTTGCTCGTTCCCCTTGTTACCTGCGACCTCGAAAACTCCGTCTTGGTCCAAATCGATCCAAATCGTCCCCCGGTCGTCATTTCCACGGATTTCCCATCCGTAGGAGCCACTCACTTGAGCATGGAAGATTCCATTAAAAAGGCTCAGGTAATTGTCGTTTCGGTTAATGCCGATGCCAGCGTTTCTGTAATCCCCGTCGTTGTTGAAATCCAAACCTCTATTGCCCGGACCGTTGGTCAAAGTGCTCGTACCGCTGGGGGTGAGTTTGAACATATTTTCGATGTTCGTGTAGTACTCGTTTTGGATGGCTTCGAGAAAACCATGGGCATAAAGTTGGCCTTGCGTATAATCTCCGAGGTTTTCGGTGTCCGCATTGACCCAAAGAGAGATCGTGTAGGAACTCTTGTGAAGATCACGAAGCTTCCCTTGAGCGCTTAGTTCGCCAAGGTCATTGGATCCATCCAAGTCAATTCCCTGACCATATTTGGCGGAAACCCAGGCAGGAGATCCGGACAAATCACCGTTTAGTTTATCGACTCCGAGATCCCCGACGACCGAACCACTGCCTTCGTCCATCGGATAGTAGGCGACCAGATCCTCATACCTCGTCAAAGCCGGCCCCGAGTAAATCTTGGAGGATGGACGGACGCGGAAACTGACGCTTCGGCCGTCAAAGGACTGAGCGAGAAAACCGGAAGTATTCGCATCAAGATTCAACCAGTCGTCCTTTCCATTGAACGACAAAGCCCGACCGGCATAACCCTCGGGTCGAGACGCATTCGGGTCACTTGACTCAAAGAGGGCAGTATGATTCATCGGAGAGGAATCATAAACGAAGGTTCCGTTGCTTTCATCGAACCTGAGGTGGCTCATCAGGGATTCACGTACTTCGGGATCCCCGTTGGACCAATCCATTCCGTCCGAACTCAGGGCAAAGGCTCGGAAATAATAGGTTTCCCCGGGCGTCAAACCAGTGACCGTCGCGTTAAATTCCCCCAACCCCTGAGGTGAACCGCCTGCCACCTCGACCGAGTTATCCCAATTGGCCACGTTGTAACCGCCGTCTTCGTTGCCCCAATATATCCTCACGACGGGTTGCGTCGAATCAAAGGCGACGAGATCGCCGGTAACCGTCGCAGTTCCGCCTCCGGTAGGCGTAATACTCGAAACCTCGACTACGGGAGGTAACGATACGGCGGATGTTTGAAAACGCATCGTACCATTAAGGAAAATACTCGCCATTTCGTTGGAAGAAAGGTCCTTTTCATACAACCTGACCTCGTCGATCAGGCCGTTGAAATGATTCCCATTCTCATTGGTTCCCACCCTGAAATCATATTGATCGCCCGTATCGATGATGCGGGGATTAGTAATTGGATTGTTTTCCACCGAACCGTCCACGTAAAGAACGACGTCCTCCACTCCGCTTCCAATGGGAGGAAAGACAAATCCAACGTGATGCCAGAGATCGTCGTTTAGTATGGTAGCTCCTGTCAATTGCCCGCCTCCGACGTCGAGTTTCAATCGGCCGTTCTCAACCGAGAAATCCCACCCCCGTCCGTTCCCGGGTCCTCCCCAAGAAACCAAGGTTCCGTTGATGGAAGAGGGAGGCATCTTGAGCCATAAGGCCAAGGAACGATGCTTTTCCCCGCCGATCCCTTTAAAACCCTTTGCCGAAACGTGCTCGCCCGAACCATTAAGCCTGATAGCACGACCGACTTTGCCAAAAACACGGTCTGACTCGGAGACGCCAACGAGGGTTGCGTTTCGAGAACCGACCGAATCCAAGGCTTGGCTTCCGGTCGTTTCGTCAAAGGACCACCAAGAAGACAGACCTTCCTGCGAAGGCAAACTCCATACTCCCGAATGAACGGAATTGCCTCCGAACAAGCGGTAGTAATAAGTGGCATTCTTCTGCAAGCCATTGAGTGAATGAGAAACCAATCCGTTCGAGTAAGTTCCGTTCAAATCGATTCGGTAGTCCCAAAGGGTCGAATCATTGAGATCCACCAATTGGTTTTCTCCTCCGTCGTTGTCTCCCCAGAAAAAGGACAGGGCAGGGGGATCCCCCCCATCGTTTTCCACGCGGCCCGAAAGCCTGACCGAGGAGGAAGAAACGTCTTTGGCGCTAATCGTCGTAAGGATCGGAGCAGTCGGATCGATGACCAATTTGATTTGCTTTACACCGGTCCCCGCCAAGTTCGTTGCGGTTAGGTTGACGTCGAAGACCCCGATCTCAAGGGGCTTGCCGGTAATCTCGCCGGTATGCGAGTTTACCGTCAAACCATTGGGAAGATGACTGAGACCATAAGAGGTCGGCGACTGAGTGGCATCGATCGAAAACTGAACGTGAACCATCTCTTCCTTAAGGTCATCGCCTTGGAAAATCTTTTGAATCTCACTTTCCGAAAGAGCGTCATCATAGATACGCATGTCATCCATGTCCCCGCCATAGTAAGCGTTGTAATCGTTGCGCCACCTGCCGAACTGGAAAGTTTGACCATTGCCGGTACTAATTTGGGATCTGGTCCAATTGGAAATCAAGTCTCCGTTGACGAAAATCGATACGTCCGACCCATTGTAAAGGTGAGCGAAGTGAACCCAGTCAGTGCGAATGTCCGTACCATGGTTGGATCTCGGGTCCCAACACCAGTGTTGACTGAGCAGTTGAGTGTAACCACCATCCTTGATGTTCCGAATACCCCAATACTTGTTCAAGCCGTTGGGACAGTTGGTATCTCCGTAACCGTAAAATCCGGGCTGACTCCTCGGGTTGTTATTGCTGGCTTTCACCCAAAAGCTAATCGTTCGGGAATTTTTTCCGTCAATCCCGAGAAGTTCTCCGGTCGCCTGAGTCGAAACATACCCATCCGTTCCATTGAAGCTGAGAGCTCGACCAAATCTACCGGTCGTCCAAGTAGTACCCGCGACCAAACTTCCGTCAAAACGCCTCAAGGCGTCCCGAGCCACGATTCCATCGCCTTCATCCATAGGCCAATAGGCGACCAAATTCGCGGGACGTGTCTGAACTGATTTTCTAAACTCGGATGAAACCGAACCACGATAGGCAAGATAAAGGACTTCCGGAGCGGTAATCACAGGGGGCTTGACCTCGACGAAACTGCCGCCACCCAAAGCAACCACTCCTTTCTCTATGGTATTGCGGGCAGCCATGGCAACCCGGCCACCACCGGCTCCTCGGTTTCCACCGATGACCTGTATCAAGCCTCGGTTGTAAATATTGTCACCAATCAATCGAATGGCTCCGCCTGATCCTCCACCTCCGTGATCCCATTGATGACCATTCGTTCGTCCGTCACCACCATTGGCGCTGAGGACGCTTCCCTGTGCGATCGTAAGATCCCCATCGGCCTTAAGCTCCAAGGCTCCGCCTCCGGCACCGGAACCTTGATAATACCTTCCGCTTGACCCACTGCTTCCAGCCAAAAGGTGCGTGATCTGTTCGTCCCCGTAGCCATAACTGGCGCTCACTCCCCAATTCCCCGCAGTCGAGGGCCCACCCGGACCATTGCCATTGAGCTTGTTTGAGCTTCTGCCATTCCATGGATTCAACGCCCCGAGGCCTCCGTACCCATCCTCAGTCGAAGCATCCCCTCCATCGAGGTTGAAATCGGCTTCCAAATAGATTTCTCCGCTCGCAACAGTTTGAATGGACAAAGACTTGTCACCCTTGAGAATTACCTCCGTCTCTCCAGTCAGGCGTACTTGCCCGAAGGCAAAAGTACAAATTTCGTATTCCCAAGACTGACCTTGGCTGTCGACGTAAGTATGCGTGGAGAACACGCCGTTTCCATGAGCACCGCCTTCAATGGAAAAATAACCGGTTTTGGTATCGAAAGTAATCTTTGCATTCTCCGCGACCAAATTGGCGTTCAAATAATTACCTCCGACGTAAATGGACCCTTCGTTCGTCAACCACTCGCCGGAGACGTCGACTTCTCCGAGAAAAACTTCGCCCAAAGCCATGAAGGAAATTCTTCCTCCGGACGAACCCCGCGTTTGATTCCCGTTGTCCTCTTTGACGCCAATCCCGGACTTCGCCTCAATCCGACCGTGATTGTAGATACGAATGCCTTCCAATCGAATGGCTCCACCGGACCCCGATGCGCTCGCCCCGGCTCCGTTTCCACCGTTTGCCGAAAGAACGGCATTCGGCTTAATCAAAATCTCGCGTGCGGACTTCAACCAAAGGGCCCCTCCGCCGGCACCCGAACCTTCCGTTGGAGTCGGTCCGCCGGAACTACCGCCCAGCAAATTGTCCAAGGCTCTGTCTCCGTAAACCTTTGCATTACCCGACCCATGACCACCGTAGGCGGCCCCATGACCAGCGGAAGAGCTGCTTTTCGGGGATCCCGGGCCGGCGCCAAAGCCCGAACCGGCGTTTATTCCGGAATATCCTCCCAAGCTACCGATCCCCCCCTCGTCCGCTTTCGCATCATCACCATCGACCCGAATATTCGCGCCAATGACAAGATCTCCGGAATAGGCCTCCAGCATCAAAGCGCTTTTGCCTCGAGCGCTCACGACGACTCCACCGCCCAAGTTAATCTTCGTGAAGCTGAAGCGGCAGACCGAATAGGGCCATACGGAACCACTTTCGTCCACGTAAGATCGGTCCTCGATCAAACCATATGCCAAATCACCGTTGGAGTGAGTAAGCGTACCGCTGTCCGTATCAATGAGAATGGTCCCCGTTGTGTATTCAAGGGATTCAAGATAAGAAGGCCGGACGTAACGGAGGGTTCCGTCCGTTCCGCCACTAGCCCCTTGTCCACCGTTCGTTCGCAAGTTGTTATGGCCATGGTTGGTCAGGGAGTTCGAGCCTTCGAGGAAGATTCGTCCACCCGCTCCGCCACCTGTTCCACCGGAAACGTCCAAGAGAGAGTTCACAGTAAGCTCAAGGTCTCCCCCTTTGAGATAGAGGGCTCCGCCCGAACCTCCGCCCGAACCATTCTGTCCTGAGCCACCGAGCGAAAAAAGATAATTGTCCACGGTCAACTTGCCCGAAGCCATGATTTTGAGGGCACCGCCACCACCGCCACCGGAGTAGGTGTTGTCACTCCCTCCGCCACCACTTCCACCAAGCAAATCAACCAAGCTTCCCACGCCATAGGGGAGTCCCATCGTGGCCGTCGCCCGACCGCCTGCTCCGCCATAACCGGCTCCACCGGCCAGAGAACCCCCGATTCCTCCGCCTGGCCCCAATCCCCGGGCATTCGGGTTGCCTCCCGAAAAACCTCCCGCACCGGCCAAACCTCGGTCATCCTCGTTTCCGCTTCCTCCCGTCAAGGAGAGGGGAACGCCTATGAAGGCATCACCATCCGCAGCAACGATTTCCAAGGAAGCATCCCCGATGATCTCCACTTCCAGGTTTCCTCTCAGGTCAACGGAGTCAAAGGTGAAGGTGCACACCGAGTATTCAAACTGATTGCCAAGGACATCGGTAAAGATCTTCCTTTCAATCGAACCCTCCCTGAAATCGCCATCGCTATGACTCCAAGTTCCCAAGGAAGTGTTAATAGTCAATTTGCCCGAATCGTAGTTCGCTCGGTCAGCCGAAGTGAAAACCATGGTATCACTTGCCCAATCGGATCCGCCGTCGTTGGTTGCAAAAGTTCTGTAGTAGTAGGTCTGGCCCTCGACAAGCCCCTCTACGGTGGTCTCGAAATCTCCAGGGTCATGAACCCAAAACTCGACTTCTCCCCACAGATGCCCCCAACCCTGAAACTTCGGTTCGAGTCGAATGGCCCGGGTTGTCACGCCCGTCATGTCGTACTCCTCGAAAACACCTGCCTCCTTGGGGTTGTATGGCCCGGGAATCGTGTCCCACAAGCTAAATTGCATTTCCGAATCCGCAACCCAGACACCAATCTCCATCAACTCGTCGGAACGTTCGTAGGGTTGATAATATATCCGGATTTTGTTCATGACCCTTTCTTTACCCAAGTTGAATGTCAACAAAGGGTCAGTTTTGTACCAAGCCGTCCAGGTGGATCGAAAGCCGTCTGCCGGAAGGTTTCCATCCAGCAAGTTGGAAGCGGGGTATGCATTCCCATCAAGGGTGGGCAAAGGAGAAGACACGACTGTTACCCCCGAGGTAAGCTTGCGCAATCCTACGTAGACCTCTCCGGTGTCAATCACGTTGTCCCAAGCCGCAGGGTTGCCGCCCCCGTCCGTGCCGCCCCAAAAGATTTTGGTTTGAGCCGTTGGCCTGGCCCGTACGGGGGGGGTCGATTTGTACGGGTGAGTACCGACAAGAGTCCCGTCCGTTCCCCACTTGTGAGCTAGGTATCCCTCGATTCTGCGAATGTCCTCAATGGAAAGTTCCTCATTGTAGACCAGCAATTCGGCGAGATCGCCTTTCCAACATATTCCGTTCCCCCCGTCTTTCGAAACATTAGACGCCACGGCACCGCCTATCCCCTTGGTTCTGACCGCCAAAATGGTAAAGGTATCATCTGAAAAATCGCTGTTCAAGCCATCCCGGAAATTTCCGTCCACCTGAAGCAGACCATTGTAAACGTTTGGATTGGTCCATACTTGCGACCAAACCTTGCCGTTCCCCGCTCGAAAATCATAACGAGTCGAATGACCGAGAATGGAGCCTCGGTTTTCGGCGTCTCGTCTCACGACCAT
Source organism: Opitutia bacterium (assembly GCA_038121045.1). Lineage (GTDB taxonomy): Bacteria > Verrucomicrobiota > Verrucomicrobiia > Opitutales > Seribacteraceae > Seribacter. Next base: position 18,424 of record JAYOMW010000018.1, read on the forward strand.
AAGAACGGTATAAATAGGATCGATTTCATCGAACTCCAAAACATCGTTCATTCCGTCGAAATTGATCAGGGGCAGGTTGTTTTGTCCCGCAACCACGTGACCAGGTTGCTTGGCCGTGTCAGCCTGGGTTGCATCGTTGCCCAAATCGGACTTGTCCTTCACCAACGCGATCGGGGCATGAAGCGTGACCAACTCGTCGACCGGGTTGTCGTTTTCGTAGGGATGCCCAGCGATCAAATCTCCCGTCAATCCCCACTTGTGAGCAAGATAACCCTCCACTTTTCGTATTTGGTCGTCGGTCATTGCGTAATCGAAAATGATCAACTCGCCCAACTCGCCTTGCCAGTAACGACCATTGATATTTCGGTCGTTCGAAAAGGTGTTGGCCGAAACATTGCCGGTCGTTCGCAAGGAGACAATGGAAAAGGCTGACGGAATGGAATTATTGCTTAATCCGTCGGTAACCGAACCGTTTACCCAAAGATCTCCGTTTTTCACATTTGGATGAGCGTATTGGTTGGACCAAAATTTATTTCCTCCGTCCGTATGGAAATGATAACTGCCCGTATGCCCCAAAAAGAAGGAATATTTGGGAAGATGCCTTCGAACAGCCCAAAATACGGTTCTCACGTCCGTGATGTTAGGAAACGCATGATACTCTCCGTTGTTCCCCGAATAACTCATCACGGGAAGACCATTTTGAGCATTAGGAGAAAGGGTCGGACCTCCAAAAGCCAAAGCATGATTGCCGTTTGCCGAACGGTCCGTCCAGGATCCCGAATTGACTGTTCCGTTGGCATCCAGCCAAAGCTCCGGACTCAACTGAGAGACATCCCAAGGAATGAGCGTTGGAGGATCGACGGGACCCGTAACGCCGTCGGCGTCGATATCGGAAGCATCAAGCCATAGCTTCAAGCCCGAAACCTCATTTGGATCATAATCGGACTGACCTACACCTGTGTAAAGAGTTCCCAGACCGGCGTCCACCAAACGGCCGGTCAAGGTAGCGGAATTTTTCTTCAGTCCGGTCGGAGCCCGGTTGACAACAGTCGGACCGTTCGTCCGGTTCGTGTCGATTACAGGCGTGGAACCGGTGACGATGATTTCACCAAAGGTGGGCTTGTTAAGATACCACGGATGATTGGAGGGTAGGGGGATGCCCCACTTGTGAGCCAAGTACCCTTCCACCTTAAGCCTGTCTTCTTCCTGAACCTGTCCTTGAAAAAACAGAAACTCCGCAACTTGGGCCTTCGAAGACTCGTGCGTGGCTCCATTGGTGAACGCGCCGAAGGCAATCTTCGATGGGAAAAACCACCAATCGTTCGAGCCCTGTTTCGACCCTTGGTAGTACGATCCCTCGATTCCATCCGTCCATACGGTACCGGATGGGTTGTTACTCGAAGCACGACCGAATTGAACAGTTTCAAAAAGGTGGAAATTCGTATCGGCCGCAAAACCTTGGTCAACCCATCCGTCGAAATGAAAGCGTCCAATCCGGTTTCCGTGATGCCCGAACAGCCAATTCCCCCCGACCGAGGTGATCACACGCTCATTGTCTCCACCCGTGTAGCGGGAAACGCCGAATGCGGAATAACCGCTCAGTCTCCAAACAAAAAGTTCGCTTGCCGACCGAAGATCATAGCTTGTGTTCATTCGATCGTTTCCGTCAAAATCGACCACGGACCTACCGCCAAAACCATCGTGCTTGACGATGGGATCACCCAAAGTATTTTCCATGTGACGATCACGACCCGATTTGTCCGCCCAACGCGTGATGGAAAAACCATCGGGTGCCTTGCTCTTGTCTCCGCTGACGTCGTCTCCGTCAAACCACATCGCCAAGCCAAACGGAAGATGCTCGGTTTCCGGCTGGGTACGAGTCAAAAACTCCTTGCCCGTCCAATCAAAGCCGGAAACGTTTTCAGCATAGAGACGAACATAATAACGTTGATCCGGAGCCAACCCGCTAACGGTTGCCGTGCCTGCTCCAAGGCCCGCTTTTCCAACGTGAACCCTATATTGCCATGAGTAAAAGTTCGTTCCTTGATCCACCACGTCGGCAAGGACGTAAACGTCTGGGTCGACCCCTCCGGTCGCCAACACTTCATAAGGAACGGATATACTTCCGGAATCAATGATCTGAGGAACCCCGATTGAGATCTCGGGAAGGGCGGGAAGAACAGTAAAATGATAATCCTGTTCGGCTTTTTGCCCATCCGGATAAAGGGCTCTCATAACCGAAGGGAATGAACCGGCAACCGAAGGCTTACCGGAAAGATTTCCGTCACTGGGATTGAGAATCAATCCGCCGGGCAAACCCGAACCGGTGAATGCGATGGGACTACCCGTAACCGTGGCATTATGCTCAAAGGGTTGATCGGCCTGAATCGTAAAAGTGGAAACGGACGTAAAGCTCGGAGGACCCGTCACCGGGGCAATGGATGGGAAAGTAGGAACAGGCTTTTGATTCTCATAGGAGGCCAAAACCCAATCGGTTGAACGGGATTGGTTCGCTAAGCGGACTTCGTCCAAACTGGAAGGAATGATTCCCTGTCCTAGCAACCAATCCTGCCCAGGAATCGGCGGTGCTTCCGAACCTGAAGCAAAACTTTGAGTTGCCTCGAGGTTCCCATCCAGAAAAACCTGAACCGAGCCATTCAAATGATCAACGTTCACAAAGAAGTGCTTCCATTGCGAATAAGGCAATCCTTGCCCTGTGCTCGCAGTAACGTACTGGCTCGTCAAATAATGAGTGGCTCCAAATTGGGTGCCGCCGACAAAAGCTTTTTCGTTGGCTCCGTGCTGGTAAAACAAAAAAGGACTCAGGCGGGCTGAAATTTCGGGTCCGAAAGGAACTTTGAAAAATCCGGCTTGCCCCGGATCACTTGGGTCAATGATCCGCCAGTCAAAGCTCGGGGTCAGAAACCAAGGACGCAACCTTGAACCGCCACCCCATTCGCCATGGGCAATGGCCATTTTGTAAGATTGATTTGCGTCCAAAGCGATCGGCGCAGAGGTAAAATTATTATTGCCACCCAATTTTTCGGAACCTTGATCACCGGAAAGCTCGAAGGTTCCGTCTTGATCCAAGTCCAACCATATCGTGGCCCGGTCGTCCTTGTCGGTGCAGCGGAATTGATGCGGACCCGACTCCGCGGGAGTGAACATGGTGAGGAACAAGGTCATGTAATTGTCATTCCGATTGATTCCTATTCCAGCGTTTTTAAAATCATTGTCTCCGTTCAAATACAACCCTTGCCGAGGGCCTGCCTGCATGATCCGGGCACCGGCAGCCTGGGGCTCCAAAGCGATCAGTGACTCGATGTCGTCGAAGTACGAATCGTTGGGAGTCATGAGGAACCCGATGCCAAAAACAGAATCGGGAGCTTCGTCTTCAGGCTCTTCTTCAAGCCTGATCCAAGCGGAAAAGCTGTAGCTTTCCTCGTGAAGAGAATCCAGGGAATGAGACGAGGGCAAGCGGATGAATTTTTCGCTCCCTCCCGACAAACTCCGACCACTGCCAACCACGGAATCGTGCTGAGTGAACCCAAAGTCATCCACCGCGTGATTCCGATAGTAAGATGAATCGGTAAGAACACCGACCTCGTTCATCGGACGGAAATGCCAGACACCACGGTATCCATTCGACCAAGCCGATCCGTCATCCGCGTAGACGGGCGGTTTATCAGCCAAACTTGTTTTTCCCCAATTTACGCTGACTGTCGTGCTCGAATTCATTTCGGGTATCTCAACCCAAACCGCGAGCGAACCTTTCGCATGGTCAACCATATCGATCTCATAACTGAGTTCGCGCCCTAAATTGTCAAAAAAGCGGAGATCGTTGGCCATGGGCGACTTGAAACTTTTTAGACTGAAGTTGGAAACATTTGAATCAAGCCTGACCAGGACGGGAAAGTCTTTGAGGGTTGAGCCCGTGTAACCTGAAAAGGCAAGCGTAGTTTGGTGGGTGAAGCCATTCAGTTCGGCGATCGCAAGTTTGAGAATGGATTGGTGTGAACCAAAGCTGTTCTGGGCCGTGATCGTGACTTGATAATTTCCTCCCTGAAGAGGTTGACCGCTTATGACACCAGTCGTTTGATTCAGGTCCAGCCCTGCAGGCAGGCCAACCGCATAAAAAGAATCGGCGATTGGAAAAGTGCGAACTTGATAAGAAACTTGGCGTGCAGGGTCATTGGCATACCCTTCGACCACTTGGCCTTCCAAAATGGTCGGGGGACCTTGAACGGCCTGCATTTGGGCAAAGGTCGTACCTGGACTTTGACTCAAAAAGGATGCGAGAATCCAATCAGGTGACTCGATGGTTGGACTGATCCGAAGTTCATCCAACAAGCCATGCCAATAGTTTCCGCCATACCTGGCCGAACCGATCCGAAAACTGTCGACCGGAGCACCGAAAGGTCGGGTTCTCGAGAACCCGGACTGCCAGAGAACCCCATCCCTGTAGATATACATGGCCCCGGTATTCCGGTCCTTTTGAAAAGCCCAATAAGTCCATCTTCCGCTATAAACCGGATCTTCCTTTTCAATCCGGTCGATCCCTCCCACTCCTGCATCCCAATAAACTCTCGCATTCGACCATGGAAGATGGATGTTCAAATGGCGCCCCAAGGAAGAACCTGATTCCAAAATCGAATTGTTGTTCAGATGCTTGGTTCCTCCATAACTCCAAAACGAGATGGTAACTTGCCTGGCATCGGCCGGTGGATGAGAATCAAGGGGCATGTCGAGATAATCATTCACACCGTCAAAGCTAAGCGCGGTGCCGATGACTCCCGGGGCTCTCAGGGTTTCGAAATTATAAGGAATGGCATGAAAACTACTGCTTGACTCTTTGACCAAATCATCCGCCGTACCGTCCATGTGCCAAACTCCTTGAAACTTGGACCAAATCCGACCATCCTTCGAGTAATCGGGTTGAACAAGCGCATTGTGATTGCCCCATAGCGCCTTGATCGAAGTGCTGCCATTGAGTTGAGGCAGTTTCAGCCAAAAGGATGATCGGCCGGATGGATCCCATTTGACGATCTCGTATTCGAGTTCCTCGTTGGTGGCGTTCGACACAAACCGAAGGTCGTATCCGAAAGGAGATGCAAATTGTTCATAGGTAAATCCGGGGAGGGAATTGTTCAGCTCAAGGTAAACGGGGAAATCGGAAATCACGGAAGCACCGGTGTAACCGGGAAAAGTTACGTCGCTTGAAAAACGCCACGCCGAATAGTCTCTAATTTCAAGCACAACGGTTTTCTCGAATGAACCGAACTGGTTGCTTGCTTCAAGTGTCGATGTGAAACTACCAGTCGTTGCAGGCATACCGAAAATCAATCCGGTCGTAGCGTTTAGCTCCAATCCAGGGGGCAAACCCGTCGCTGCAAACGCATCGGCAGGGCGGTTTGTGGTGATCTGAAGGCTAACTGGAACTCCGGTTTGATAAAAATAAGTATACTTCGACTCGAGAGTAATCTCGGGGCGGTTTTCAAAAAGAGGCGGCGAATTTTTGAAGGGGTGCTCGTTGGCCATGGCGCCCGTCAATCCCCACTTATGAGCCAAATGCCCTTGCATTTGAGAAACCTCTCCGTCACTCAGGGCCGAGTCGAATATGAGAATCTCACCGACCTCCACTCCGCCGAAAGCAGTTATGCCATTTTGGTCTCGGGCCCCGATGACCAAATCGCTGGAAGTTGCCGGAACCGAATTACGGTCGTCGATGTCATACTCCTCGTTGCCGTCCGCCCACTGAGTACGCTTGAGAGCGCTTTTCCTCATGGCCCATACGTGGACCTCTCCATTGATCTGAGTTCCCCCTCGCTGATCATCGTTTCCAGTCGTGCCCCTGACGGTGAAAGATGCGAAATCGGTATTGTCCTTTCGGAATTGCCAACCGACCCCATCTTCCCCGCGTTTGGAGAGTATGGGCCGCCAATCAGACAAAGTATCCCCTTTGGCGACCACGAAAATCGTTGCATCTTGTCCGAAGTCGAAAACGGACGAATCTTCGACCCTCAGGTACTGAGTCTGACCATCGAAGGCAAGGGTAGGCAACCCATTCCATCGATCGACCTTCAAATCGGGGCCTATCCCATTTCCGGCATGTCTGCTTGCACCTGATTTGTCCCTCCATTGATCGAGAACTCCCCCAAGAGGCTCGTTGGAAAGATTGCCGTCTCCATTCGTATCCGTTGCGTCCAACCAGAGTAGTAAATTTCCGCTCGCAAACGAATCGGCCATAAAACCGAAAGAACCGGTTGAGAAAGTCCCGACCGTAGGCGACCAACTCGAACCTGCCGAATTGGTGGCCAAGAATCGATAATAGTAAGTTTTGCCGACTTGAAGCCCGGCGAGAGGGAAGGAAAACTCACCCGTCGGCATAACGCCTAGTAAATTCGAGGCATCCCAGGCATCAGGGGAAGATGCATTGAGGTCAGTGGTTTGGCCGGCATCTTCATCACCCCAGAACAGAGTGATGACAGGGTCTTCTCCACCCATCGTAACGTTTTGTTCCAAATCGCCGGCATAAATCAAGGCCACCTCGTCCTGATTGATCGCCCGATCGTAGACACGCATGTCATCCATCATACCGTCGAAATAGGCGTCAGGCCAATTGCTTCGACCGATGAACTGATTCGTCCGGGCAACGTTTCTGGGCAGATGTCCGAGCCTGGATCCCATCAACTGTCCATTCCGGTAAATTTTCATAACGCTGGATCCATCCACGGTCGCCACCACGTGCTGCCACTCGTTCAAGGTCCAAAAATCCTGGGCGACGAGACCGATATTTCCTCCACCTCTGCGGATTCCCCATTCCACTTCGGAAGAAGTTCCCCGGTTGGCTACGAGCAGGTTGTCGTTGTTTGCCCCATTGCCAAAATCAAACATCCGTTGCCAATTGCCCAAATTTCTTTTGTAAGCCCAACCGCTGAAACTCATTTCCCCGTCGATTCTGAAGGTTCCAACCCGAACATAGGCAAGATTGCTCCCATCAAAATTCAGAGCCTTGCCGAATTGTCCGCCCTTGCCGTCCACCCAACTCGCCCCGCTGAAGACCTGAGCCGCAGTGGTGTAACCGGTGGAATCGTAAGTTTCCTGACCTTGGCCTTCGTCAAAACGCCAATGAGCAATCAGGCCATCCGAAACAAGCGGTACGGGAAGGGCAATGGTTTGAACGACTCCGCCGTTACCAAGAACCCGCCCACGCAAAGTGGCCGAACTCTGCGTTTGGTCAACGGAAGGAAGAACCGATATGGTTGGGCTCGACACGGTCCGGGTAAACCCGGCGACATCCCCCCAATCGTTATGAGCCGCTCCCTTGGCCTGAACTTGGTAATGAATGTCCTGACCGGGAGTAAAACCGGTAACGACATGGTACCCCGCTCCAACCCCCTGAGTCCCAAGGCTGATCTGGTTCGCCCAAAGCCCCTCGTTTTCACCTCGGTCGACGGGCCCCCAATAAAGAATGATTTCAGGTTCGGAGCCGTCGTAGGTAAGCAACTCATAGCCCAAAGTTGCATTGCTCTCGGTAACCGAAAGGGCGGGAAGGGTCCGCACGACAGGTGGGGTGGGCTGAGTTCCGGTCGTAAAACTTTGAATGGAGCCTTGCCCCGAAAGGATCTCAACCTCGTAGTCCGAAAGTTCGACGTCGTAAATTCGAACCTCTTGCATGAGCCCTTTGAATTCGCCCCAGTTGTCGCCACCGGCACGTGCGATCCCCAAAGAGAGAGGAGAAACCCCGCTTGTCTCGAGTCGACCGTTGTATTGAGTCCAAGTCGTGACCTTGGTCCCGTCGACATAGAGGGTCATTTCACTGCCATAAGACAAGGCCAAGTGATGCCAGACGCCATCGGTAATGCCTGCGTCCACGCGTACCGTTGCATCAGTGGCGGCAGTTCCTGAATCCGCATAAACCTCGACAAACGAGCCATCCGTACCGATTTCGAAGTTGTCGTTCGAATTGGAACTCGACTGCGCTATCAAAACATTGTCCACGGCATGATTCGTGGGCCGATCCGACAAGTCTTGCTCCCTTTTGAACCAGAGGGACACGGTGAAACGATCAGGAGAATCCATTTCGTCTCGATCACCGAAGGTTACGTAATCATCCGAACCATCGAATCGCAGAGTCGACCCGCGTACCGGATCGACAAAAGAAGTGGCTCCCACGATCGTACCGGAAGCAATACCCTGCAAGTCGGAAACCGTACTGCCAGTGTCATTCAGGGGCCAATCGAAGAGCGGAGAGGAGGAAATGGCATCGCCAAGGGAAACCCCGCCGGAGTTGATTGCCTTGGCCCGAAAATAATAAGTGGTTCCGGGATTCAGTCCATTCAACATCCGGGGGATATTTCCGGGAACCGCTTCAAGACCCGGAGTCGTGTTTTGGTCCAAGGTTCCGGCATTCAGCCCCCAATCGAATGAAACCAACGAAGCTTCGCCACCGGTATCAATTAGTTTTGCATTCAAAAGGGCGCTCGTGGAACCAACTTGGGTCGCCCCGTTGGTTTGGATTGCAGGAGGCAGCGCATTCACCACGATATCGAAAGTCGCGGAAGTCGACCCAAGTTCGTTTGCAGCGTTTATCGTCACCGTAGTCGTCCCCGCCTGACTAGGCGAACCTTCTAGAAACAAGCCTTCGGCACCTGCCGGAAGACCTGCTTTATAGGGATGATCAAAGGGAAGTTCACCCGCAAGGCCCCAATGATTGGCCAAATAGCCTTCGACCAAATTATTTTCTTCATCGCTAAGAATACGGGGGTAAAGAACCAACTCTCCCAAAACAAGCGAAGTGTCCTCGTTAATGCGGTCAAACAAAACGTTCGGGTGCCAATTTCCGGAAGAACTAATGTCTACGGTCATTCCATTGACCCTCAACTCATAGCCATAACGGTCAAACTTCCAGCAGACCAAGGAATTAAGGTTTGTCAGGGCTGAACTGACAATGGAAGGATTGTTGTCGTTCCACCTTCGCAGCGACCACTTGCCATTGTGAGCCAAGCGCCAGCCCGCAAAAGTGAACAGTTCGCGGTCGGGCATGATGACCCCCGTTTCGCGCCCAACCATATGAATGGTCATCGGCATGGAGGTGGAATTGGCGATGGAGAGTTTTTTTCCATAATCGAAAAAGACCATGTCCGCACCAGTCAACGGATCGAATTCATGTTTGGGCGAAGTCTCGAATGAAGCTTCGGCGTTTCTTCCCACTCCGGAAAGATCGTTCCAAGTTCGAACCCTTCCCGACTCACTCCTAGAGTAAACGGTGGAATAATCCCCATTACCTCCACCGTAAAGCAAACTGACCTCCGTGGCATTGAGTTCACGGTCAAAGAGCCTCAGGTCATCCATGGAACCGTTGAAATCCCCCCATTGGTCGGAAAACACGCGAGCAATACCCAAGGAAAGCGGAGAATCCTGTGATGAATCGAGGGGCCCCGTAAACTCGGGACGGTCAAGAACCAAGTTCCCGTCCAAATACAACTTCAAGCCATTACCGTAGGTAACCCCCAAGTGATGCCAAGTTCCGTCGGAAATATTGGCTCCTGAAGAAGTGTGGGAGGCATCCTCGGATCCATTGCCTGAATCCAGGTAAACCTCCAACTCCGACCCCGAGCTGCCAACCTCGAAGTTATCGTTGAAAGTGACGCTGCTTTGAGCAAGCAAAACGTTGTTGATCCCATGATTGGTCGAAGTGCCGGACAAATCACTGTTCCGTTTAAACCAAAGCGAAAAGGAAAATTCGCTCGGTTGGTTCATGAAACCGACTTTGGAAAAGAAAACTCCGTCGTTGTCACCATCAAAGGAAACGCCACCACCCGACTTGCCCGTAGACCATTGACCGGGGTTCAAGAGGTTTGCGTGGTTCGCGTTGCCGGTCGAATCATGGGCGACCGATCCATTTGTCTCATCGAAAGAAAGCCCGAGCACGAGATCGCTGGTGAAAAGGCTGTCGTTACGGTCGTAAGTTCGAGCGGGGAAATAGTCAAAACTACCGTTTCGGTCCGCGGCATACCATGCTAGAACACCCGGAATATCATTGGGGACGAAAGTCTTCCTATTGGAAAGCCCGGATGGAAGACCGGTCAACGCATAGGTCAAACCGGGTTGCTCACCCAGATCAAGACCAATGATTTTCTGACCGTAAGTAAAGTTAAGATCAGCGAAAGCCGGCAAGGTAGGAGTCGTGGCTTTGAGTATGGTTCCATGTGAAGCCGTGTTCTGCAAAGAACTCATATGCGCCTCGCCCTTGTAAATGAGTTGGACGTCCTCAATGCCAAGGGCAATGCCGTAAAGACGCACGTCGTCCATTCTTCCCTGAAAGTGCTGACCGTTGGATCCGGCAGCCTCGGGGTTGACCCCGATATTGAGCGGGGCGGAAGTATTGATAGGCAAGTTCTCGACCACCTGAATTTCGCGCACCGCATTCCCCTCGAGATAACTTCCGTTGACAAAGGTTCGCGCCACCGAACCAGTCCCACCGTTCGTACAAACGACGTGGTACCATTGATTCCAACCCGGGAGGTAGTGATTTCCAGGACCTTGATTGGTGTTGGCGCCTTCGGCATAACGGTGATGAATAAAAGGAGAGCTCACGTGATTGGAATTCCCCAACCAAATGGCGTAATTCCTTCCGGCACGACCGAAAAGACCGGTCCAGGAATCGCTGATATTGCGCTCGGGATAAATCCAAAAGGAAACCGAATATTTGTCCAAGGCCATCTTGGGATCGTAGGAAAGGAAAACCCGGTCGTCACT
>JAYOMW010000018.1:29284-31558 GCA_038121045.1 Opitutia bacterium
CCGAACGCATTGCCTCCCATGGCCAACAATCGGCCTCCATTGAAAATATTGGCTGCTTTGATCCTGATCGATCCGCCCGAACCACCGGCTCCCGATGAATCCATGTCGGCATCACCCGAACCTCCGATGACCGAAATGGAAGCATTTGCATCCAGGGCAAAATCTCCCGTAACTTCAAAGCCTATGGCGCCGCCGCCGCCGCCCGAATTCCCGGTGCCAATGGCGGCGTGCCCACCGCCTGAACCACCAATGAGATGGGTGATCTTTTCGTCGCCGTATACCATGCCGGCAATCCCCAAATTAAAGCCCCCGCTTCCTTCGCCACCATAACTGCCCCCGCCATTGGACTTCGTCTTCTCGTAACCACGACCGCCTCCCGGTCCTTGGCCATTCAGGGCAGGGTGGAGGTTTCCATTGTTATCGGTATCCCTTAGCCCACGGCCCGAAGCCCATCCGCCTGAACCGGGCAAACCGGAATAAACCCCTTGCAAACCGCTTTTTCCATCCAGGGAAATCCGGGTCGAAACCGTGGCATTGCCTTCAACTTCGAAAAGAAGAGAGTTGGATCCACGCACGACCACCGAAACGTCGGGTCCGAGTGAAAAGTGATTGAAACGGAAGGTACACACGCCGTAGCCGAAACTCCGTCCATTCGCAGAAAAAATGGAGCGGGTGATGGATCCCTTGCCCTTGCGTCCGGAAGAATGAGTCCAAGCGCCTGCCGTATCGAATACAACAGTCCCGGAAGTCAGGTTCAAGTCAACCAGCGGGGCAGGGGAGCGAGCTCCGATGAAAAGGGTTCCGCTTCTCCCTGCCTTGGCATCCCCGTTCGAAGTTCCACCGTCAACGACGACCGAACCTTGCTCCAAGGTGTCGTCATAAAGAAAAGCGACTCGACCACCGCCACCGGCCCCTCCCGAATTGGAAAGGAAACGGCTCCCCGGCTCGCGTGGATCGATTCCCGAAGCATGCCCGCCTTTGGCCGAAAGGTTTCCCTTGTTTACGATACTCCGACCAACCAGCCGGATCGAGCCTCCCGCACCAGCTCCACCCGAGAAATAGGCTCCCTGATTCGGGTTGACCAAAACGGAACCGCCGTCCATCGAAACGTTGACCCCGCTTTCTATGATCAATTTCCCTGCGGAGATGATTTCCAAAGCTCCACCGCCGGCTGCGGCTTCCCCTAGATTTCCTACCCCGCCGCCGGAACCACCCATGAGGAACGAAAGGTCGGCCGAACCGTAGACAATGCCGGCAGGACCGGAAGCCGCCGGACCGCCCTCTCCTCCATGGGAACCACCACCGCCCGAAAGTCCGCCCGCCGAGTTGCTCCCCAAGCTTTGCCCTTTGCCAGGGCCCTGCGTTCCACCGAATCCCCCTAGTACTCCACGACCGATACGATGCCCTTTGTTCGGATCATCTCCATAATAGGCATCATATCCATCAAGAAGAGAGCCATTGGGCAAATGAGGGGACGAGGGGGAAAGCGAACCGCTCAGACTCTTGGTCAAGGTAACGTTCCCATCGCTTGAAATCGAAAGTGCGTTAACTCCTTCGAGAATGACTTTGTCCAGGTTGGGTCCAAGATAGAAATCACCCGAAAAATGAAATTTCGCCTTGGTCAGCATCCAGGAGGTTCCGTCGGGAGCCAGATAATTCACGGTGCTCAAGTTTGCATCCATTACCTTGAACTCACCATCGCCCTTGTCCCAGAATAAACCGGCCGATCCGCCAAGTTCATTGGTTCCGGTATGAAAACGCAAAACGCCTTGATCGAAGGAAAGGGTCTCAAAAGTTCCCACAGAAGACCAGTCCGTATCCGCCGCATTCGTACTTGAGAACCGGTAGTAATAGGTTTGACCGCTGTTCAAGCCGCTCAAATTGGCCAATACGGGACCTTGATCATGGGACCCGAGGGCAAGGCTATGATTCCAATCCGCGGGTGTCTCGACTCCGTCCGTATCTCCGTAGTAAAGGGTGACGGAATTGGCCACACCGCCCGAATCGGTAAGTTCCCCTTGCAAGGACGCTGTCCGCCCCCCTGTGGCTACGATCGAGCCAACCGAAATAGAGGGAGCCTGTACGGCCCCCTGGAATTGGACGCGCAGCGAGGTGATCGAGCTACCTTTGGGGTTGGTCGCCGTGACCGTGAAAACCAATTGACCGAGAGTTTCCATGTCTTCCCAATCAACCCCTCTTCCCGCACCTAAACCGACCCATTGATCGGACTTTGGATCTGTGTCGGTATCTTTAAGTTTAAAATCTGAAAGCGCT
>JAYOMW010000019.1:0-14812 GCA_038121045.1 Opitutia bacterium
CAGCCGAGTCAATTGCGGCGCAAGAGACCAATATGCGGGCTGCAGTAGGCAGAATCGAGGATGTCGATATCGCCGAAGAGAGCGCAAATCTTGCGAAATACAACATCCTTACCCAGGCCGCCGCCGCCATGGTTGCTCAGGCCAACACAACCAACGACGTCGCTCTGATGCTTCTGCGATAGGGGCGGCTCATCAACCTTCAGACTAAAACAAGGGTATCCGCCTGCCCAAACCAAATTCGGCGGTCGGAGTGACAAGGAGGTCGCTCCGGAGAACAACAACATAAGGAGATAAATACAATGCCACTAACAGTATCAAATAACAGCGCAGTTGCAGCTGCAAGCCACTACCTCGGTAAAAACCAAAAAGCCCTTCAGCTTAGTATCAAGAAACTTGCCAGCGGAAAAAGAATCATATCGCCAAATGATGATCCCGGCACCCTCTCGGTAGCAATGAAGCTGAATGCTTCGGTTACTCGACTTGTCGGAGCCAAGAACAACGTCCAAAACGGAATCTCGTTTGTTGAGGTCCAGGATGGAATGCTTGAGACCGCCGGAAGAATCGTCGGACGAATGGCCGAACTCAAGGGCATGGCCACCCAAGACCCGATGAAGAGTGATCAGGACGTCGATTCTTACAACAACGAGTTTCGCGATCTTCAGGTTCAGCTCTACCAGATATCGCAACAGACCTTCAACGGCGCGAGCCTGTTTGCCCAAACCACCAGCCGTTCGGGTAGCACTCAAACCGTATTCAGGGGGGGGGATCAGCTGGACAATACGATCAGTATCTTCACCAGCAGCAATGGCTCGGCAGGAACGAAGATAAGCATCCACAGGTCTTCCCTTCTGTCTGCATTGACAATCAATTCAGGACTGGACGGAACGAACGAAGGAAATGTGGTCCAAGCTGGCTTCACTGGTGCGAATAACGCTGGCGCGACTAATGCCGAAACCGCTGCGGACGTGACCTTCGCCTCGGCCGACACAAGCACCGTTCTGACTCTTGACCAAATCTCAATGGGTGTATTCGAACAGGCGCTTTCCAACGTCGCATATCTCAGAGCTCAAGCAGGAGGATCCATGTCCAGGCTTTCCTTCGCAGCCGAGTCAATTGCGGCGCAAGAGACCAATATGCGGGCTGCAGTAGGCAGAATTCAAGACGTCGATATCGCCGAGGAGAGCGCAAATCTGGCGAAATACAGCATCCTTACACAGGCCGCCGCCGCCATGGTCTCTCAAGCCAACAGTACCAACGACGTCGCCTTGATGCTTCTGCGGTAGAAAGCAAACCGAGGTAACAAATGAAATACGCACGGCACCAAACAATCGTGTTTGGATACAACGACAGGACGTCGACCCGAGCAAAACCTAAATATCAAGGAGGATATAATTATGAATAACGAAGACACAATCCGCCTTCGCTTGTCCATTAAGAAGGCAAGCGAAGGTGTTCGAACGGGAAGGGGGATGCAGTTATGGCATTAACCCTAGGAGCAAGTTCAGCGGCTTCATTCCGTAACATGCAGTATCTCAATCAGACCAAATCCCTGATGGATAAAAGCCTGCAGAGAATCTCAAGCGGAAAGCGAATCCTTAGTCCGGGAGATGACCCCGGGGGACTGGCTTTCTCCATGCGGTTACAGAATGAACTGACGGTAAACAACGCTGTCCAGTCAGCCGTGGAGAATGCAAAGTCCTTCACTGAAGTGCAGGACAGCGCGTTGAAGTCCGCTGGCGACATTCTGACCGAGATGAGTTCGCTCAGGACTAAGTGGCAAAATGACAATTCGTCGACTGATGCAATCTACGCAGGTCAATTCCGTGAGCTACAAGTTCAACTTAACGGACTCATGGGAGAGAAGCTGAATGGCGTTAGCTTGTTTAGCAGTCAAAGCAGTACTTCGACTACGGTTTACACCTCATCCCAAGGTGCGTCTGGTTCATCGATTACTCTTACGAATTTGGACTTCGGGAGTGCCGTCTCGGTTCAAAGTGGTGCTTCCGGACGGGACTTCGGAGCCGCTTCTTCCCCAGGGAACGTAAGAGAAGATGGTTCTTTGAGAGCAGCAGGCGAAGCCGTGAGCATTAGTGAAGTAGATGTCAATGATCTGGACTCGGTGATAAGTCAAATAGCCAGCCTGAGAGCCCAAAGCGGAGGGAAAGCTTCCGCCTTGGGGTTCGCATCGGACTACCTGGCGACCAAGTCGGTCAGTCTGGAGGCTGCCAACAGTAGGATCATGGATGCTGACATTGCCGAAGAATCGCTGAACTACTCCAAGTACAGCTTGCTCTATCAAGCAGGAGCCGCCGCTTTGGCGCAATCCAACTTGAGCATGGAAGTCGTTCTAGATCTGTTAAAGTTTCCAAGCATCAGATCTTGATCTCTTGAATCAATGCTCTGTCGGTTGCTCCTCCCGTACCCAAATAAGTACGGGAGGAGCGCGGCGGCGGAGAAAAGCTCGACTTAACGCAAATGAAAAACCAACTTGTAGGTAGAGACAAAGAACTGTCTTTCTTGACTAGGAGCCTCTCCTCCGAGGGCAGTCTTCGGGCTGCTTTGGTTCATGCTTCCGAGGGAATGGGCAAGTCTGCGCTCCTCGAAAAAACTGAAAGCCAGATTCTCACCCTGGATAAGATTCATCTATGCCTCTCCCATCAAGGTTCGGCTTTTTCCGATCCTTTGAACTTTACGGCCTTTTTGGCCCGATCCGCCAGATGTAGTAATGATCAAGTCCAGTCTTTACTCAACGAGTTTGGTCGTAAATGGGGAAGGTTGGTCATTTCATTCGAACGGAGCCGGGCTCAGGAAGAAAATTTGGGCGATTGGGAACTCAAGTTGGCCAAATCTTTTGTGAACAACCTTGAAGAAGTTCTTTCCAAAGGCTCAGTGGGAATCAATGAAATATCTCCCCTCCTGATCCTCGATGATTTGGACAAATATTCGGAGAAAGGAATCGATTGGCTTACCGGACCTTTCAATAAGGCCATCCGCTCTTCGCGTTTATTCAGTCATTCCAGTTTTCTTTTTTCCTCACAAGATCACCAACAGTCGCTGCAGGGTGTTTTCGATCGCTTTGGCTTTGAGCGAGTACAGTCCTTACCTCTCAAGGCACTTGATTCGGCTCAGTGCGAAACCCTGGCAAGCATACACGGCTTTCAATCAATGGCCGGAGCCGAGTTAAGAGAATTAAGCAAAGGCAATCCATTGAAATTGTTGAATATCTTCAAAAAATCTACTATCTTACCAAAAGCAAAGGTTCCAGTTATGTCAGAACAGACGAAAAAAGCACTTCCTCACTTCTCGGATTTCACCGAAGAAGAGTTTCAGCATCTCCTCTTTGCTTCATATTTCAATCGGGTCAATCGCTACAACTTGGAGTTTCTTTGCTCTCCCCGGGATGCGGCTTTCAGTTACAACTGGCTGAAGAGACAGAAAAACATTGCCAAGCAGGAACCCGATGGGTCCTTGATCATTAACCAGGAAGTCAGGGATCAAATTCAAGAGTTTCACAGACAAGACAACCCCGCAGAAGCAGAACGACTTAATGTAATCGCCACCATCGTAGATGCTTTTGTTGCAAGCTTTCCCAATTCGGAAACTCATTGGATCCCGGTTCACCTTCAGGCACTTGACTCTTTCACTCGGGATTTGTGCCGCAAATTGTTTACAGAGGAAGAAGCAGCCCAAATTTTTTCATTCATCGATAGCCACGAAGACCAAATCATTTTTTCCGGGAAACAGATGAGTTTAAACCCGGACGCCAAGTTGCTCACTCAGCGATTCATGGAGGTCGGAGGAGGATCCCCTAGGGATGGCTTTGTGGAAAAGGTCATCGAACAGTGGAAACTGGACAGGGAAGCGGCCACTAAGAAACGCCGCCTAATGGAGGCTGAACACAATAATTTGAGCGAAGAGTCAACTGACATAGCAAAGCAAGTGGAGGATCTGGTCCTTTTGAAAGAAAAGATTGTCGAGGACTTCAGAAACTCACCAAGATCAAACACCAAGAGGGAATTAATCTTTGGCTCAAATCCTTCTCGTCATTGGTCTTGGAACGATTGCATCTAGTTTATTTAGCGAGTCTTTTGGATCGTACTACGCAGCCATAGGGATCGCCTTGAGCCTCGGAGGATTCTTTTGGCCCAACGTAGAAGAACGTAAAGCCGTGCTCGCTCCAACCGGCGCAAGTCACAGACTTGCCGTTGAAACACAGCAAAGGTCACTTGACCATAGAATCAACGGGCTTGTATCCCGAGCATCCTCGATCAAGGAAAGCCTTTCCGTCATGAGTTTGGAGCTAGAAAACTTGGACCAGGGATTGGACGCCCCTTACGTAAGCGAGGGTTAACTTGATCGTTGATCTTCAAATTGAGTAATCATTCGCTCTTTTTGGCCGAGTCCACTGTCTTGACATTTTAACCAGTCAAGGTTCGAACCAAGTTTTTCAGTGCTTCTTCGCGACTCTTGATTTTTTCAAGCTTGCATGCCCAGACGACCGCAACTTCCCAACCTTGCTCCTTGAGTTTCTTATAGTTCAGGTTATCGCGCCTTACGTTTTTCTTGAACTTCTCCATCCAAAACTCCCTTCTTGTTTTGGGAGTCGTAGTCCTTTTGCATCCTGCATGGCGATGCCAAAAACAACCGTGAACAAAGATAGCGGTCTTGTATTTAGCCAATACTAAGTCGGGTTTCCCGGGAAGACCAGGGGAATGAAGACGAAAACGGAATCCCGCCCGATGAAGAAATCTCCGGACGATCTTTTCGGGTTTCGTGTCCTTGGATGCGACACAACTCATTACATAGGATCGTTTTTCCTCTGAAAAAACATCCGTCATTGAGTCCGGTCCCGCGAATCAGGAAATTTCCTCAAGACGATCATTGAGGCGGCTAAAACAGGAATGAAGAAAATTCCGTTGCTCTTTTCCGAAGCAAGAAAGGATTTCACTTTGAAGAGAGTAAGCTTGTTCGCGGGCGCGAACAAATTCAATCATGCCATCATCGGTGATCGAAACACTTTTGTTTCTCTGGTCCACCTTGTTGTCATGTCGCTTGATCAGTTTTTTTTCTTCCATGCGATTAAGAAGATCAGCCAAGTTATTCTTGTTTGTGCCGAGGGCGTTTGCCAAGCACTGTTGACTAAGAACACTCCCCTCCCCTTCGACTAGATTCCGCAAAACCGTATACTGAACCGGAGTGATCGAACTTCTTTCAAGTTTTCCTCGGAATGCCTTGTTCATACCAAACCAAGCCCCTCTGAGCAAAACGGGAAATTTCTGTTTCGCAAACTCCATATTCCAAAAACTATGAAGCTTCCGTACCTAAGATAGCTTCTTCTTCAAGTTCCTCTATTGATTAGGCAGGCATTCGTCATTCCAAGTGAGTCGAATATACCACGCCACTCCAATCGAGAACCACGAATCCTCCTGAATCCAGTTGGCAAAAATTAACGGGCTTGAAAGAACTTTTGGGTTTCCCTTTTACGAATTTGAAGCCGGTGTTCAACTCTTCGCCCCCCTTGGTGAAGATGATGTTTTTTTCAGATACAACCTTGCCTTTCGAAACTTTGACAGCCCAACACTTCCCAGTCCCCCAGTCGCCAAACACATAATGATCACGGAGTTTAGGGTTGGATTTTCCTCGATAGACACTTCCACCGCTTATACTGGTTCCCTGCGTGTGGTCGTACTCGAAAACCGGGTCAATAAACTCAACCCCCTCGGGAGAACTTCGTTTTTTTAAGTCAAATGCTTGGGTGCCTTCACGGTAACTCCATCCATAGTTTCCCCCTTTTTGGATAAGGTTGACTTCTTCTTTCTGATGCTGACCGACATCCGCACAATAAAGTGTGCTTGCGTGAAGATCCCAATGCAACATCCAAGGATTGCGCAGTCCCAATGCCCAAATTTCGGCCCTGAATCCTGGCTTGCCTACGAACGGGTTGTCCTTGGGTATTCCGTATTTCAGGTTGCCGGACTTGGAATTTACGTCAATTCTCAGGACCTTCCCAAGCAAAGAAAAGGTGTTTTGGCCAAAATCGTGCGGATCGTTGGCATTGCCCCCGTCTCCAGTCGACAGGTACAGGAAGCCATCAGGACCAAAGGCCGGAATTCCAGAATTATGATTCCAGTACGGTTGACTGATCTCCAGCAAAACACGAGCTCGCGAAGGATCGACGCTCAATTTGCCAAGATCATCAATTCTCCTCTCAACCAAGACCGATCGCTTGGGGTTTTGAAGCGTGTGATAAAGATAAAACCTCTTGTCCTTCGGATACTCCGGATGGAAGACCATACCGAGCAGGCCTTCCTCGAACGAATTGTCGATCATCTTCTCGCCGGTCATATCAAGAAACGTCGATGGTTCAAGGCTCTTGCTCAAAAGGAGAATTTTACCGCCTTGAAGCACTAGGAGGCTTCTTCCCGATTGATCGGGCACAGGCAGAATCATGATGGGCTTGGGTTTTTCAACCCCCTGAAGAACTTCCTTCACCGGAACCACGACGGTTTCGGGTACAGCGGTGGCCAAACCGGAAAACAAAACAAGAAGAGTTGATAGGATAGTTGAAATCTTCACACAAGGCATTGGACTCGCAATAGGGCATACTGTCAAGTTTCGGACATCCTGCCGCAAAAGATTGTTTCTTCGGTCAAGGGCTTGGTTAAACGAAGAGACAAAAGGCATTCATATCTCTTGGCCTTTGCCGTACCACCAAATGGTTTCACTCATTGACTGACGGCTATGCCGTTTTCAATGAGTCGCTTGACCAATTTCCCTGCCTCGAAACGGTTTTTTGAGACAACTTGTCCATCTTCATTCCATGTCGTCTCAATTCCATCAATCAAACCCTCCCTGAAGTTTGCCTCATAGGTTTTGATTCCGTTTTCAGAGCGCCATTCCTCCTTGCCGTTCTTTTTCCCATAAAAATAATTTGAGGAAATCGACGTCACCCCATTCTCATGGTAATCCTCTCTTTTGCCGTGATAAAACCCATTTCGGAAAGAAGACGACGAGAGGAGAGCGCCACTTTGCGAGAATATCCTGAATTGCCCTTCGATCACCCTCCCCGTTTGCTTGTCGAAGCATTGCCCGTTTTCGTTCAAGTCGATCGCCTCCGAGAAACTAACCTGGTCGATCGAAACGGCGACGGGGGACGACAGGTCAACCGAGTAATTGGATTCATTCAACTGAAATCGACCTCCTGATTCGTGGATCGAGTTTGCATTCGACATTGAAGGGTTAGCTGACTTTCTTTTGTTTCCCGCTGTTTTTTCTTCACTTTCCCGGGAGCAGGACGAGAGAAAAACACACCCGACAGTCATAATTAGGAAAAGTAGATGAAAACTCATTTCGGCATCATGAAAAGAGACGGTCGCTTTGCAAAGTCTAAAGACAAGCAAAGCAGTCTTGTGCTTTGAATCAATATGGGGTGGCACTCGATAAATCTTCAAGGAGTTGACTTAAGGATTGTATTTGCGGAAAGATCGATCTTTAAGGCATTTATGGAAACAAACGTTCTCTGTGCCTTTTTTCTCTCCACGATTTTCCTCTGCGGAAAGTCCCCGGAGTTCCAAATGCAAACCATCGACGACAAAGTTGGCATAGGCTACGGGATTCAACTGGCTGACATGAATGCAGATGCGAAGACGGACATTCTTCTTGTAGACAAGGACAAAGTCGCTTGGTACGAGAACCCCCATTGGCAAAAGCATATCGTTGTAAACCACCTGACCAAGCGTGATCACGTTTGCCTGACCGCTCGTGATTTGGATGGGGACGGCAGGGCGGAACTTGCCATGGGGGGAGAATGGAACCCTGGAGATACGCTTGAGAGCGGCGCGGTTTTTTATCTTTCACCCAACAAGTCGGGCAAAGGAATTTGGAGTCATCACCCCCTCCCTCACGAACCAACCACTCACAGGATGCATTGGGTCAAGGGCAAGGGCGGAGTGTTCTACTTAATGGTCAAACCCCTTCACGGTCGGGGAAACAAAAACAACGCTGGGACTCCGCTCAAAGTGCTCGCATATCAAATCCCGGACTTACCCGAAAAAAGTCCTTGGAAAACGACACTTGTTTGCGACTTCCTCCATAACAGCCACAATTTTCATCCCGTGAACTGGGACTCGGACGAGGAAGAGGAGATCCTGATAACCGGAATGGAAGGAACCTGGTTGATTGATCAAAGTAAAGGAAAGTGGAAAGCCAAGCTAGTCGCGAAACCCTTCGGGGGTGAGGTCCGGGACGGAAAGGACGCCCAGGGGAATTATTTCGTTACTACGATTGAACCGCGTCATGGCTCAGTTGTGGCCTGTTACCTGAAAGTCAAAGATTCTTGGGAAAGAGTAGTGTTGGACACGACTTTAAAAGATGGTCACGCCCTCGGAACGGGGGATTTCCTTGGGTTGGGTTATGATCAAATTGTCGCAGGTTGGCGTGCAATGAGACCTAGTGGGGAACCTGGACTCAAACTCTTCGTGCCCGCAGACAAGACCTTTCGTAATTGGAAGGAATTTAGTCTCAGTTCAAAAGAAATTGCGGTGGAGGACCTGAAAGTCGGTGATCTGAACGGGGACGGAAAACCCGAAATCGTTGCCGCCGGTCGCCAAACTCATAACTTGGTTATTTTCTGGAACCAATCCGGGAAACCTTGATTTGCTAAGCAAAGGTCTTGCCTGACCATCCCCAAAGGTGTCTTTTCGACTCCTGGAACTCGATATAAACTCGGTCGAGGGGAATCCCGAATTCTTTTTCCACCAACTCCCCAAGCCTTCGACTCAATTCACCCGTAATTTCAGGGGAGAGTTCGCCCACGTTCTTAACCTCCATGTAGGCGCATGGATCGTTCAGGTTTCCTCCGAAAGAGGCACACATGTTTTCCTCAACGATAACCATCACGAAATCAGAAGATTTTCCTAATGCGCTTGAAAGCACTTCGGTGCCTTCGATCCTAACTTTACAAGAGGAAGACATTGATATCTCTGCAAGGGAAAGCTGTATTTTGAGCAAAGGCATAAGCAGGTTATCAAATCGCCAAATCAAAAGGTTTCAACGATTATCTGGGATAACCTAACTTGAACCGCTCTTTGGTCAGAATCCTTCTTTGCTCTCCCCAGCGATCCAATAGAACGGAGGTTTGCTTCATCAAATTCTCATATTCCGAGTCGCTAACTCTTCCCTCGGCATAGGCTTCCACTATACTGCTTCTTAATTTTGCATCAGGCCTCGGATGCAAACCGGGAACCCATTTGGGGTAACGGGTCAGGAGGGACTTGTGTTGCCTGAAGCGAATTTCGCTTTTGTCGCGAGCAAGGTCGATTGAAGAGCAAAGGTATTCGTAAGTTGAAATCCGATTTCCTTGCCAGGATTCCTTGAGTTTGTTCTCTCTAAGAGCAACCTCTTCCATTCCGTTCTTTCCCAAATGGGAGCAACCCATGCATCCAAGCAAAATCAAGAGAGGGAAACCTGAAATTATTTTCACTCTTGAAATATGAATCCCCCTGGATCTTTGGACAAGAACACAATTCACCCCAAAAAAAACCTATCTCAGTCGATTGAAAAAACAATCTTCTCAAGTGATCGCTTGACGAAAACCTGGTCGAAATTAATTGTCGTAAGCCGTGAATCGAATCCTCTTGATCATCTTGTCCTGCGTCCCATTCCTTGGCTGCGAACTTCAACAGAACCCCGAACCCTACAAGTTCAAGGATGACGGGCGGGATCCGGTTGCCCCGCCGGAAACCAAACCAAGCAAGACCGTTGATCCTGTTGCCAGGAATCCAACCCCGGTCAATCCGTCCGGAAGCAGGCAGAACCCCGACAAGTCTTTCAACGAAATCCAGAGGCCGGTTGTGAGGGGAAATCCCCGTCACGATTTCCCCGATCCTGTTTTCCCTGAGTGAGCGAGGAAAAACCAAGCGAAACGATACGGGTACCCATAACGGGAACCCTTGACCTGCATGGTTTCCAGCCATCCGAAGTTAAGGAATTGGTCCTGGAATACCTTTCGTCCTGCATCGAAACAGGGATATTCGAAGGCCGGATCATACACGGAAAAGGCATCGGGACACTGAGAGAAATTGTGCACGCTCAACTCAAATCAAACCCGCTTGTGTTGTCTTTTGCCTTGGGAGATGCTGGTTCCGGAGGTTGGGGCTCAACTTCATTCACTCTCAAGACGAACCCGAATTAAACGATCGATCCCTTTGCGCAAGATGCTTGAAATTTTGCGCATCTTGTTTAACCATCCTTTTTCACATCACCAAGCAAATCGAAAAAATGGCCAAAACTCGTATCGCACTCATCGCCCTGTCACTGCTCGGCTTCTTCTTCTCGTGTACGGAAATTGAGAAATCAGTAACCTTGGCTCCTGATCTCACGGACAAGAAAATCACTATGACTTCCTCTTCCGTTGAAGGACTGAATGTTATGATCTATCTTATCACGGTCGACCCCGTCGAAGGTGAAATGTTGGCCAAGGCAATGAATGCGGAAGGGAAGGAGATCGGGCGGGCCAAGCAAATGCTCGCCTTGGGAAAAGACGAAGCCAAGCTCGTTACCTTCACCTTTGGCGCCGAGCTTAATCTCGATCAAGTCGTTGGGTACGTGATCGACTTCCGTAAACAGTAGCTTCCTGCGACGCGCTAGTTCTCCAAGTCATAGACAAGGATTTTGTCGACCAAGGGTATAAAAATCTCCTTCTTGGCTTTTTGGTGCAGAGGATGCTCCAGATAGGAGCTCAAAGCGTCTATGTCTTTGACCACGATCAGGATCCCCACATCGAAGGAATCGTCGACGATGTCGCGGGCGCTGGGGACCGCTGTTCCCGCTTGAGCCTCCAATACGCCGGGTATGCCGCTAAAGGTTTTGCTTGCCTCAATGATTTGCTTTTGGTGATCAAGGTTTCCCGGTTCCTTCAGCCAACAAAGGACGAAGTGATGAATTCTTCTTGCTTCTCCCGTTTCTTCATTCAAAAGAAATTCGGATTTAAGCGAAAAACATCCTGACAAGAAGATCGCCGACAAGAAGAAAAGTAAAGAAACCGAAAAGCGCATCAAACCTTAAAACCGTTGTAAGATGGTGCGGGCGCGGGGAATCGAACCCCGCCCTCAAGCTTGGGAAGCTCACGTACTACCGATATACTACGCCCGCATGCATGAACATTAATTTTGCTTCGCATTGCTTGCCCAAGCAAGGGAAATTTTCTATTTTGGTTTGCCATTGTCTTCTTATGCCCATTGATCAGGATAGTGGCCTTAGATGACATAATACCCCTTGACGCACTTTTGGAGGGCAACCCCGACAAAAGCAGGAAAAAGAAAAAAATCGACCGTGAGGCTCTCTCATCGGCTCTTATGAGAATACCAAGGATGGATGTCCGGGTAGCTCGTGACTTGATCGATATCGGGATCAAGGAATCGTATGAATTGCAAGGGCGCTCTGCAGAAAGTCTTTTCGAAGAAATCAGAAAACTCCGCCCGCAAACACCCGAGTACCGTCTGGCTTACCTAAGAATGGGAATCTACTTTTCGGAAAACGATCCACCCGACCCCAAGAGGCTTCACCCTCAGGAATGGCAGGATGTCTGATTTCCAGACTTCTACTCGGTTGTAGATTGGCTTAAATTCGACAAGGCTCTCTTTGCCTGCCTGACCATAAACAAGCCATAACCGGAAAAAAGTGACCCGTTTACCGCGACAAGCCAATTGATTTGATCGCCCCGAAAGCCCACCGCGAAGAGGCTTAAGCCGACAAAGGCAAAGATCCAGCCGAACCATATGCGATATTTGATGATCCGCCTGAAGTGAGAAATGCGTTTTGCCTTTTGCTCCTCCGTATATTCAGGCATGGCTCAGTTGAAATCAAAGTCCTCTGAAGGGAGGTCGCCGATTGCTTTTCTCAAGAGGTCAAGTCTTTCATTTTCTCGCAAAAGGTCGTCGAGAAGCATGTTCGCCCTTTTGCCGAGGTTGGAAACCTCGAGCATGGCCTGCTTACGAAGAGTATGCTTGCAGATGGCAAAGGCAGCCAAATTCACAAAAGCCACGTCGTCTTCAAGAGGATTGAGAAAATCCATTATTTCGTCCGTAACTTCTCCACCAAGTTTCATGTTCCGCTTCAATTGAAAGACGAGTTTCTGACGAAGCCCCAGAGAAGAATCATCGACTTGGGTTTTCATCGGCTCGACTTTGAGCATGGGATAAGGCCCGTTTTGGAGGAGAGAGTGGATCCTGACACGTTGGATTCCTTGCAGTAAAACGAAGGAGGTTCCGTCTTCATGTTTCTTGGAGATCCTAATTACTCCTACCGTAGCCACGTCGAAAGGAATCTCACGTCCTTCTGCAGAAGGAGGGTCTTCGACGCGAATACCAGCCAAGGCGAACATTCGGTTGCCAGACAAAACATCCTCAAGCATTCGACGATAACGAGCCTCGAAAATGCGCAGGGGCATCATGGCCTTGGGAAACAAAACCACGTCCCTCAGGGTCATTGCCGGCACAAGCGGCGGAATCTCAATTTCGGAATCAGTCATACCCTGAAAATGATTGATACGGGAAAACCACAAAAGGTCAAACAACCAAAACCAATGCAACTCGGCGACAAAGCAATCACGAGAAGAACATACCGGCTATGCAAGCGGACAAAAGGCTTGCCAAGGTTCCTCCTATCAAGGCTTTCACCCCGAGGGCGGCAATATCAGTTCGTCTGTCGGGAGCAAGCGCCCCGATTCCTCCGATTTGTATGCCTATCGACATAAAGTTGGCAAACCCGCACAAGGCAAAAGTGGAAAGAAAAACAGAGCGGGCACTCAAACCCGCTTCTTTCATGTCGGCAAGTTTGACGTAAGCAAAGAATTCCGTAGCAAATATCTTGATTCCGATCAGTTGCCCTACCCTGAGGGTTTCGTTTCCGTTCACTCCGATCAACCAGGCAATGGGAGCGAACATCACTCCAAAGATGGTTTCCAAGCTCAACCCGTCGAACTGCCCTCCACTGATTTCACTGATCCAACCGTTCAGGTTCCCCCCCCCGAACCAAGGCATGTTTCCGACCCCACCTAGGATTTCATTAACCAACATGATCACCGCATAGAAGGCAATGAGCATTGCCCCTACGTTAAGGGCCAACTTCAAACCTTGACTGGTCCCGTTCGCCAAGGCATCGATGGGGTTTCGGCCTATGCTCTCCCTTGAGACGGAAAGATCCCTGCTCACTTCTTGGGTTTCGGGCAAAAGAATCTTAGCCACAAGCAGTGCCGCCGGGGCATTCATGACGGAGGCACAGAGAAGAAACTTTCCGAACTCGATCGTGGATTGTTCGTCCGAGCCTCCGAGCATTCCCATGTAAATGGCGAAAACCGACCCGGCGATGGTTGCCATGCCTCCCACCATGAGGGCCAGCATTTCCGAACGGGTCATTTTGGGGACATAAGGTTTGACGATCAGGGGAGCCTCAGTCTGGCCTACGAAAACATTGGCGGCGGCGGCCAGGCTTTCCGCCCCCGACAAACGCATGACCCTGCTCATCACCCAAGCCATCTTCCTGACCACGAACTGGAGTACGCCGAAATAATAAAGCAAGGAAGAGAGAGCGGAAAAAAACAAAATGCTGGGCAAAGCCATGAAGGCAAACACAAACCCATTGCCCCGCCCAAAGGCCTCTTCCATCTTGGCAAGATCGGAAAGGGGTCCGAATACAAAGCCTGCGGCATTGACTGAAATCTCGAGGGCGATGGCAAAGATTTGAGCAATCAAACTGAAAAGCGCCTCGATGGCAGGAAAAAGCAGAACCCCGGCGGCAATTATGATCTGCAAAACCAAGCCTCCCGCCACAACGCGCCAATTGACTTTGCGGCGATCGGAGCTCAGTAGATAGGCGAGGCCAAGAATCCCGAAAACTCCTATCAGCGCTCGAAACACATAGCTCAAGGACTCCATTGAAAATCAAGCTAGTGAAGTATTTGACTGCGGTCAATACCGAGGCTTTGATCAAGCCAAGCTTGCCTTGATTGTCCAAACATCCGGCTAATCAAAAGATAATCATTGGCAAATGACGAACAACGTACGATATCTGCTCCTATGGAATCAATCAAAGCAAAGAATGCTCTCGTTATCGGCGGAGGATCTGGAGTGGGTGCGGCCAGTGCCCTGTTGCTGGCCCAAAACGGGGCAAATGTTGCGATTTCCGGACGAAGAGAAGAGAATCTTCGTGAGGTGTCCTCCAGAAGCATTTCAGGGTCGCCCTTGCTCATCAAGCCTGCTGACATTGCCGACAGAGGAAGCCTGAAAAGCCTCTTTGATTGGTTTGACGGGGAACTTGGAAATCTCGATATTCTTGTTAATGCAGCCGGGATCAACGTGCCCAATAGAGCAATTGGCGAACTGTCGGGTGAAGATTGGGATGCCGTTGTAAAAACCAACCTTACGGGAGCCTTTGACTGCATCAAACTTGCTCTTGATAGAATGAGGCCGCACGGAGATGGCTTGATCGTGATGATCAACTCGATCTCAGGCAAAAGGTCAAACCCGTTGGGTGGCGTTGCTTACAATGCCTCGAAGTTTGGAATGACCGCTCTGGGAGCCTGTGTATCCGAAGAAGAAAGGGAAAACGGGATCAGGATCACCAACCTCTTCCCTGGAGAAGTCAACACCCCGATCTTGGACAAGCGCCCTACCCCGCCCCCGGCCGAACACCGGGCTAAAATCCTTCAACCCGAAGACATCGCTCAAGCTGTTCTTCTCTTGGCTCAACTTCCCTCCCGGGCCCATGTCCCGGAGTTGATCATCAAACCGACCAGCCAAAGTTACATCTAGGC
>JAYOMW010000019.1:14912-30928 GCA_038121045.1 Opitutia bacterium
ATCGAACGGACCGCCCGTTCGACGTTCTCACGATGCCCGAATGCGCTGAGGCGGAAAAAACCTTCTCCCGCAGGACCAAAGCCGGATCCTGGTGTGCCGACGACATGACATTCGTTCAGCAACTTGTCGAAAAAGTCCCATGAACTCAAACCGCCTGGGGCCTTCATCCATACGTAAGGAGCATTCCCGCCTCCGTAGGTGGTAATATTCAATGATTGAAGCCCTTCGTTGATAATTCTTGCATTCTCAAGATAGAAGGCAACCTGTTGCGCGGTCTGAGCCTTGCCTTCCGAACTTAGCGCGGCCAGGCCACCGGCTTGCACGATGTTCGAAGCTCCGTTGAAAAAGGTATTCTGACGACGCGTCCAAAGAGCGTGCAACTTTCCGGCCGGTGCGTCTTCGGCCTCGCAGGCTTTGGGAACAACTGTCCACGCAAGTCGTACTCCGGTGAAACCAGCTGTCTTTGAGAAACTGTTGAATTCGATCGCGCATTTGTCCGCCCCCTCGATCTCGTAGATTGAGCGAGGAAGATCAGGGTCAGTTATGAAGGCGGCATAAGCCGAATCGAAAAAGATGATGGCTTTGTGTTCCAACGCGTAATCGACGAAGGACTTCAGTTGACTTTTGGAAGCAACGGCTCCGGTCGGATTATTCGGACTGCAAAGGTAAATGAGATCGACCTTGCCGTCGGGCAAGGGAGGAAAAAAGCCGTTTTCTTCCGTGCAAGGCATGTAGATCAAGCCTTCGTAACCAGAATCAGTTGCTTCGCCGGTTCGACCATAAATAACATTACTGTCCACGTAAACCGGGTAGGCGGGATCCTGAACGGCGACCACACAGTCTTGGGAAAAGATGCTCTGAATATTTGCCGAATCCGACTTAGCTCCGTCACTGACAAAAAACTCATCGAACGCAAGATTAACACCCAATTCGCCATACTCACGAGCAAGAGCTTCCCTGAGAGCTTGGACTCCTTCCGACGGGCCATAACCGGAGTAGGTTTCCGCCGCACCAAGTGAATCGACTCCATCATGAAGGCCCTTCAATACCGCAGCAACGATAGGCTCAGTCGTATCTCCGATACCCAATCGGAGAACCTCGGCTCCCTGATTTGAATCGAGAAAGGCATTTGTTCTTCTGGCAATCTCCGGGAAAAGGTAACCGGCAGCCAGCTTGTCGTAGTTTTGATTGATTTTAGCCATATTGAAAGGGTTCTTGCTTAAAAAGGAATATCTATTTGAAGAGAAAGCAACCGCTTGGCAACGAAACAAACTATTCTCCCGACTGCAAAAGCAGTCCGTGTTTGCGGGCTGCATTCAATGCCCAGAAAAAAGCCCCGACACCAAGAGTGAAGTAGATGAGATTCAGGCCGAATGCACGCAAGAGAAGATCTGCTCTGAAAACACCTTGCTCCGCACCCCCTTCCGGAATCAAAAGAGCTCTCATTCCCTCAAAAACATAGGAAGTCGGAATGAAAGTGGCAACTGACTGCATCCAGTCGGGTAAAGTTTTCAAGGGATAGTAAATACAGGAAAACGGAGCGATCAGGAAAGGCAGAACCCAAGTAAGGCTCTCGGCTCCAAGGCCAAAGCGGATGAGAATCCCCGTCACGAATTGCGAAATAGCCCACCCAGTGAGGACAAGGTTCAGAAAAAAGGCGAGAAGGGGCAAGCCCATGTCAAAAACGGAAACACCGAAAAAAGGAATGGCAAGAAGCGCCGCGGGCACCATTCCTATGAGGGTGCGCATCATGCTGATCGAGGCGAGGCTTGCAATCAACTCCGAAGGGCGAAGCGGTGAAACAAAGAGGTTTCCCAAGTTGCGGGACCACATTTCCTCCAAGAAAGAAAGAGTGTAGCTAATGTGAGAGCGGAAGAGGGAGTCCCAAACCAAAACGACCGAAACCAGGATTCCACCTGCCGTCAACTCAGGGCTCGCCGTTGCAAAATGCTGGGAAACAAATCCCCATATGATCATTTGCATGGTCGGCCAGTATGCGATCTCGATAATCCTCGGCCAAGAACTGCGCAAAAGATACAAATAACGAAGCAGAAGCGCGAAGATCCGGTTGATTGAATCGGTTGAGTTCATTCCGTGCCCCCCGATCTGTTGACCTGAATAAAGACTTCCTCAAGTCTCTTGTGGTCGTACTTGTCCAAAAGTGATTGCGGGGTTCCGCTCTCCACCAATTTGCCCCGACGAAGAAGGATGACTTCATCGCACAAAAGTTCGACTTCCCTCATGTCGTGACTGGCAAACAAAATGGTCGCCCCGCTATCCCGGCGGTACGAATCGAGGAATTCGCGGATCCAAGAAGTCGTATCGGGATCCAAACTGGCCGTAGGTTCATCCAAAAGCAGGAACTCAGGACGGTTGATCATTGCTTTTGCAAGGGAAACCCTGGTCTTCTGTCCGGATGAAAGCTTGCGGAGTCTTCGGTCGAGAAAAGATTCCAGACGCAATTGCTCAACCACCTCGTCGATTCTCTCGCCGACGTCCCGGACACCGTAAAGCCTTGCATAAACCGAAAGGTTCTCCCTTACCGTAAGGCGCTGCGGCAAGTCCACGTACGGGGACGAGAAGTTCATCCGAGACAGAACGGAAAATCGACTAGTGATAAAATTACGGCCAAACAGCTCGATCTTTCCCGAAGTTGGCTTCAGCAATCCGAGGAGCATGGACAGAGTCGTTGTCTTGCCTGCTCCATTTCCTCCAAGCAAGGCGGTGATCGTACCTTTTCTCAATTCGAAGCACAAGGCATCCACGGCTAGAACGTTGGAAAACTTCTTGGTCAAGTCTTGGGCGCGAAGAACTACGGTCATAGAGAACTCGGAAGGAAAGGGGGATATGGCGAACCGGGCAAGAGGATTCGGGAACCGATGAGAAAAAAATTCAGTCCTTGGTCATGCCTGCCAGCAGGAGTTGGGCATATTCGGTAGCCTCCTCGAGGTCTCTCCCTTTGAAGATGTCTTCAAAGCAAAGAAACTTGTGCGTTGCGATTACCTTGGAAAAGGGAAAAGGCACGACGAACCTGTCCCAGGAATTCAATTTTGCCGCCCAACCGAATTCAAACGACAGGAAGAGAATCGGCGCCTTGGCCAAACGGGCGACCAAAAGAGCGCCTGATTTTGCTTCATAGCGAGGCCCTCTTGACCCGTCCGGGGTTACGCCGACGTCATGACCTTGGCGCATGACGCGAACCAATTCCCGGACGGCCTGGGTGCCTCGCCGGTTACGCGAGCCACGAACCGCGCGAATTCCCGCCCATCCGTAAAAGGTTTCCAACAAGGCTCCGTCCTTGCTGGCGCTGATCAGCCCGTAGCAGGTCATGTCCTTACGGAAGCGACGGTGCCACTCACCGGCGATAAACAGACGGTTGTGCCACAACATGAGAACGCAGGGGCGCCCGCTGATGACACTCTGCTTTTCAACGCCGGACAAATCGACCGACTCAATTCGAATGGAGGCGGCCCACAATCGGTAAAGAAAACCAAGCGGCCAAAGTAAAAACCTCGCTGCCGGCCCTAACT
This sequence comes from Opitutia bacterium, assembly GCA_038121045.1. GTDB lineage: Bacteria > Verrucomicrobiota > Verrucomicrobiia > Opitutales > Seribacteraceae > Seribacter. Next base: position 18,443 of record JAYOMW010000019.1, read on the forward strand.
TATGGGGAACCTGATAAGGCCCCTCTTCGGCTTGGCTCATCAAAAGCTAGAACTCAAAACCCAAGCCTAACTCAGCCAAGTGAGCAGGAACCTCGTCTTCATGAAAGTACCTGTAACCAAGACGAAGGGCAACAAGGTCGGAAAAATTGTAAGCCAATCCAATCAGCCCAGCGGCAAGAAAGCCATCCTTGGTTCGCTCGAGGGGATCCTCTACATAAGAACGATAATAGCCCAAACCCAAGCCAACGTAGCCATCAAGCGCCCCAACCAGAGCGAATTCATAACCCAAGTCAAGGTAGGCGGCAAAAGTCTCGCTCTCTTGGGTAAGGGGTTTACCTGACTTATCCCTCGAACTGGAATCAAAGTCGTTTCTTTTGTAAAGGGCCCCCAAGCCAAGGCGGAAGCCATCTTTCTTGACTCCGCCGGCCAAGGAAACCGCAAGACCAGGATCATACTTGCGCTTGAAATCAACGCCCTCGTGTGTCTTGAAAGGTATTGCAACAGCCGGGGTCAGGATCAAATAGGCGCCGAGCCCGCGAGAACCGGAGCTCGAAGGAGTGAAGGAACTTGCCTGTTGGTTGCCGTTCTTAGACTCCCCGGGTGAATCAACATTGAAAGCAAGCTGATTAGGACCGGAGGAAGGAGTCGGTTCGGCGTCTCGGGGTGCGCGTGAAAAATCATTTGAGGGCACGGTGACGGACTGCCCGGAAGTCAAATTTCCTTCGAAACGGCTGGCAAAGGAAGGCCGAACGGGTTGATTAGAGACGTCAAACGGGGTCTTGAAGGAATGATTGGCAGCCAAGCCATAGAAAATCTGGTCGAATCTTTGCTGCAGGTTATGAAGTTTCTGCGAATAATCGTTCAACTCTCCTTTCATCCCGTGGATTCTTCTTTGATGGAAGTAAGTCTTGTCGTCCAAGTTCTCGTAATAACTGAGAACAGGCTTTTCCTTTTCGAAAAAGTTTTCGCTTTGGGCATGAACATCCATTGACCCGAGAAGGAAAATGACAAGAAGGTGCAAATAAGTTGGTATTCTATTCATAATTAAAAGCATCTGACTTACTATGGAAAAACTATGACGCAGTTAAGCAACCCAAAAGAATATGAATTTTAACTTGGCCGTTTTTTTTGGGCTGAGCGAAGAGCGTGGGTGAAGTAAAAAAACAAAACATGGAAGACAACGAAATAGATTCCGTTCACCACGAACCCTCCCACGAAAGCAAACCTTAGTCCGTCTTCCTGCCTGGCGGCCAACCGATAGGCAGCAAGTCCTCGTCTTTTGGCCTCTCCGTCGCTCATGGGGAGACGGGCGTCGTAAAGCTCGGGTTTCAATGATCGAATCTTCTCCGGCACGACCGGCTCCACTCCCTTTATGATCTCCCAATAAGGTCTCTTGGGCATCCCGCGAAAAGGGCCGTACTGAATTTCCCCGTAAAAAGTCAACTGTATGATGCAGGCCGTTAGAAGGAGCAATCCTTGGGACGCAAGCCATATTTTCATCTTCATAGTCATGGCTATCCTTTTTGGCGAGAAAGCGAATCAATGGCAAAACCGAATGGCTAAAAAATCAATCTTCAGCCACTTCAGTATTGCCATGACTTGCCGTTTGAAAAATTATCAAAAGAGGTAGATGAGGATTTTGTTTTTGCTAACACTTGCATTGGCTTGCGTTTCCCTTGCGTCGGGAGCCAGCACTCACATTGTTCAAAAAAACGAGACGTTGGGGGGGATAGCCGGCAAATACGGCATCTCCACGGCAGCCCTTCAAGCGCTGAATGGCATATCCAATCCAAATCTTCTTTTTGTTGGGAAAAAGCTCAAGATTCCTCCCGCAACAATCAGGCATATTGAGTACACGATAAAAAAGGGGGACAGCCTTGGCGGAATTGCCTCCCGTTTTGGAGTGAAAGGCTCGGATTTGATCAAACTCAATCAAATCAAGCAACCCGACTTGATCAAAGAAGGTCAAAAAATAAAGATTCCCCTGGGGGGGAAGGCTCCGGCAAAGCTCTCGCCTTCTCTCTCTTCCTCCGTACTGAAGGCATTGGCTGGCGTGAAGAACTCAAGCAGATGGAAAAGGATCGTCATTCACCATTCAGCCACTCCGGTTGACGATGCCTTGAACATGCACCAAGTTCATCTCAAGCAACGCCGCATGACAAATGGTTTGGCTTACCATTTCGTTATTTCAAACGGATCCCGCAAAGCAACTGATGGTGAAATCTACATAGGCGAGCGATGGAAGAAGCAACTCGACGGAGGACACATGAAGCAGTTGTCGTTAAACAAAACCGGCATTGGCATCTGCTTGATCGGCAACTTCGAATTAGGTCCTCCGACCGCCAAGCAACTCAATAGCCTCGAGGCTTTGTGCAGGCACCTCATGCAAAAGTGCCGCATCCCATATACAAGCATCACAACGCATAAACTTCTGCACCCGAATCACACCAAATGCCCTGGGAAGTGTTTCTCGCTTCCCGCCTTTGTTCAAAGGATCAAACCTTGACGCGAGGCATCTCAGTCGGAATCTTTTCTGCGAACGAGAAGCACCTTCCCCATCCTTGACTCTGCGTTTCTGGCAAGAGCTTGCTTGAACTCGCTCAACCCAAAAAGCTTGTCCACGGGGTGACGAATCTCGGTAAGGGCCAAGGGCTGAAGAACTTCCTCAATGGCATTCCTCAGTCCCCCAGGGCTTTGCTTTCGCTTCCATTTGTCCAACCAGAAACCGACGAACCGAACGTCATCAAAAATCAGACTTCTCGTTGGGAAGCGCACGGGGGCACCGTCCATCGCCCCAAAGGTGACGTGGACGCCTCCCTCGCCAAGAGACCTTGCAAGTCTCAAGGCACTCTGTCCGCCGACTGAATTCAAGGCGAGGGAACAGCCTTTTCCTGCAGTCAATTCATTTGCCCGATCCGGAACGTCGTCGTTATCAATCCAAACTTCGCTTGCTCCGAAGCCAGTTAACTCCGATCTTCTTTCCTCGGTCCGCACCAAGCTAATCAGATTGATCCCGATTTTTTTTGCAAACTGGACAACGGACACGCCCACCGCAGAATTACCTGCATTTTGGATTACAAAGTCTCCTTCTTTCAGGTATTCAAAGTCATTGAGCAAGCGCCAGGCCGTCAGTGGGTTGAGGATGGATATCGCCAGTTGATCATAAGGAACCAAGGCCGGAAGGAGAATCAAGTCATCGGCCCTTGCCTTGACGTAATCCTGCCAAGCCCCTTGATCATCAGGCATGGCGACCGGGCGACCGACCACTTTCTCATCGACTCCCGATCCCACGGAAACGACCTTCCCCACTCCTTCGCGACCGCCCACCGCAGGCAACTCGCGCAATTTACCGTAGGAACCGTTGATCAAGCCAATGTCCGATGGGTGAATGGTTGCGGCTTGCATTTGAATCAACACCTCCCCGGCACTTAACTCGGGAACTGGAAGTTCCTTTAACTCAAGGACGGCGTTCGGATCGCCATGCTTTTGATAGAAAACGGCGCGACCAACCGATGGGAGGTTCACTTTTTGAGCCATCCCATGACCTTCATCCATGCCGCTGCTCTCGCAGGCCAAGTGGCTACCGGATGATCGGATGGCCGCATTCCGTACCCATGGCCACCAAAGGGATAAACATGAAGCTCGTTTCCCTTTACTCCCATCTTTTCCAACTCAAGGTACATCAGTACGCTCCCCTCGGCGGGCACCCCGTCATCTCCCGTATGAGCAAAGAAGCAAGGTGGTGTGTCCTTGGTAATCTTAATCTCGGGAAAAAGCTTGTCCCGTTTTTTTCGATCCACGAGATAAGCGGGGTAAATGAGAATGCCGAAGCTCGGACGGCAGGACAATTCATCGGCGGCATCGACTTTCGGATAGGATCTCGAACTGAAGGACGTCAAGGTCATCACCGCCAGGTTGCCTCCCGCGGAAAACCCGAGAATGCCAAGACGGTCCGGATCGACCTTCCACTCGACTGCGTTTTTGCGGATCATGCCTATGGCCCGCTGAGCATCCTGCAAAGGGGCTTCGTGCTTGAGCCTGTTCTTTCTGCGTGGCACCCGATACTTGAGCAGAAATCCGGTTACGCCCAATGAATTGAGCCACTCGCAAATCGCGGAACCCTCGTGTTCGTAAGCAAGAATGCTGTATCCTCCGCCCGGACATACCAACACACCCGTCCCGTTCGCATTTTTCGGGTTTGCGGGAAAGACCGTCAAACTAGGCTTTGAAACGTTCGAAATTCGAAGAATACCACCATTGGTTTCACCCTTTTCCCGTCCGACCTCACCGGGCACTTCACCAGGTGCTTGGTCGGGCCAAAGGAAGAGCGTTTTGCTCTCGGCACGGACAACCGGAGATACAAGGAATGCAACTATCGGCAAGATGAAGGCGGAAAAGCATGGATTTTTCATATCCGCACTTTTCCGAAGGATGAGGCAATTGGAAAGCAAAAAGATCATTCGGCGCTTTTTTTACTTTCCGTATGACACAATTAGCTTCAAAACAAAAACATGAAGATTACCCATATTTCCATCGCTCTCTTGGCGCTCGGCTCGATCGCACTTTGTGGCTTGCACGGTCAGGAGAAAGAACTGATCGAGGCCTTGATCCAAGTCGGAGCAAAAGGAAAAGGAAACGAGGCGGCGGTTCGATCCTGGCCCGCGGTCCAAAAACTCAACGCTTCGTCCGTCCCGAGTTTGCTTCAGGCCATGAACAAGGCCAACGACCTGGGTGATAATTGGATCCGTTCGGCGATTTCGGAAATCCTCGATCGAGACCAATCCGGTTTTCAGGAAAAAGAAATTCTCGCCTTCTTGAAAGCCGACCAAAACACGGGGAGCTCTAGGAAATTCGCATTCGAAATCATTCAGGAGTACAAACCCAAACTCGCCCAATCATTGGCCCCCAAGTTCATCGATGATCGCGAACCCACCCTTCGGCGATTGGCCGTGGAAAAACTTCTTGAGTCTGCACGCAAAGCGGAAAAGCCCGAAAAGGCGAAAGCTCTTTTCGAAAAAGTCCTGAGCAAAGGACGCGAAGTCGACCAAATCAAGGAGGCAAAGGAGGCCTTGGAGAAAGCCGGTCAAAAAATCGACGTCCAAACCCTGATGGGGTTTCTTGTCGATTGGCATACGATCGGGCCTTTCGACAATACGGGCAGACAGGGTTTCGGAGTGAAATATCCTCCCGAAAAAAAGATTGATCTCAAAGCCAGTTACGAAGGGAAAAACGAAAAGGCAAAATGGAGGGCCTTCACCACGCCCGATCCATTCGGCATGCTGAACGTCAACTCGCAATATGGTGAGATCAAGGAGGTTCTGGCTTACGCCTACACCACCTTCGATTCCGATTTTGCCCGCCCTGCACAGTTCCGGATCGGTTCCAAAAATGCTTGGAAGCTCTGGGTAAACGGGGAACTTCTGTTCGCTCGTGACGAATACCACCGTGGCGGAACTCGCGTCGATCAATTCGTTATCGACGGGCAACTCGACAAGGGTCCCAACCAAATCCTCGTTAAAGTCTGCCAAAACGAACAAACCCAACCCTGGACCAAGCAGTGGGAATTTTGCCTGCGCGTAACTGATCCCAGTGGAACCGCCCTTCACTCCGCAAAATCGAGCAAAGAATAAAAACGACCATGAATTACTCAGCTATTGCAACTTGTATTCTTTTCCTTCCCCTTTCCGTCCTCGGGAATTGGCTCTCCTTTCGGGGCGATAGCGGGAACGGCATCATCGACCACGAACTTTCCCCAAGCATCGGACTCAAGTCTCGGTCTTCATGGCAGGTAAAACTTCCCGGACGCGGACTATCCAGTCCCATCGTCGTCGGAGAGCGAGTCCTGCTGACCGCATCCAGTGGCCCCAAACAGGAAACTCTCCATGTCATTGCCTATGACATCAAGACCGGTGAAGTCGACTGGCGGAAAACGTTCAAGGCCACGGGGCGTACAATTTGTCATGAGAAAACCTGTGTTGCCGCTCCAACGATGGTAAGCGACGGAAAAGTGGTGGTGGCCCAGTTCTCGTCCAACGACGTCTTTTGCATGGACTTGAAAGGCAACTTGAAATGGCTGCGCGGACTTACCTATGATTACCCGAACGCGGCCAATGGCTTGGGGATGTCCTCTTCACCCGTCATCGCCAGCGGAGTACTTGTCGCCCAAGTTGAGAATGATGCGGAATCCCTCACCGTTGGCCTAAGTTTAAGCAACGGAACGACCCTTTGGAAAAAAGACCGGCCAAGGGGAGCAAATTGGACTTCACCAACCGTTCTCGGCCATGGAAAGAATCAGCAAGTCGCCCTTCAATCAATGAAAGGGATCGCGGTCATTGACCCCAAAACAGGAAAAGATCAATGGCTCTACGAGGATGGTGCATCCACCATTCCCTCGAGCACGGTGACGGGAAGTGCCATTCTTGTCCCGTCCAATGGCTTGACTGCCCTTCAGGTGCGTCCTGACGGAAAATCCCACACTCAGTTGTGGAGAGACAACAAGTTGGGCCCAGGCACGGGAAGCCCGACCATCTCGGGAGATCAGTTTTACGTCATCAACAAGGCCAACGTTCTTACCTGCGCCCAAATCAACAGTGGTGAAATCCTTTGGCGAATGCGGTTAAAGGGTCCCTTCAGCGGTTCGCCCGTGGCAACGCAAAAACATCTCTTCGTCTTTAACGAAGGGGGCCTGGGCCAAGTGATCCGTCTCGGTGGGGATGAAGGCAAGATCGTTCATTCGATTGACTTAGAGGAAACCATCCTTTGCACCCCGGCCGTTTCCCAAGGAGCCATGTATGTGCGATCGGACAGCACACTTTGGAAATTATCCGACTGAGATCCCGGCAGTTATCGCTCTTTGGACCTCAAGATATTGGCTATCCTGAGTTGTCCTTCGGGGCTCACCTGAGTATCCCACAAGAAAACCTTGCGCAACGATGTGGATATCTGTACTCCCCCCAAGCCTTTCTCCGAAACCTCAGTCTCGCATAGGTTGAGAGTTTGCAACTCAGGCAACCGAAGAACGGTCGAAAGCCCGGAATTCCCCACCTTGGTTCCTCTCAGGTTCAGTTCGGTGAGTTTCGAAAAGGTTGCAATTTCAGCCATGGAACGATCGGTAACGTCCGTGTGGCGCAAGTCAAGTTTGGCCAAATGCTTCTTCAACGGGCGAAGCTTTTCTACTTCTGCATCTCCGACTTGCAGAGGATCGGTGACCACGCGAACCTCAACGAGCGGACTGCCTATACCCACGGGCCGAATCATCAACCCAGTTGCCTCTGCGACTCGGGAAAGTTCGGCCTCCCGTAAAGGTTTCAGTCCGGCAGAAAGCTTCTCGTAAAACCGAATGTGCTCGGGAATGAAAATCGGGGTGTCTTCGTTTTTCTTTTGCGCAAGTTTCTCTATCCCATCCGTCTGGCCGACCCACTTCCCGAAATCCAAACCCTGAGCAATCCATTTCCTGAAAACCTCCTTTTGACTGTGAGTCAGTGGCTCTCCCTTCGGAGGCATGTGGTCACCGTCTTCCACCGGCAATATGACTCGCTGATACAGCGAGCTTTGACTCGGATGATTTGCCACGACGACAGGTCCCTCGTCTCCGCCATGCATGATATAAGCCGCACCGTCCAACCGCAGACCTGCTTTGGGTTTCTTTAGAAGCCCGTTCAACTCGTAGGGAGCTTTGTGGCATTCCACACATCGCTCCTCAAGAATAGGCAAGACCTCTTTTTCAAAGTCAACGACTCCATGCATCGACTGAATGCAGGCAACCAAGGAAACCAATACAACACGAATCATAATTGCTTAAACTAGCGAAAACGGTGTTGATTTCTAGCTCATTGATCCAAGCTTTGCCAAAAAAGTTTCCGAAGGAAGGCATGTTTTCGCTTGGAATCGAAAAAAAAAGAAGTTTCCTCACACAGCATGAAATTATTCTTACTCGGCACCCTTCTTCTCGCGTTTCCATCCCTTTCCATTTTCTCCAAGCATCATGGCTATTCTTGGAAAGACGAACCGGGCAAGCACCTCGATCTCATGAAGGGCGACAAGAAAATTGTTCGTTACGTCTACGAACGAATGGACCCCAAAGACCGGGAGCGCACCTACAAGCCCTTTCATCACATCTATCAAGCGGACGGCGATGGCTTTGTCACCAAGGGCCCGGGAGGCAGATTTACGCACCACCGGGGGATTTACTATGGCTTCTCGAAATGTTCGGCTCTCAATGCCGAGGGAAAGAAGGTCCGGGTTGACACTTGGCACTGCAAGGGGGGCTACCAGACTCACGAAAAAGTAATCAAATCTCATGCCGATGAAAACGGAGCGGGGCATACCGTGGAAATCGCCTGGCGGGTGGACGATGGCTCGATCTTCGCAACCGAGCAAAGAACTCTCTCTTTCTCGCACCGCAAGGACGGAAGCCTTCAGGTTGATTTCAGTTCCGTTTTGTCCACCGAACAGGAATCCGTGACCGTGGATGGAGACCCTCAGCATGCCGGTTTTCAATTCAGAGCCTCCAACGAAGTGGCAGCGAAAAACGCGAAACAGACTTATTATGTTCGCCCCAAAGACGGAAAGGACGAAATGGGAAAAACCAAAAACTGGCCCGGAAACAAAGACATGACCAATTTGCCATGGAAAGCTCAAAGCGTCGTGGTGGAAGATCAACGCTACTTCACCGTCTATCTCGACCATCCGGACAACCCCAAGCCCTCTTTTTACAGCGAACGCGATTATGGGCGGTTCGGTTCCTACTTCAAGTCCGAGGCCACCCCGAAAAAGCCGATCAAGATCAAGTATCGCCTGGTCATCGGAACCAAGGAGCAAGACTCTGCCTACTGTGAAAACCTGAGCAAGGATTTCACCGCAAAGTAATTTGGCAAGCTCACAACTCTCCCGGAAACTCCACTTGCCAGATAACCTCTCCCCCTACCTCTTTGCCCTCTCGGCGGGCTTCGTGTACACCATAAGCGCCTTGCTGGCAAAGCGCGGACTTGAGCTGGGCGCCGGCACCTTCCGTTCGCTCGTCTACTCGAACTGGGTGATGGCCTTGTTCTTCATCCCCTACCCCATGCTCGCGGACTCACCCTTGGGAATGGAAGACCTGAAAGCCGGTGGAATGATCGGAATTCTGTTCTTTGCCGCCCAAGCCTGTTGTTTTATCGCACTGCGTTCGGGAGATGCCTCTATGGTCACCCCGATCATGGGCTCGAAGTCAGTATTCGTCGCCCTCTTCCTCTTTATCCTCAATCTTTCCCCGACCCCCCTCGGACCCGCAACATGGGCAGCCGCAATCCTGGCGGCCATTGCGGTCGCCTTGATCGGATGGCCGGCCGCCCAAGGCTCCAAACCATCTCTGACGGGTCTTGGTTTTGCCCTCGCCACGGCTGCCGGATTCGGCTTGGTCGATGCTCTCGTTCCTCACTTCAGCCATCTCTCCGACCCCTTCAATGTCCTCTTTTCCATGTTTGCCACCGTGGGCTTGCTCTCTTTCCTCCTTATCCCCTCGTCCGAAGGCAAGTTCCTCGCCTTTCGAGGACGGGCGGACCGCTGGATGTGGGCATCCTGTTTTCCCATGGGAGCCCAAGCCGTACTGATGTCACTGGCCATCGGCTTTCATCACATGCCAACCGAGGCGAACGTCTTTTATTCCTGCCGGGGGCTTTGGGCAATCCTCTTGGTTGCCTTGCTCGGAAAAAGAATGGGGTTGAAAGAAGGAACGATCCCCAAAGGAACGCAGATAAGAAGACTGCTTGGCGCTTTTGTTCTACTTGGCGGGATATACTTGGCCCCTCTCGGGGCGTCTTGACCGACAAGGTCACTTTGTTTTTGCCAACCGAAAGGATTTCCATCTTATCATTAGTCCATGAAAACGACTTCACTTCTCGTTCTAAGCCTCACCTGTCTTGGTGCCGTTACTTGGGCCGCACTCCAATCCAAAACCAAAACCATCAAGGACCCAGCTGTAGCCGCCAAAGACCCGGATTTCGCAATCCAAGGCGAATATGCCGCCACGGACGAGATCGGATCCAAAGGGAAAAAGGGACAGTACGGCCTTCAGGTGGTAGCCTTGGGAGACGGAAACTTTCAGGCAGCTCTCTACAAGGGAGGTCTTCCCGGAAGCGGAGCTGAAAACAACGAGTTCGTTTTACTTACCGGTTCAACCGAAGGAGGAAAAACCACCCTGAAAGCCAAGAGTGGCGAAACTGTTGTGATCAAGGGTGACACCGCGACGGGAACCAAGAATGACAAGAAACTGTTCGCCTACGACCGGGTGGATCGCAAGAGCCCGACGCTAGGCAAAAAAGCACCTAAGGGAGCCAAGGTTCTTTTTGCAGGCGTGGAGATGGACCGGTTTTCAGGCGGGATCAAGTTGGATGGAGACCTCCTCGAGGAAGGAGTCGTTTCGCTCGATTCCTTTGGCGACTTCACCCTGCATCTCGAGTTCCGCACGCCCTACAAACCCAACGTCAAGCCTGGCAACCAGGACCGGGGAAACAGCGGAGTTTATATTTTCAACAACTACGAGACCCAAATTCTCGATTCGTTCGGGATCAAGGGGGAATTCAATTTTTGCGGCGCTCTCTACCGCAAGAAGGCACCCGACTTGAACATGTGCCTCCCTCCCCTTGCGTGGCAAACCTATGACATCGAATTCACCGCCCCGCGCTTCAAGGATCGCAAGAAGATCAAGAACGCTCGCATCACCACCCGCCACAACGGAGTCGTGATACATGACGACTACGAACTCGACAAAGGGACGGGAGCCGGCGGTGGGCGCCCCGAAAAGGAAAAGGGGCAGATTCACCTGCAAGGCCACGGCAACCCCGTCCGGTTCCAGAACATTTGGTTGGTGGAAAAGTAAAAGACATTCGACTACCCCCGAACCTATCGCCGGAATTCCCCAAGGGAAATCCCCCCTATGCGGCCCATAACAATTCCAAACACTAATATTTCCGCTAGGATAAGAACCGAAACAGTAGCCGTCTTGAAGCAGCAAGAATCCCCATCTTATCGAAATCGTATTGAAGGAAGAAGAGCTAAGCAAGGATATCGACTAGGGAATTCACGGAATGAAACACGCTTCACAATCATCAACACAGAATCTCGACCCGCTACAAATAAGCCTGATTGAAGTAAGTCCGTATTCTTAGCTCGAAGACCGGTCCAACTCAATTCTATATGCAAGGATCTCGATAACCGACGGGTGAGTGCCCAAAAGATCGGTTCGAACAAGGCGGTGAGAAGGCGACGAGTCGGCATACGAGCTGCATATCCGCTCCAAATCCCCTCCTTCCCCAGCATGGCGCCCGGGGGAAAGGAAGAGTTGAGCGACGAGCATTTCCTCGTACTCTTCTTTCTTTTGGGCCAAAAGGTTCTCGAGCAAGGGTTCGTTGAAATCGTATTCCTCTCCATCTCTTCGTTCCATTGAGCAAGTGGAGAATCCTGAAACATAATCCTTCATTCTTTCCTTGAGCTCCTTACCGACCTCCTCGCGAACTCGGTGAACGTCGAAGACGGGCGTGCCATGATCGACCAGGGCCAGGAACGGCTTTTTCATTTTATTCCGCTTGATCGCCCGGCAGCAAAGATCTTCGAGGGCGACTGCCAAGCGAGTGTCTCCAGGTCGATGAAGACAATCAAGGATACGGAAGCTTCTGCCTTCCTTTTGGCTCTTCCATTGCTCAAGTTTTTCGGGCAACCATTCCGTCAAGGCCCGGCTCGGACCAAAGAAAAAAGGAAGGATCCGCAACTCGGAGACAGATTGAGCAATCGATCCGGCCAAAAAAGGTTCCATTGTCTCTGCCTTGATCCCGTCGAGCAAGGAAGGATCGACCTTGGAAGAATGAAGCAAACTGACGGGCAGGATCTCCACGCCGGCAAGAAGACCAGCATGATGAGCTGTTTTGCGCAGGCTGAGAGTTGAGTCCGCTTCAAGGGATCCGTTGTCGGCAAGCAAGTAAATTGGATTTTCCAAGCTTTTCCCATTGACTAGGTCATCCTCGCGCGCAAGAAAAATATGAAATTCTGATCAAATTGGGAAGTTTGATCTTCAACTTAAAGCGGGATTAACATTATGAAAATATCATTGTGGATGGCAGGAGCGTTCGCGTTAGCGGCGTTTTTTACAAGTTGCTCCAAGAACAAGGGGCTCGCGCCGGAGGATACGGCTCTGATCAAGGGTACCGATCGCGGCACGTTCATCGGTTCGCCCGATGACCTTGCGGCATTAAACGGTGAAGACGACCTCTCTCCTTTGGGTGACGCCATCAATGGCGTGGATGCCGAAGACGTTCTCTTGCCCCAAGATGACTTTTGGACCAACTCCGACTTGAGTGCTGGCGAAAAACCTTTCGAGCCAATTTTCTTCGGTTTCGACCAGTATAACATTGGCGCCGAAGAAAGAGCCAAACTCCAAGACATAGCTGCGTTCATGAATGATAACCCGAAGGCCAAAATCCTGATCGAAGGTTATTGCGACTGGAAAGGCAC
>JAYOMW010000020.1:0-1812 GCA_038121045.1 Opitutia bacterium
ACTGATTTTCGTGGAGTCAATCTGGCCGGGACGGATTTCTCTGAATCTGATTTGAGTCAGTCGATCTTCGATCACACGACCGTGTTTTCGATAGTCAACCCGGCGTCCGGTCAATCCGTTGGAGCAAACCTGAATGGTTCGAATGCGCAACTAGATAACCTTTCTTTCGGTTCTGCTGATTTTCGCGCTACCAAGTTGGCCGGCGTCAATTTCACCCGATCCGACCTTCGATTGGCTCTTTTCGATGACGCAACGATCTTTTCCGCGATTGATTCGTCGACTAGTCTTCGGGTCGGCGCGAACTTCTTGGCAACCGATGCCAATTTCAGCAACTTGGACTTGCGGCAAAAAGATTTTCGCGGCGTGAACTTAGGTGGTGTTGACTTGAGTGATAGGGATCTTTCTTTGGCCCTTTTCGATCACACTACGGTTTTTTCCGGAATCGATCCTTTGACTAATCAGCGGGTCGGAGTCGATCTGTCTAACACCTCAGGCAATGGAGCTGTTTTGAGCGGGTCTTTCCCCGGAGCTAACTTTGGCAAGGTCAATTTGGCCGGAGTAAATCTTTCGGGTGCCGATCTGAGTCAGTCCTCTTTTGATCACACCACAGTGTTCTCCCTTTACGATGCTGCAACCGGTCAAAACATAGGAGCGAACTTGACCGGTTCAAATGCCCAACTGTTGAACATTTCTTTCGGGGCGGTTGATCTTCGTGGAACTCAATTGGCCGGGGTTACTTTTGCGGGTTCTGATTTAAGTGGCGCACTTTTTGATGAAAGCACTGTCTTTTCGGCACTCGACTCCACTGGCCGGCAGGTGGGAGTGAGTCTCCTTGCGACTGATGCCAACCTCACGGGACTTAACTTTTCCCAAAAGGATTTTCGTGGAGTGAATTTGGCCGGTGTAAACCTAAGCAATGCGAATCTGACCGCAGCCCGACTGGATTATACGACGGTTTTTTCGGGGATCGATCCCGATACGCTCCAACGGGTGGGAGTGAACCTTTCCAACTTGTCGGGCAATGCGGCTTCGTTGACGGGACCTTTCCCCAACGTCGAATTTCGTCAAACCAATCTTACGGGCGTACACCTCGAGGGTGCGGATTTTTCAACCGCAGCGATGGACTTGACTACCATTCTGACTCAAGCAACCTATGACCAAACCACTCAATGGCCTCCCGGTATCGATCCGGCTGCCAGAGGAGCCATTTACACCGGCCCCAACCGGACTCCGGTCATTACCTCGCCTGCCTCGGTCATTGTTCCCGAGAATCAACCCTTGTTCTTCGACGTAAATGCTTCGGATCCGGATGGAAACCCCCTTGGTTTCGTGATCATGGGAGGAAGTGATGAACTTAAATTCGAAATCAATTCAAGCACAGGTCTGCTTTCCTTCGAAATGAATTCAAGCGGCGGGATGGATTTTGAGGTTCCGGTTGATGCGGACCGTGACAATGTTTACCATCTCATCATCGGGGTTTCGGATGGGATTGAATTGGTGGATCAAAATCTATCGGTGACTGTTTCGGACGAAAACGAACAGCCTGAAAACCTGGATGCTCTTGCAGCTCTGAATGTCATGGAAAACCAGTCGGCAGGTTCTTTCGCAGGCGAATTCAATGCGACCGATCAAGACGCAAACGCGATCCTGACTTATTCCTTGGTGAGCGGGGAGGGGGATGCGGGCAACGGATTCTTTTCGCTCGAGAGTAACGGGACGCTCCGAACGGCGGAAGTTTTGAACTACGAGTCCAACGCCACTCGTTCGATCCGGGTTCGGGTCACGGATAACCGTGGCGCTTGGACCGAGGCT
>JAYOMW010000020.1:1912-15683 GCA_038121045.1 Opitutia bacterium
ATATTGGTGCGGGCAAGGGACGAACACAATGCTTCGGTTGAGGGTAATTTTTCGATCGGGCTCTTGGACTTGAATGAGGCTCCGTTTGAGCTTGCTTCGATTGCGACCCTGTCCGTGCTGGAGAACCAACCTGCAGGCTTTTTTGTAGGCGAGTTCAATGCGAGTGATCAGGACGTAAATGCAAGTTTGCGATATTCTTTGGAAGAGGGGGACGGATCAACGGGCAACGACTTCTTTTCTCTCGATGCAAACGGAACTTTGAGAACTGCGGTTAGCTTCAACTACGAGAAGAACCCGACTTTCTCCATTCGTGTTCGGGTTTCCGACGAGTTCAATGAGTATGTCGAAGGAAACTTCACGGTCGAGGTTCTTGACCTAAACGAAAGCGGGTTGCCACCGGCTTTTGATTTCAATGCCACCGCCTTGCGGGTGGAAGAAAACTCGGATGCGGGCACATACGTCGGCCGCTTTACCTCTTTTGGTGGTGATACAAACGCGAGCGTTAGTTATGTTCTGGATCAGGATGCCGCGGGAGCTCATTCTAAGTTTTACGTCGATGGCAACGGAACTTTGCGTACTTCGGTTGCTTTGAATTATGAAGAAGCCGCTCAATGGACTCTCTATGTAAATGCCTCAAATGACGCCAATGAGAGTATTACCAACTTTTTTCGGGTTTACGTTTCGGATCTGAACGAAGCTCCCGCCAATCTCGTTGCGAATCATTCTTTGAGCTTTTTTGAGAACCAACCGATTGGTTCGTACGTAGGCGAGTTCAATGCGACCGACCAAGATGCGAATTCGACTCTTACTTTTGAGTTAGTGAGCGGGGTGAACGGTTTGTTTGACTTGGACTCCAACGGGACTCTCAGGACGGCGACGGTGTTCGATTTTGAGAACAATGCCTCGACTTATTCCTTGTTGGTGCGGGTACGCGATGAACAGAATGCTTCGATCGAGGGTAATTTTTCGGTCAATCTTCTGGATTTGCATGAAAATCCATACGGATTGTCTTCAAGCAGCGAGTTGAGAATTGCCGAGAACCAACCCGTGGGTTCTTTCGTGGCCGCTTTCACTGCGACCGATCCCGATGTCAACGCCACCCTGAAGTATTACCTATACGATGGGAACGCAACGCCGGGCAACGCATACTTTGCGTTGGACCTGAACGGAACCCTCCGCACGGTTGCGGTTCTGGACTACGAGGCGAATGCGAGTCATCTGATCCGGGTGCGCGTTTACGATGAGCACCTAGGTTATGCCGAAGGTAACTTCACTGTCGTGGTTCTCGACGTCGACGAAAGCGTGCCGAACAACCCGCCTGGGGGCTTGGATCATCAGGTCTCTCTCTCGGTGTCGGAGAACGCAACGGTCGGCTCTTACGTGGGGAGTTTTACTGCGACCGATCCGGATGCCAACGCCACCTTACGTTATTTCCTGTACGATGGGAATGGAACGCCGGGCAACGCGTTCTTTACTTTGGACCTGAACGGCACCCTGCGTACGGCTGCGATTCTTGATTACGAGGCCAACGCCAGTCACCTGATCCGGGTACGCGTGCTCGATGAGATGGAAGCCTATGCCGAGGGTACCTTCACGGTTTATGTTTCGGACGTCAAAGAGACTTCGCTCTTTGATTTTAACGCTTCGGATCTTCGGGTGTATGAGAATGCGCCGGTTGGCAGTTACGTCGGCCAATTCAGTGCTTATGGAGGCGAACCGCATGCGAGCGTTCGCTACGAGTTGAACCCCGATCAAGCTGGGGCATACCTCAAATTCGAGATCGATACCAACGGCAGCTTGCGAACCCTGGTTGCTTTGGATTACGAGGAGGCAAGCCAATGGACTCTCGAAGTCACCGCGGTCAACGACTTCAACGAGTCCGCGAGCCGTTCCTTCGTAGTGGAGGTTCTGAACCTTTTCGAACCTCCGGTCAATTACGCGCCGTCTGATCTGAGCGCACCTGGTGGACTTGAGGTCAAACAAAAGGACCCCATTGGCACGGTGATCGGAACCTTCGAGGTTTTCGACCTGAATGATTCCGGTTTTCATGCCTTTGAGTTGATCGGCGGGGAGGGTTCCGTCGATAATGCTCTTTTCACTCTCGACCTGAACGGCACCCTGCGAAATGCATCGGTAATGAATTACTATCAAAACCGAAGTTTCAGTATAAGGGTTCGCGTGACCGATTCTTGGTATTTTTCCTATGAAGAAGCTTTTGTCGTTACTTACGTTGCAGTGGAAGGCGCGTCGGTGGATCTTCTTTCGGATGGAGCGGAGGTCGGAGCTGGGTGGAGAAAAGCCGATTGGTTCGGAACTTATTTCGGGTCTTTTTACCCATGGGTTTTTCACGAAAACCTCGGATGGCTTTACGTTTACCAAAGATCCGGCGTCGATACGTGGCTCTATCATGAGAGGTTGGGGTGGGTATGGACGAACAAATACGTCTTTCCACACATGTATGTCTTCAAAAGATCTCATTGGATCTTTCTCGACCGTACGAGTTGGCCTGCGAAGCTATTTGACTATTCATACGCTCAATGGTTCGAGTTAGGCCGAAAGTACCGGATTTTGGTCTCGATGAGCCCAACGGTCGGCGGTTCGGTTTTCGGTTCCGGGGATTATTACAGATGGGACCCCGTGAGGATCGAAGCTATCCCGAAGACCGGATATTTGTTCGATGGTTGGGCCGGAGACCTGACCGGTAGCAATCCGGTCATGGAGTTCGAAGCCGTAGGGGACGTCAATTTGACCGGAAGTTTCATGCCTGACTTTTCTTCCGCTGTTCCGACTGCTCAGGCCATAGACGCGTTGAGGGAACTTCTTGAGTCCCTGGATCATCTGACCCCCGCCGAAAGGCAAAGCGCCATGGCTGAAATTCTCATTGACGGGAAGTCATCCAAGGCAGGTATTGATCTTCGGGGCGGTGATCGGTAAGTTCATGACAATGCTTAGCACAAAGGCTCTTTTTTTCTTGTTTTTGCTCTCCTTTGTTTCCTTGGGGTATGCTCAACCACAGGTAACCTATCGAAAGGCGGATCTTTTGCGTGCTGCAGCGGAGCGCAAAAAGTCGATTGAACAACTCTCCGCTCGTCTTGCCGCCTTCCAAATCAAACTCTCCACGGCCAACCTGGGCGGCGATGCCCCTCGGGAAAATGAGGGCCAGCCAGTCGGACTCCCGACTAGAACCTTTCATGGCTTTGGATCCAAAGGTTTTTCCGATAAAGTCGATCGGTCATCCCAGCCCTCGCACGAGCCCATTTCCGAACGGGCGAATCAATCGCAGCCACCTTCCGCTCCCGTATTGTCCTCCAATCCTGAACTTGAAGCGAGTGCTATGACGGTACCACCCCCATCCTCGCGGAAAGGTTTTTACGTCCTTCCGTTCATTGCCTTGCAGGGCTCAAGTGACGTGGTTTGGAACTCTTCCCCCGTTCTAGGCGAAATCGCAGTTGAGCAGAAATTCGGTTTTTCGTCCGGTTGGCGAATGGGTCATAAATGGAGGAACTTTTTCGTGGAGAGTGATTTTTCTTATTTCAGAAATGATTTCAAGTCCTTGTCCGGCGTGAATCTTGATTTTTCCGGAGAAGCAGAGGGATTCGGCGTTATGTTTAACTTGGGGGCGAATTTCGATTTGGGTTCTTCGGCCTCCGTTTTTTTCGGAGCCGGTGGCGGCCCTTACAGTCAGGAATACGAATTCCAGCTCCTGGGCGAAGGCTTTGACGAAGAACAGGGTGTTTTTTCCTACCAATTGTTTTCCGGGGTCAACCTATATCCATATGAGCATATGCTGGTAAGTCTGCGATACCGGTGGCTGAAGATGGGAGAGATGGAGCAGTTCGGCGAACGCAACCTTCATATGCTGGAGGTTGCTCTCGGCTATATCTTTTAGTTTGGAGAGGTCGTCAGGTCGGCTATGGGCTTGCCTTTGCCATAAAAGGCGTGGTCAAGAAAGGGAAGGACAAATCGGAGCGTAAAGGTTCTCGGCATGTTGTGCCCTCCGCCCTTTGAGGTAATGAGAGTGCTTTGTACCCCTGCCTTTTTCAATGCCTCATGATAAATGACCGACTGATTGAAAGGCACCAAGGGGTCGTCCGTGCCGTGGAAATGAATATGAGGGGCATCGTCTGAAGTCACGTGATGGAGCGGTGATGCTTGCAGGGCTTTCGTCTTTGATTTCTGGATTGCCCTCCCGATCAATTGGCTTTCCGGAGAGTCGGAAGCATTGTGTACAATTGTGCTTGGGTAATCGTCCATTTGGAGAAGAGCGCTCGGGCCATAGTAATTGACCACTGCAGAAACCCGGCTCGACTGATCCAAATGCTTGCCGAGTTTTCCCTCAAGTTCCTTTACCCCGCCACTCGAACCTAACATCGAAACCAAATGACCTCCTGCCGAGGAGCCCCAAACCGCAATTTTTTGAGGATCGATCCCATGTTTTTTGGCATTCCCCCTAAGCCAGCGGATGGCCGCTTTGCAATCATGGATTTGAGCGGGCCAGTGGGCTTCTCCGCTCAAGCGGTATGCGACCGTAGCCCCGGCATATCTTCCGGTTTGCACGAGGGTTCGCAAACGATCAAGTCGATGACCGCTTTGTTTATCCCCGTTTTTCCACCCTCCGCCATGTATCCAAATGACGAGGGGGCGACCTTTTTTTTCGGAGGTGCTTTCTTTGGGTATCGCGAGGTCAAGGGTTTGCCTGGGGTTGGCGGTTCCTGCATAGGGTAAATCTCGGAGAACTCTGACCTCTATGGCTTTCGCAATCCCTCCGGTCAGCGAAAGTATAAATGAATAAAGGAAAACGAAGGCGCCCTTTTTCATTTTTGTGGGATACCTTTCGATCTTCGGGGGGAATTATTTTTGCGAAGTGGTCGCTTGGGATAGTTGGGTGACCATTTCCATGAAGAGGGCGAAGTCGAATTTTTCTTCTTCCCTCTTTGGCAGGTTGGGCCAAGCCGGCATTTTTTCCAGGATCTCGGCATCACCGCGCAGGATCGTGGAGAAAGATAAGTCACCAAACGACAAGGACGTCAGGTTGCCTGAAATGTCAAAGGCCAAGTTCGCTTCGGTGGGCGTGGGGTCATTGGGGGTGATGCTGAAGATGGGATAAGACGTCCCCCCCTTTATGGACTTGGCCGATCCAAGCCAAATAGGCTTGTTCCCAAGCACGTAGTTGATAAGGACCTCCCTGCCTTTGTCCGTCCCTACGTAGGGATTTTTCAGGAAGTTGGTTCCTTCGGCCGCAAGCTTTGCGAAACTGGTTGCGAAACCGAGATTGAAGTTGTAGTTGAAGCTCCCGTCGCCGATATCGCGAACCACGTCGAATTGAGGTACGGGAAGAGCCCCTGAACTTTTGAAGGATATTATGTTTTCGCCGGAGGGAGGAACGATGGATGCGCTTTGGGGATTCGTGCTGAAAGCAAAGGTCAGTTTGTCTTCCCTGAAGATTTGAATTTCAAAGGACTCCTTTGACTTGGAAAGACCCAGGAAAGCATGGTACTGGACGGGCTTTTCAGGGTCGGAATCGGTACTCCAATTGATTTTGAGAAAAAACGCGTCCGTCTCCTCGCTCATTCGGTCGATTCCTTTTCCCAGTGCCCCGAGAAGAAGTCTTTTGCGGTTTTCGGAGTGTTGCAGTCCATCCGCATAAGACTGAGCGGTTTTGCCCCATTGCGCGGAAATCTTGTCCGAGGATTTTGTGGAAATCTTTTTGAGCGTCTTGATTGCTTCTTCGTCTTTGCCGTCGAGGTGTTGGGCGAAGGCAAGGAAGGTCTGATATTTAGCAAGCTTACTTGTTTTCGTCGGTAAAGATGCATGGATCTCAAACGCCTTTTCTACGCTTCCCTCCTTCTTGCCTAGTCCATCAAAGAGGGTCTGCTTAAGCCGAAGCGAAAGGACTTCGGGCGATTTTCTTTGTTCATCGTTTAGTTGAGCTAGATAGAATTGAATACAGAAGTTCACGTCTTTTCCTTCGAGTTCATCCAACGACTGTATCTTCTCGATGATGGTTTTTTCGGAAAGAACGATCTTGATCGCTTTACCTAGATTGGTGTTGTTTCCGGTGTCTTTAGCGAGTGACTGGGAAGCGACTTTTTCGATTTCGTCTACCTCGGCCTTGACCGCGAGCAAATAGGCCCGTAGACGAAGACCCGAATCTTTGAGTAATTCGGGGTTCTTTGCCCGGGCGATGAGAAGAAGGGTACGGCAATAAGCGACTGCAAAGTCCTTGTCTCCCAAATTGGCCGAATCCGCTTGAGTCTTGAGTGTTTCGGTCAGTTTCTGGGAGCCTTTTTCGAAGCTGCTCAGGTAGTGAAGCGCAGGCAGACTGCTTGGATATCGAAAGAGAAGGTAACTGATTGCCTCATTGACGGCTTGGGAATTGCGGGCAACCTTGGCCGCCATCAGAAAATCCATGGCCACCCGGGGACTTTCGGCGGCCTTGGGTTTGTCCTCGAGAAATTTCTTTGCCGCACGGATAAAGCCATTGAGATCTGACTTTTGGAAGTAATCCTCGTAAAAGGGAATTCGGTCTTCTTGAGCCACGGCATTGGCGGCGAACGCGTGAAAGAAAATAGAGAGTGCCAAAAGCAATCGAGGAGTCATGACCGTTTATATTGCGGAGAGATTTGTTAAGTCAATGGTAAGCAGGAGACGGATTAGGATAAGGCCAAGCGAACCTGGTCCAACGTTTGCGAAATTTCGTCTTCCCCATGGGCAGAGCTTATGAAGCAGGTCTCGTAGGCCGAGGGAGGAAGGTAAATCCCATTTGTCAGAGAGGCATGGAAAATTTTCTTGAAGGCCTCGCCGTCCGATTTCAAGGCTTGATCGAAATTCTTGACCGGTACGTCCGAAAAGAAAAGGCAGAACATGGAACCGGCATGCGGAACTTGAAGGGCGATTCCCTTTTCCTCGGCTGTTTCCTTGATTCCCTCGGCAAGCATGGTCCCAAGTTTTTCCAATCGATCGTAAGGCGGGTTTTCCTTGAGCATCCTAAGCGATGCTATTCCCGCGGCCATGGCGAGTGGGTTTCCGCTCAAGGTGCCAGCTTGATAGACCGGTCCCAACGGGGCGAGGCAATCCATGATCTCCGTTCTTCCGCCAAAAGCCCCGACTGGCAAGCCGCCCCCGATGATCTTGCCCATCGCGGTCAAATCGGGCGTGACGCCCGTCCTTTCCTGTACACCCCCAATTCCCAACCGGAAGCCGGTCATCACTTCGTCGAAAATCAGGACCGATCCGTTATCCGAGCAAATCTTACGTAAGCCCTCGAGGTATCCTTCTTCGGGTAGGATGAGACCGCAGTTGGCCGGGTAGGGCTCAACGATGATGGCGGCGATATCTTCCCCTGATTGAGCAAAGGCATCCGCTACTGCGTTAAGATCGTTATAGGAAAGGACTATGGTTTCCTTGGCGAAGCTTTCCGGAATGCCCGCACTGTCCGGGTTGCCCAAAGTGAGGGCTCCCGAACCCGCCTTTACCAACAAACTGTCGACGTGTCCATGGTAGCAGCCTGCGAACTTTATGATCTTCGACCGTCCAGTAAAACCACGGGCCAAACGGATGCTCGACATGGTGGCCTCCGTCCCGCTGTTGCACATTCGTACTTTCTCAACCGAGGGAACGATTTCCACGAGTAACTCGGCCATTTCGACCTCCGCTGGGCCGGGGGTTCCGAAACTGGTACCTTTGGCGAGGGAATCCGTGACCGCTGCCCGAATGACCGGATGGTCGTGTCCGTGGATGGCGGGGCCCCAAGTGCAGACGTAATCGATCAGTTCACGGTCGTCCGCAGTGGTCAATCGACATCCGCTCGCTTTTTTCGTGAAAAAGGGCGAACCGCCGACCGCGCGGAATGCCCGAACTGGTGAATTGACCCCCCCGGGGATCAGCTTTTTGGCCCGTTCGAATAATTTTTGGGATTGATTCATGTGTCTTGAAAATCTCAGTTGGCGTATTTTTGGACGATGGGCATGCGCCTGCCGACCCCGAAGGCGAGGGGAGTGGTCTTGAGTCCGGGAGCCGCCTGTTTGCGTTTGTACTCGTTCAAATCGACCAAGCGAACGATCCGCCGGACAGTTTCTTCATCGAAGCCCAACGACAGAAGAGTCGAGATGGATTTTCCCTCTTCCACGTAGGCGTGGAGGATTGCGTCCAGAACATCGTATTCGGGTAGGGAGTCGCTGTCCTTCTGGTCGGGCCGCAACTCGGCGGAGGGTGGTTTCTCGATCGTGTTTTCCGGGATTACGATCCCGTCCTTGTTCAAGTGGCGGGCGAGAGCGAATACCTGTGTCTTGGGTACGTCCGATATAACCGCCAATCCACCGCACATGTCGCCGTAGAGAGTGCAGTAGCCCACCGCCAGTTCGCTTTTGTTGCCTGTGGTGAGCAGGAGAGCACCGAGCTTGTTGGATACCGCCATGAGCAAGAGAGCCCGGGCTCTGGCTTGAAGGTTTTCCTCCGTCACGTCGGTAGGTCGGTCGCCGAAGAGGGGCTTGAGCTCGTCGGTGGCTGCATCGACGATCTTCTGAATGGGCAGGCTATTGAACTCGATCCCTAGGTTTTTGGCCAATTCACGAGCGTCATCCTTGCTGTGATCACTAGAGATCGCAGAGGGCAAGCTGATTCCGATCACGTTCTCCGCCCCGAGAGCCTCCACAGCCAAGGCCGCGGTTACGGCCGAGTCGATTCCACCACTCAATCCGATCAAGCCTTTCGAAAACCCGCTCTTGTGGGCATAATCGCGCAAGCCGAGGACGAGAGCCTTGCGCAGGTTTTCCTCAGGCAAAACATCTTTGTGATCACAGGTCGATTCATCCGTCAGGTCATGAACCTCGATGGCTTCGGCGAAGGATCGGGAGGAAGTGATGAGCTCGCCCTTGGCGTTGAGGGAAAGGGAAAAGCCGTCGAATACCAATTCGTCGTTCCCCCCCACCGAATTGACGTATACAACCGGGCAGTCAACCTTGCGGGCCACACCGGCGAGCAACTCGATGCGCAAACTCTCCTTGCCCGAGTACCACGGACTGGCCGAGAGGTTGATCAGGAAATCCGGCTTTTCGCTTGCGATCTCGTCGAGCGGGTCGGTGAGGTAGAGATCTTCCTTCAAGTTCCAAACGTCCTCGCAGATTGTCACCGCGATGCTCTTTCCCTTGTACTTGATCATGAACCTTGAATTGCCCGGAGCAAAATAGCGGTCCTCGTCGAAAACGTCGTAGGTCGGGAGCAGTCGCTTGTGGAAGGTTTGAGTCACGGATCCTTCCGTACACCAAGCGGCTGCATTGAAAAAAGGTTCGCCGGCATCCCCTTCATTTTTCTCGGGAAATCCGATTAGTGCAGGAGTCGGTCCAGTTGCACGGGCAAATTCTTGGAGTGAATTCAGACAGTCTCGACCGAAGTTTTCCTTTAACAGGAGATCTCTCGGTGGATAACCGCAAAGCATGAGCTCCGGGTAGACCACTAAGTCGACTCCTTGACCGACCAATTGTTCATAGGCATCGATTGCAAGCGCGAGGTTACCCGCCAAATCCCCCACCGTTGAGTTCAATTGGGCTATCCCGATCCTCATCTCATTGCCATTGGATGAAAAGCTGTCATAACGAACGGAACATTATGGATGGTTTTGAAAAAAAGGCGAACCCGAACGATTGCACGGGTTTCATTCTTGGCTCCGGTTCTCCTCGCCGAAAGGAATTGCTGCACGAACTGATTGATGATTTTCAAGTGATTCCTTCCGATGCCGAGGAAATCGCCTTTCACCCGGATGGACCCCTTGGTCTAGTGATGGAGAATGCGAGGCTGAAGGGATCGGGAGTTGCCCGGCAATACCCCGATCATTGGGTTCTTGGAGCCGACACGTTGGTCTGGTTCGATGATCAAGTTTTGGGTAAACCCAAGGACATGGAGGAAGCGGAGGACATGCTTAGAGATCTTTCAGGGCGTACCCATTCGGTGAGTACGGGACTCTTTCTTTCCTTGCTTTCCGAAAACTATGAGGAAACCCGAGTGGATACTAGTCAGGTTACTTTCAGGGCTTTCGATGATTCTGTCATCAAGACCTATTTCTCTGAGGTCAATCCTCTCGACAAGGCGGGCGGATATGCCATTCAAACCCGTCCCGATCTGATCATCGATAAATTTACGGGCTCCCATTCCAATGTTATTGGCCTGCCTTTGGAGTTATTGAGGTCTTGGCTGACTGAGCTTGGAATTTGCTGACCACCATTTCCAATCTCGTCATCGCGTGGGCAAAATGCCCATGGCGATCCGCGGAGAACCGGTGCGCGAACCGCGCCCTGACCCCATCAAAATGGGTTGGGGGCTTGAAGGAATCCCACGATGGCGCTCAGTATGGAATGAAAGGAGGGGCCGATCATGAAAAAGAAGCTGAGGGCGAGCACGGCGAGGTAGAGGATGCGTTCCTTTCCCTTGTCGAACATAAGCAAGAAAAGAAGTCCGCCGACGAGAAGAAGAGCGGAGAACAAGCTGACAAAGTTTAGCTGCTTGGTCATCTTGAAGTATTTGTGCTGTTGTTTGCGAAAGGCGAGGGTGGTCTCGGCGAGTTTCTGTCCGACCTCCGGCGGACGGGGAGGCTGGGGTTTGGAAGGCAAGTGGGGAGGGTTGTACTTGTCCTTGATTCGTCTTACGTATTCGTCGTAGTCCGATTGGTAGAGGTCGAGCATTTCCTGATAGTGCTCCATTTTGAGATCGTGGTTCTTTTTTTGTACCTCGTATTCCTGAACGCGCAGGGGATGGTTTTCCTTAAGCTCGCGCATCGCCTCGTCGGACTTCAGGCTTTCGGATGAAAATCGAATCTCGTTGAGCTCGAGTACTTCCGAGCGGATGAGGTAAGTGGAGCAAAGCAGGCAGAGGAATCCCAATATGCTCAGCCATTTGGCAAGGTTCAGATATTTTTCCATCAGGAGATGCGTTTGCTGGTTCGATTCTTTGCGTTTTAGCAGCTCTTTCCCGCGATCATAAGTATCCCAAGTAAAGCTTGGAAGAGGGAAATACCGGAGGTGATTGCCAAGAGTGAAAATTGAGTGAAGCGTTCCCTCGACCGCCTAAGATTGAAAAGGAAGAGGAAGGTCCATCCAGTGAAGGCGAGGGCGCATGCAAGCAAGGTAAAGTTTTCGCTCACGATTTCCAGGAAGGAAAGGGGTGCAATAACGAGCGAGGGCAAGGCGGCGAAGAGGAAGATCAATTCGTGAGGTTGATCCATCCAGGTATGACTCAACGAGTAGGCAAGGGCAGGCCAAAAGAGAATTGCTCCAAGAAAAGCAAAAGAAAGGGTAGGGCGGTTCACCTGGAGTGATGCAGTGAATCAATCCTGCTCGGGAGCCTTCTCTGCCGGGCTTTTTCGGGAGATGGTGCCCTGTACCCTCAAGCCGTCGTTTTCGAAGGTGATTCCGAAATCGACTGAGCCAAAAGGGCCGAGCAGTCCGATCCCTTTCTTTGGCATGCTAGGCTTGCCGGGGTGTCCAAAGACGCTGGACTCGTAAGTTTGAAACTTTTCGTTCCAGGAATACTTTCCGCCTCCCGGGCATTGGAGTTCTGTTTGCCAGACGTCAAGGTGGTAGGCGAGGGCGTCCTTTTTACCAAGCTGAACGCGCCACTCGTTGAGAGCGTGCAGGTTGCTCCATGATTTTTCCTGGAAGCGTCTGAGGCTTTCCCTTTGGAGAATTCCGTCTGCCAAATCGATGAGCGGGTTCTTGGCGAAAAAGGCGGAACTTTGTCCTGACCAAGTGGCTGCGGGCAGAGCGGTATCATCGGTCCGGCGAAGGAGGCTTCGATCGATGGCCCGCTTGATCATTTCTTCGCTCAGGCTGACGGTAAGCACTTTTGAAGAAGGAACGTAATACAAGGCGATGGGGGCCGATCCATCCTCCATCAGATCCTCTTGAAGGTTTTTTCCGGGTGCGATCTTTACGTAGCCTTGTTTCTTGTGGGAATGATTCGACCAAACGGTCATTCCTGGTGCGGTCTGCTCGAGCCAAGCCCTGAAACCGGCGAGGAAGGCGGTCAGTTTGAAGGGGTTGCGTACCTCGACGTTAAGGGCTACGGGAATGCGTCCCCAGTTTTTCTCAATGAAGTCCTCGGCCCCATTTTCTCCGCCTTTTGCGAAGGCTTTTCCCAATTCATTGAAAAAGGGAGAGCGGTCGAGATAGATCGAGTAGGATTCGCCGATCCAGCTGAATGCGCCGGTTCCGAGCGAGGGAGCCATCAGGGCGGCGAAGTTGCTCGCCCGTTTCAATTCGGGTGAGTCCATGTCCAAGGCAGTGATCCAGTGCAGAAGAGCCTCGGGATGCGGGTCGCCCGATGTGTTCTTGAGCTTGACCTCACCCACGGTGCTGATCATCCGGCGGTAGTCCGATCCCCCGATGAGAGGAAGGATGGTTAGGTCGCCCGAAATCTTGCCTTCCTTCATGGACAGGCGGGCTGCGATGGGGTCGAAGTATTGGGACCAATGGCTCTGGTAGCGGTCACGGAAGAAAACATAGGCCCGTTTTTCCTCGGGGGTAATCTTCTTGATCCCAAGGTCCTCGACAGACCGCAGAAAGGCGAGATTTCCAAAGCGCGGGCTGTGCACGCGACCTTTGATGAGTTGAACTTTGCCTAGTTCGGGAAATTCCTTGGCATTAAGGGGAGCGCCTGATTCGTTGCGGGCTTGCAATTCGGCAAGAGCGGATGCCGCCCGTGTCCGGCGGGAGGCCCCGATCCGCCACTCCGGGCCGCACCAGCGTCGAATGGTGGCGTCCGAGATGAGGGCGAAAACATGTTCGTGCTGGGCGGGTGGGCGAAGGTAGCGCTGGCGGAAATAATGATATTCTTCGAGAGAGGACAGGCTGGTTTTCTTACCAGCGGAGACTTGAATGATTTGGCGCAATTGCTCGAGTGAGTTTGTAACCACAACAACGTTTTTGCCAATCGTAGCGGAGTAGGACTTGATGAAGTCGCCCGGAGCGACCAAGCCGACGTAGTTGGTCCCGGCGATGGTTCCGGTTACCCCTTTGGCATTTTTGTTCTTTTGGGAAGATTCAAGCCGGCGCAGGGCGAGGGCGGCGACCAGAGCCTCGGTTTGTTTGGCCTCGAAAAGCACGGACAGCGAAGTTCCGGTGCGGAGGAAGGGGTCGCTTCCGGTCATCGCAACAGATGCAATGAGTTTGGGGCCGAGGATTCGGCTTAGCTCCGTGTCGGGCAAGCAAAGTTGGTTACGGTATTTCTCACGCGAACGGGCACTCTCGGCCCGGCCTTCACCAAGGCGGAGAAGAGGAGTGCCTTGGGCGGTGGCCTCGTCCATCACCTCAACCATGGACTGGAAGGTTGGGAAAAAGAGGGCGTGTTGGTCGTGGGGAAGAACGTTGGCGAGCGGGTCGAGCTTGGGTTTGGCATCACCAATCAATTCCTTCCAAGGCATTTCTTCAATCGTGATGCCTTTGACTTCGGAAAGGGAAATGGTCCGGTTTTGCTCGTCCGATGAAAGGCGCAGTTCACGGTCAAGTTGGAGGTTCTCGCTTATCGCCCGGCCGCCGGAGAAAAGATCGATGGTTCTTTCCAACCCGACCTTGCGGGTCGGGCGGTTGAAGCGATTTAGCCGGTTGTTTGCCGGCTGATTCATTTCGGCAGGTTGAAGAACTTTCAGTCTCTCGGATGCCTTCCTGGCCTGGTGGCGAAACCAAGCGGTTCCAGGAACCTCAAGGTTTTGAAGTCTTTGGTAGTACTCCATTCTGTTCTTGAGATAAGTGACTTCGCCTTTTCGGTCGGCGGCCAGTTTCTT
>JAYOMW010000020.1:15783-30567 GCA_038121045.1 Opitutia bacterium
TAGCTTTGGTGGCCTTGGATCAAAGGAACGAGTTATTGGCCAGGCCATCGTTGCCCTAGGTAAGTTTGCTTGCGGTTTGAATGTCGCAGCTCAAGCTTTGTTCAAGTTCTGCATGAGCTTTTCCATCATTTTGCGTGCTTCGGGGATGAGCTTGAGGGCGGTGGCGATCTGGTTTTTGTCCGCCAAGTTTCGTGACTTGTCCCGATTGTTGTGCCAGGCGGACAACTCATCGGCCGTGAGCGACGAGCTTGCCGTGCCGTATGGGTATCCGCTTCGGACGTCGAGCAGGAGGGCGTTGGCATGACCTGTTGTCTCAATTTTACGGGAAGGAATCAAGTAACCGCCGATGATCGTCCAATTGGCAACGGCGGAGGCGAGCTTGGTGGTCTTGGTCTCGGAAAAGACTTCGTACAGGAGAACGTAGTCGAGGTGTTGACGGGCTGCCCCGAGGCGGACTTTGCGGAAGATCTCCGAAGTTTTTGCGAAGTTTTCGCCTTTTTTGCGTTCCGGAGCCGTGTAGGCGAGTTCTGCGATCATGGAGCTTACGGGGATGAATTCGCCAAAACCAGTTCCCATTTCTTCCTTGGCCTCTTCCCACCCCTTGACTTCTTCAACGGTTAGGTTGGAAATTCTGCCATTATAAAGCTTGGCGATTCCTATTCGAGCGGGAAAGCGGAGGGTTGGCTCCACGTTTGCAATTTCCCTAACCTCCTCGTCGATGCTACCGGCCTCTCGGTTGGGTAGGTCGAGTTCTTCGTATTGATTTAGGTACTGCCTTCCGGAGGTCGTTTGAACGGAGTGGGATTGGCATCCGATGGAGGCGAGGACAAGGCTGGCGATAAGGCTGAGGCGAATGAATGTGTTTTTCATGTTTTTTTGGATTGTGCCGGAGTTTCTGAAAGGTATGTGCAAATTTTTATCATTTTCTGCGCCACCTTGGATTGATGTTTCATAAGTCCATAATGTATGGTGGTATATGTGTTCTTAATGTTGTTTTTGAATGCGGTTTCTCCCTTTTTGTTGTTGCAATATATGTATTATAGGATTACAAAATTTGTAATATGGATGTGGGTAGCTTGGACTTTTTGCTTACTGAGATTCATGCTTTGGCCTTTGTGAATCCGTTTGGAAAAGAGAGGGATCGGATTGAGGCAAGAATACTCTCGAAGATGGGGTTTGTTAATTCTCTGATCGATTCGAATCCGATCTTTACCAAGGAATTCAATCAAGTCCTGCAATGGGTGTGGGTTGGGGAGCAAGCCTTGCTCGATGGAAGAGTGAAGGAATTTGAGTCGTCGCATTACGATCGCATGGCATCCTTGGCCTACTTTTCCCTGTACCATGAGATTGTGGACGACTTGGACCGCTTGATTGAAGGTCCAGAGGGGGATTCGATCGTGAACCGAAAGCTTTTCCGAAGAATCGAGGAGGGGATAAGGAAGCGTTCGCCCTTGATCCGGGGTATGAGTAATCCGATGTGGGGTAATCCCGGTCATCTGTTTTCCTGTTTCTATCAGTTGAGGCGGGCTTTTCTTTGTCTTTTTCAGGAAATCGTAGGTGAGAGCGACCCGATTAGGTCTTTGCGTATGAGGGTATGGGAAAGCGTCTTTACGCAGGATATGCTGAGTTACCAACAGTGGATGCATGAATCGGTCGGTCGGTTCCCGACCCTTGTTCGCGGGCCTTCCGGATCAGGGAAGGAGGTCGTTGCCCGGGCAATCGGGCTTTCGCGCTTCATTCCCTATGATCCTCAGTCCAGTCAGTTCGCGTCCAAACCGAGAGAAAGTTTTCGTCCCGTGAACTTGTCCGCTTTGTCGGAGACCTTGATCGAGTCCGAACTGTTCGGCCACCGCAAGGGGTCGTTTACGGGCGCGATTCGCGATCACGCTGGAATATTTGAAACCGCGGGCGTTCATGGAACTGTCTTTTTGGACGAGATTGGAGAAGTTCCAGAATCGATTCAAGTCAAGCTCCTCCGCCTCCTCCAATCAGGTGAATTTCAAGCAATCGGAAGTGAGGAGCGATCCTTTTACGAAGGTAAGATCATTGCCGCTACCCATCGTGATTTGGATGTGGAGATGAGGGCGGGGAGGATTCGTGAGGATTTTTTCTACCGTTTGTGCGGAGATCAAGTCAATACGGTGGCTTTGCATGAAATTCTGGCCTCGAGACCGGATGAAATCATAGGCTCGGTTCATTATATTTGCAGCAGGCTTTTTGGCCCGGAGGGAGCCGGGGAACTTTCATCGCGGGTGGTCGATACCCTGAGGGCGCAAGTTCCCAAAAACTACGAGTGGCCGGGAAACTTTCGCGAATTGGAGCAGGCTGTGCGAAACATCATCGTGCGAAACGAATACGTTCCAGTGCTGCGGGGTGAGCAATCGAATCGAATCGAGACCGTTTACGAAAACACCGAAGTGAGCTTGGCTCAATGGAGCTCAACCTATGCCCGGAAGGCGTTTGAGAATGCGGGGAGTTACCGGGAAGCGGCCCGCAGGTTGAAGATTGATCAAAGAACCCTGAAAAAATTGGTCGAATCTTGATGGTGGAAGTCCTTTTCATAGTTTAATTCTCAAGCGGCCCGCCGGTCAGTTGTTTCGCTTGAGCAGGTTGTCCAAGTAAACGAGTCCATTGGTTTCGTCCTCGAACGCCCCGTCAAGCTGGGCCTCGAAGCATTGCTCTAGAATAGGTCCGAAATTCGGTCCGGGCTCGAGACCACGGTCCACCAAGTGGCGGCCTAGCACGATGGGTTTGGGTTCGGAGTCCTTGACTTTCAACTCTTCAGCGCGATCAAGCAGCCAAGGACCTTCGGGGAAATCGTCCTGTCGAGGCGGTCGCCCTTCGATATCCGCCTTGGCCACCCGGACGAGCCGATCGATCCGCTTGACCTGGCGGGCGAGCCGCCGGATCGCCCCGTCTCCGGCCCGATCGTTGTAAAAGGTTCGTGGCGCGAGGTGTCTTCGCACGAGCGGGACGACTTGCTCGGCCAGATCGGCTTGGTTGGTCAATCGGGCAAGGAAAGCACGGGTAGGTTCCTCGCCTTTGGCTTCATGCTTCGGCGATCGGATCCTTCCATCCTCGGATTTGCATGTAGTGGAAGGCTTCCCGAGGTCATGGCAAAGAACGGCAAAGCCGACGACTAGGTCTTCCCAGTCTTCACCCGTTCGGTTTTGGGCGAACGCATCCATGCAATGCAAGGTGTGAGTCCATACGTCGCCTTCGGGGTGCCATTCAGGTTCCTGTTCGCAACCGACCAAAGCTTGGAGTTCGCGGAAATGCCCAAGCCAGTTCGATGACTTGAGGAAATCGAGTCCCTTTGAGGGGGTCCGTCCCTTGAGGATAAGTTTTTTCCATTCCTCGTAGATTCGTTCGGATGGAAGGCCTTCGATGGGGATGCTTCTGCACAGAGCGGTCGTTTCTTTTGCCGGAGTCAGGTCGAAGCGGGCGATGAACTGCATGGCCCTCAATACCCGGAGTGGGTCTTCGGCAAAAGCGGGCCCGACATGGCGTAGGATTCGTGCCTTTAAGTCCTTTTGTCCGCTGTGCGGATCGAGTAATTCTCCGTTGAGCGGGTCAAGTCCGAGGGCATTGATAGTGAAGTCCCTGCGTTCGGATGCGAGCTCGAAAGGGAGGTTCGGATCGATTTCTACGGTGAAGCCCTTGTGCCCGGTTCCGGTTTTGCGTTCCGTGCGGGGAAGGGATATCTCAACCGGCAATCCTTTGATCTTGAGAACCCCGAATGACTTGCCGACTTCTTCGGCGCGGAATCCAGGGGGGAGTAGAGAAGTGATTTGCTCGGTGCTCAATCCGCGGACCTCAAGATCAAGTTCTTCGGGGTTTTCCCCAATGAGCAAGTCCCTCACACTGCCACCGACTATAAGAAGTTTCCCGCCCTGGCTTGAAATCGAAGCGGCCAACTTGAAGGCCAAAGATGAAAGGTTCGCAGGAAGTTTTACCCGCAAGTCCTCGGACAAATCCATGATCAGGGGAAAAGGGTGTCTTCCACGACTTGGCAAAGAGTATGGTAAACGGGGAGGTGAAGCTCCTGTACCCGCGGAACCTCGCTGGCGGGAACCTTAATCATGATTTCGCAAGTCGAACCGAGCTGCCCACCGTCTTGACCCGTCAAGCCAATTGTCCTGAGGCCCAGTGCTTTGGCGGCTTTGGCTGCATGGACGACGTTTTGGGAGTTTCCGGAAGTGCTGATTGCCAGAAGCAGGTCACTAGGTTTGCCAAAGGCGACGACTTGTTGGGCAAAGGCGTATTCGGGTTCGTCGTCGTTGACGAATGCAGTCGTAAAGCCAACCATGGACGGCAACGAAAGAGCGGGGAGGGCGCCATGCAGGTGGCTTGCGAGATCGGTGCCAAGCTTTTCAGCCAATAAAGGATCGAGCGGTCGGGGGCGCGAGAACCTCTTCACTAGTTCACCCGCGATGTGTTCGCAATCAGCGGCGCTTCCTCCGTTCCCACACAGAAGAACTTGGTTGCCGGAACGAAAACAAGAAAGCAAGGCTTCGCAGGCAAGGGTGATGGCTTGTCTGCAATTTGCGAGTTCAGGTCTTCTTTCAAGTAACTGATCGATGTCTTGCACGGACCAAAGTATAGGTTTGCCGAGGACAAGAGCCAATACATTTCTGAGCCTGATCTTTACTAAAGGCCTCAATTTTGCCATGATAGATCTTTGACCCTCGAAATGTGAAAGCAAACAACGAAGATCTTGCTGCGGAGAATGCAGTTTTGGAAAAACTTTCCGCCCAAGAAAGAATCGCATGGGCATGCGAACGTTTTGGAGAAGGTCTGATTGTGACAACCAGTTTTGGGCTGCAAAGCTCGGTCATGCTCCATTTGGTTCTTCAGCAAAGCGATCAAATACCCGTGGTTTTCGTAGATACGGGGTACCTGTTTCCCGAAACCTACGAGTACGCTCAGGCACTTGGACAAAAACTTGGTTTCAAGGAAAAGGTCTATTCGGCGATGACTTCGCCAGCCTACCAAGAGGCCTGCTACGGGAAGCTTTGGGAACAGGGCAAAGAAGGGATGACAAAGTACAATTTTCTCAACAAGAAGGAACCCATGGACCGGGCGTTGCGGGAACTCAAGGCAACCGCTTGGCTTGCCGGTTTGCGTCGTTCCCAATCCGAGGAGCGCAAAAACCGACCGTTTATCGAGAAACAAGGCGACGTCATCAAAATTTATCCGATCCTCGATTGGGATGACAAGCAGACCTACCGATACATCCCCCAAAACGATTTGCCTTACCACCCCTTGGAGGGAATGGGTTACGATTCGCTCGGAGATTACCATAGCACGAGCAAGGTAAGCGATTCATCTTCGAAGGAAGACTCGAGGCATGGCGGGCACGGAAGGGAGTGCGGTTTGCATGTTGACTTGCCTGAAGGTCACGATTTTACCGTTTGATTTCAGAAAAATGATATTACCCGAAGACAAGTCGAAATTGCAGGCCTTGATCAAGCGCACCACTCACCTTTGGAAATTTCTCGAGTGTGATGAAAAGAAGAAGAAAATCGCCGAACTCGAAGAGGCCATGTCGGCTCCTTCCTTTTGGGATGACCAGGAAAAAGCAAGAAAGGTGGGCTCTGAAAACAATCGGCTCAAGCAGACCGTATCCAAGGTCGAGGAGTTCCGTTCCAAGGTCGAAGACTTGGAGGCTTTGTGCGAATTGTGCGAAGAAGACGAGGAAGACGAGGAAATGATCAAGGAGTTCGTCGAGACCTTGGAGACACTTCTTCTCGAAGTGGACGACCTGGAGGTCGCCAGTTTTCTCAGTGAACCTTTCGATGCCCGTCCCGCTCTGCTGAGCATCCATGCAGGGGCAGGTGGAACGGAATCCTGTGATTGGGCCGATATGCTTATGCGGATGTATGTCCGGTGGGCCGAAAGGCGTGGTTTCGAGGTCGAGATTCAAGACGTTCAACCGGGTGAAGAAGCGGGGATCAGTCGTTGTTCCATACGAATCGAAGGTCTCAATGCATATGGCTACGCCAAGGCCGAGCGCGGGGTTCATCGGCTCGTGCGCATCAGTCCTTTTGATTCCAACAAAAGAAGACATACTTCCTTTTGCTCGATCGACGTGATTGCAGAGATGGAGGATGACGACGTGGATATTGACATTCCAGACGACGACCTTCGCATCGATACTTACCGTTCGAGTGGGAAGGGGGGCCAACACGTCAACAAGACCGACTCCGCCGTCCGCCTCACTCACTTGCCCACCAACATCGTCGTGCAGTGTCAAAACGAACGTTCTCAGCTCAAAAACAAGCAGACCGCCATGCGCGTTCTTAAGTCTCGGCTTTATGAGAAGCAGCAGGACGAGAAGCGGGCCGAGATGGAAAAGTTCTATGGCGAAAAGGGTGAAATGGGTTGGGGTAACCAAATTCGCAGCTATGTTTTTCAGCCTTACCAAATGGTCAAAGATTTGCGTACGGGTGTCGAAACCTCGGCCGTTCAGTCCGTAATGGATGGAGAGCTTGATTCCTTTGTGAACGGATGGCTGCGGGCTGGATGCCCCAGACAACGCAATAAGGACATTCAAGTCGACGATTGAGTTGGTGAGTCTATCGGTCGAAGAAGTTGCCGGTTTGCGGGAGAAACCGCTCTTTGCCGGAAAAACCTGGAGATGGTCGCCTCAGTCATGGCCGCTTCTTCATGAAAACCGTGAGGTGATTGCTTCGCTTGGTTCTGCGGCGGTTTCCTTTTACCGGGCCATCGAGCGCCTCTACCTGAAATCCAAGACCAACCAAAGAATTCTTCGCAACCAGGAACTCCTTGTTCCTTGGGTGGCCGAATACTACGACGCCGGAAAACCGGATTGGCTGGTTCGTCATGCAAACAGAAAAGTAGTACGTGATCTTTTGCCCGCGGTCTTAAGACCTGATCTTTTGCCGGTTTCCTGTGGCATGGCTCTGACCGAATGGGATTCCGTCCCCGGCGGGATCGGGCTGACCGCCCAACTTGAATCTGCCTACCTTGGGGAAGTCACCACTTCGATGGTCGAAGCCTTCGGAGAAGCCTTGTCTTCTGCCGCCCGAGGTTTTGGGGGCAAAGAGGCCAATATGGTCATCGCCGTGAGCGATGAGTCCAAGACATACCGTCCCGAGATGGAATGGCTCGCCTCGGAGTTGGGCGAACGCGGTTTCTCCATCGGGGTGGCTGAGCCCTCGGAACTTGAGATTACCGACGATGGGGTTCGCAAGGATGGAACGAAAGTCGATTTGCTTTACCGCTTTTGGGAATTGTTCGATTTCGATAAGGTTCCCGTGATGAAGGATTTGGTCCGCTTGGTCGAGGAAGAGAAACTCGTGGTTACCCCACCCATGAAGCATTTTCATGAGGAAAAACTTTCTCTCGCTCTTTTTTGGCACCACCGCTTGCAAGAATTTTGGGAAGAAAACCTCAGCCCTGACGAACTTGAACTGTTACGAAGCCTTATCCCGAAAACCTGGATTCTCGATCCAGTCGCCGTTCCACCCGGGGCAACCCTGGATGGTCCGCCTGTTCAAGGCAAGCTACTGGGAGACTGGATGGAGTTGGCGAAAGCCTCCAAGAAGGAAAGGGTTCTCGTGATTAAGGCGAGCGGGTTTCACGAGACCGCTTGGGGGGCGCGAAGCGTGGTTGTCGGGGATGACGTTTCCGGCGATGAATGGAAAACTGCCCTTGGCCATGCCCTTGGCGCTTACCCTCAACCCTTATCCGTCCTTCAGGAATTCCGTAAGCCCGCCCGTCTCGAGCACTCTGTTTTTACCGATGACGAAACGGTTGAGACAATGACCGGGCGTTTGCGCCTGTCTCCGTACTTCTTCGTCTCGGGCGACCAAGCGAAGTGGAGCGGGACGCTCGCTACTTTTTGTCCCATGGACAAGAAAATCATCCACGGCATGAAGGATGGTGTCCTTATACCCTGTGAGTCTTTGCTTTAATTTTCGTTTCGTGTGTCGAAAGGATTCCTTTGCCTGCTTCGTTCAATGTAATGCCATTAAAGACTAGACAGATACACTTGATGCTGTTTGATAAAGGATATCCTTATAATTATGCCGTTGGTGAAAAGTTCGGATTACCGAAAGACTAACTCGATTGATCGCCTCCACTAATAAACAAGTCCAACAAATACGATATGAGTAAGATTCACATTACCAAGGGCGGTGCCAATCACGGCCCGTTTACAGTCGAAGAGATTAACGCGAAGCTTAAGAGTGGCGAGTTCGGACCCACGGACAAATCATGGATGGAAGGCATGGCAGGATGGTTGCCTTTGTCGGACCAAGCCTTTGTTGCAGCCGGAGTCGTGCTTCCGGTTGCAGAAGCTGCTCCTCCTCCCGCCGAAGCGGCTCCTCCACCCGCCGAAGCAGGGCCTCCACCCGCCGAGCCGGCTAAGAAAGGGCCTAGTCTTGCCGATAAAGCCAAAGCCGCTGCCGATCAAGCAGGATCCTCTGGTGCGGATATGATTTCAAAACCAGATGCAAACCCTGTGGTTGCCCTTATTCTCACTTGGTTTGTCTTTGGCCTTGGCCATATGATCGTGAACGGTCAAACCAATAAATGGATTTGGACTTTGGTTATGACTTTGGTCGGTTACGTCCTTTGTTTTATACCTGGCTTTATTATCGGCATACTGAGCGTCATTGATGCATACCAAACGGCCGTACGCCTTAAAAACGGAGAGACGATAGGGCAAAACGAATACTCTTTTCCTTTGCTTTACAAAATTTGCAAAATTCTGGATAAGAATGCGACCTGCAAGAACGCCTGAACCTATGGTTAACTTTCGGATAGGATAGCCAAGTGCTTTCCGTTCAGCTTTTTTTTAACGAATCTATGCGTCCGTTTAGTTTGCCCTTCCTGCCGGTGCTCTTGCCGGAAAGAACATTTTCTACTTCTTGCTCTTACTGGGAGTAGGCCAGTTCGGGTGCGAGACATGGGCTTCTTCCATCATGGCCACGAACTTCTTGGCGAGTTTCGGTTTTACCTTGGCCAAGTTCTCGTCTTCATGAATGTCTTGGCTTAAGTCGTAAAGTTCGATTCTCTCGTTGTCCATGTTCGAGCGGATCAGTTTCCAATTTTCAACGATGACGGCTTGGCGGAAGGTACGCTCGTAAAATTCCCAATAAAGAAACTCGTGCTTGGCTTGCTTGTCCGTTTGCCCTTTGAGGGTGGGAAGAAAGGAAATACTGTCTAGATCCTTGGGCAAGGGAGATCCCGATAATTCGCAGGCAGTGGCCATGAGGTCTCCGAAATAGAGGGGTTGGTCGCATTGGGATCCCGGAGTCACGGTTTTGGGCCACCAGGCGATGGTGGGCACGCGGATGCCTCCCTCTGTCAGGGTACGCTTCATGCCGCGAAGAGGACCGGATGGATTGAAGCGCTCGGGGTTGTGCCTGGCTTCGTTGTGGGGGCCGTTGTCGGAGGTGAAAAGGACGAGTGTGTTTTCAGCGATCTTGAGTTTCTTCAGGTGGTCGAGAATACGACCGACGTCCTTGTCCATGCGTGTGATCATGGCCGCTTGGCCTTTGTCCTGCTTGGGCCAGTCCATCCCCTCGTAGATTCCGTATTCCGGAACCTCGGCACCGTCCCCGAACATTTGGCTTCCCTCGTTGTTGGCATGGGGGATGGTGAGGGGGAGGTAGAGAAAGAAGGGCGCGCTCTTGTTCTTGCCGATCCAGGAGATGGCTTCCTCGGCAAAGAGGTCATGGGTGTAATCGACCCGCTTGGTGGCGGCTCCGCCAATGAAACCGCCGTATCCTTTTTTTCCAACAAGCTGAACTTCATTGCGCAAGATTTGCTTGTCGAAATTTCTCCAAACGAATTCCGGGTAAAAGTTGTGGGCGTGAACCTGGTTGAGGTAACCGTACAAGTAGTCGAAACCTTGACGGAGAGGATGGCCTTCCTGACCAACTTCGCCCAAGCCCCACTTGCCGATCAGGGCAGTCGAGTAATTCGCCTTCTTCAAGGCTTCGGCTACGGTGAAGTCCTTGTCACGCAGGCTTTGCCTGGTCATGTCTCCCCCTGCATTTCCACGGACGTGAGTGTGACCCATGTGCTGGCCGGTCATGAGCACGCTTCGGGATGGGGCGCACACCGTGCTTCCTGAGTAAAACCGGGTGAACTTCATTCCTTCTTTGGCCATTTGGTCGAGACGCGGAGTCTTGATCAGTTTTTGTCCGAAGCATCCGAGATCCCCGTAGCCGAGGTCGTCGGCCATGATGAAGATCAGGTTGGGCTTGGCTTGAGCGAAGGCTCCGGCAAAGAGAGTGAGAGAAAGGAGGAGCTTGGCGGGCATCTTATTTTTCACCCTTGAGTTCCTTGGCCGTGGTCTCCACCAGTCGCCCGACGTATCCCTGAAAGCGTTTGTCCACCTCGGTCGGGGTACGGGGCATGGATTGTATTTGGGAAAGGAGAGACTTGGCCTTGTCGTCGAGGTGGTCGATCGCATTCATCGCGAGCATGGAGGGGAAGCATCCGTTTTTGACTGGGTCGGCTGTTTCGCCCAGCACCTTGATCGCACTCTTCAGGTCCTTCTTGGATCCGTGCTTACCGAGCGCTTCGGCAGCGATGACCCGAACGTAGGGAGAAGAATCATGCAGTGCTTTGGTCAAGGCATTCTTGCCGTGCTTGACTCCCGCTTTTTCCTGCATGAGCAAGCCAAGGGCTCCCCAGTAACGGACGGCGGAGTCCTGGTCTTCGAGTAGCTTTGTTATCTTGGGCAGGTCATCCTTGCGCATGGACGAGGCCATGTCTGCGGCCGCCTGAATCTTTTCGAATGGATACTTCTTTCCGTCCTGTCCCATTTCATAGGGAGTCGAGCCCTTGGAGCGCGAATGGATCTCCCCTTCGGGAAGAAAGCCGACGTCGCGGATTTCCGTGACATGCTTAAGGTGGGCTTCCCGCATATCCGCGAGGATTTTGGAGTGTTTCTTGGAGTTGGCGAGGTTGTTCACTTCATCCGGGTCTTCTTGCAAGTCATAGAGTTCCTCGGGAGGTTTGGTCTTCCAAAAGTGGCTCTGAGCTCCGTTGAGTTTGCCTTCGTCGAAGAGGCGTTTCCAAACCTGCGTCGTGGTGGTTACGAACATATACCCGACATGCTGACCATAAAGTTTGTGGGGCATGTAGTTGCGAACGTAGATAAAGCGTTTGCCGACCACGCTGCGCACCATGTCGTAACGCTCGTCCATTCGACCGCGGAAACCGTATCCGTACTCCTGGGCGGGAGCTTCGTGCTTGCCCATGAAGGCGTGGCCTTGCATGTGGGCTGGTGGTTTCTTACCTGCAATGCTCAGGAGAGTAGGGGCAAGGTCGATGAACCCAACACGGCGGTCGCTGCTTCCGCCCGCCTTGTAGTCTGATCCCGCAAGGTGTTTCCATTTCTCGGGGACATGCACAATCAGAGGCACGTTGAGCCCCGAAAAGAAGGGCCAGCGTTTGCTTCTGGGCATCCCGGATCCGTGATCCCCGAAGTAAAAAACGATTGTGTCGTCTTCCAATCCGGCATCCTTCAATTCCTTGAGTTGTGCCCCGACTTGGGCGTCCATCTCGGTGATCTTGTCATGGTACTGGGCCCAATCCTTGCGCACCTCTGGATGATCGGGGTGATAGGCGGGAACACGCACTTTGGACGGGTCGTGGACCTGTTTATGAGGTCGCTTTCGGATCTGGCTCTCGTGGCTTGTCGTGAAGTTGAAGATGGCGAAGAACGGTTGATTCTTGTCGGGTCGGTTTCTCCAATGGCCTTTCCCGCTACTTTCATTCCATACCTCACCTTCCTTACGGAGGTTGTAATCTTCTTTGGACTTGTTCGTGCAGTAGTAGCCGAGTTCACGCAGGTAAGCGGGGTACATCTTGTAGCCGGAGGGCAGGTTCGTCATGCTGCGCATGTGCTCTGCGCCTGTCGAGGGTGGGTACATGCCTGAGATAATCGTTGTGCGGGCGGGGGCGCAAACGGGGGCGTTGGAGATGGCCCGGGTGTAGATCATGCCCTTTTTTGCCAAGGCGTCGAGGTTGGGTGTGGTGGCATAATCGTCTCCGTAGCAACCAAGGTGCGGTCCGTTGTCTTCGCTCGTTACCCAGAGTATGTTGGGCAATTCGGCCGCGTGGGAAGCGAGTGCAGCCGTTAACAACAAGGTGATGCAGGATAGGATATTTTTCATATTAGTAGTCTTTCAAGGTTAGAACCCGGTCGTTCCAACTGTCACAGATCCAAAGGGTTCCATCGGGGGATATAGCTACGCCGTGAGGGCGGTTGAGTTGGGTTCTGGGTTGGGCCTTGCCTCCCAGAATTGTGGAAACCTGCTTGGTTTTTGGATCGTAGAGTCGGATCAGATGGTTGTTGTCATCTGCAATGATGACGTTGCCTGCCGGATCGATGCAGAGATGTTTAGGGCCGGAAAAAGTGGCCTTGCGGGCATAACCATCCCGTGAGCCTTTCTTTCCGGTGCCCGCAACGGTGAAGATTTGACCATCCGGGCGGATGACGCGCAAGGCGTTTCCTCCGCGTTCCAAAACATAAAGGTTTCCTTCCGAGTCCATCGCGCAGGCTCGTGGATCGGAAAGGGGTTGAGTCAAGGCGCTCTCTCCGTCTTCGGGGATTCCGCGCATCCCATTTCCAGCAACGGTACGGATGAGTCCGTTCGTAAGATCGACGGCACGGATTCGTCTGTTGTGAATGTCGGCGATTAGGAGAGTTTTCTCATCCGGGGACAGGCTGATCGAGATGGGGTCAGCCAATTTGGCTCTGGAGGCGAGGCCTCCGTCCCCGGAAAAACCCTTTTCCCCAGGGACACCGGCAATCGTATGTACAAGGTTCGTCTTGCCATGAATCATTCGGACCAAGTTGTTTCGGGTATCCGATACATACAGGTCGCCGTTGGTAGCACGGGCCAAATTGTGCATCCCGTTGTAGATCGCTTCCGCTGCCTCAAGTCCGTCGCCGGCAA
This sequence comes from Opitutia bacterium, assembly GCA_038121045.1. Lineage (GTDB taxonomy): Bacteria > Verrucomicrobiota > Verrucomicrobiia > Opitutales > Seribacteraceae > Seribacter. Next base: position 28,731 of record JAYOMW010000020.1, read on the forward strand.
AGCCGTCTTCTCCATTTCCCGAAAAAATGCGGGACTTGCCATCGGGGCCAAGAAGGAGAATTCTTCCTCCTTTGTATTCGGCGACATACGTGTTGCCCTTACCGTCAAAGGCCAATCCGAACGGGTTGGTCGTTTGTGAAGAATTCAAAATAACCTCAAGGCTCGGTTTTGCCCAAAGAAACGCCATGGGCAGCAAAAGCAATAAAACAAGCTTGAGAAAGGTGTTCACGTTCGGGCGGAGCTTTTTCGTTTGTGAAGTTTATTTTCCCTTGGTGACAAGAGGGAAGTCGTCCGTGCGAAACGGAGTGGCCGGAAGGGTTACGGAGCCGGTCTTGCCGTAAAGGTTGCAAACGGGGTTGTTGGACCAAGCATAGCGTACGGCAACGGGGGTTTCGACTGTATCGGCCCAGACTTCCACTTTGTCTTTTCCCACTAACTTGCCTTTGGCCCAAACGAAATTTCCGTCCTTTCCGCAGATGGCAAAGCCAGTCGCTTCTCGAACGTCGAAGGTGTATAGTCCGGTACCGACGTGATCGAAGGTGAGGATCGCTTTGTTGCCCTTGGTTTCCATCGACTTGAAGCGCGGGCTTTGGTGAGGGATGCTGATTCCGTAATCTTTGGCCAAGGCGTTTCGGACAAGTCGGTTGGCTACTGTTTGCTTGTTGCGCGGGTGAATGTCCCGTCCTTCGCCTATGTCTATGATGACCGCTTCCCCGACGTTCTTGAGCTTGTCGAGGGTCAAGGTCTGGGATTCGCGAAGTTCGGGCCAAGTGTTGTCCGTCGGCTCATCGTCCTCGTTCATGAAGTCTGCCAACTGTACCCAGTAAAAAGAGAAATCTCCCTGTTTCCAGTCCCTTCTCCAAGTCTCGATCATGAGGGGGAAGACTTCCCGGTAAGCATGGCCGCGGGCGGAGTTGCTCTCTCCTTGGTACCAAATGGCGCCTTTGATTCCATATCCGATGATCGGTTTGAGGACCCCGTTGTAAAGATTGGCGGGGCGGTGCTGTCCGGTCATCGGGTTGCGCGGTGGTCTGGGAGCACGGGGATGGGGTTTTCCGTCTGCCTTGGCTTTCTTGACTTGCTCGGTCCATTTGGCTTTTTGTTTTTCGTATTTCTCCTGAGCGGCCTCAGCATCGTAGTTGGCTTCTGTTTGACGCCACAGTTCCATGTAGGGCTTGGCTACGGCGGTGGCATTGAGGCGTTCGCGAGGGATCCAGGCTTCGCAGGCCGAACCACCCCAGGCGTTGTCGATCAAACCGACCGGAATCTTAAGGGCCTGGTGAAGTCTTCTTCCGAAAAAGTAGCCCACGGCGGAGAAGTTCTTGGCGACCTCGGGTGTGGTGGCTTCCCATTGGCCGTTGAAATCATCCTGTGGTTCCTGTGTGCCGACTTGGGGAACGCTGATCAGGCGTAATTCAGGGAAGTTCGCAGTCATGGTTTCCAAGTCGGAATCATCCGAACTGTTAACTGTCCAACCCATGTTGGACTGTCCCGAGCATAACCAAACTTCTCCGACCAAAACGTTGGAGTAGCTGAGTGAGGACGATTTGCCTTTGACCGACAAGGTCTTGGGTTTGGCGGAGGCAACCATCGGATCGAGGGTTACTTTCCAGTATCCTTTCTGGTTTGCCTTTGCCTTGTGAGATTGCCCGGCAATCGAGACGGTGATGTCTTCCCCGGCCTCGGCCCAGCCCCAGATGGGGTTCTTGTGTTTCTGTTGCAGAACCATGTTTTCGCCGATGATCGATGGGGTTCGAAGTTCAGCGAAAGTGATGCCGGAAAAAAAGAGAAGAAAGAAAGGAAGAAATGATATGGGTTTCATGGAGGAATCTAGGAT
>JAYOMW010000021.1:0-30525 GCA_038121045.1 Opitutia bacterium
TTTCAAGATCAGGTCTACTACGAGAAAATGGGCGAATTGTACGCCGAAAAAACGGGCAAGAAGTTGGATCTCGAGGTCAAGGCCTACGGTTTTCGCGAAATGCCGGACAAATTGGGCGTGGCTTTCCGCACGGGCGAAGGAATTCCCGATCTCGTCCAACTGGACGAGACTTTTTTCGGGGTTTTCATCAACGGGCCTTCTCCTTTCGTCGATTTGACGGCCCGGGTCAAAAAATCGGGTCTGGCCAAGAGCTTGCACCCGAGGAGGTTGGAGGTCTTCACCTACAAGGGCAAGGTTTTGGGCGTACCCCAGTCCTTGAGCGCCATGGTTCTTTACTACCGGAAGGATTTGTTCAAGGAATTGGAGGTGGATCCGAAGGAATTGGAAACTTGGGCCGACGTGGCTAAGGTAGGGCAACGGTTGCAGGACAAACACGGTCAGCGTTTCATGGCGCTGGATGGTACTCTTTTCGACGTTTTGCTCAGGCAGAAAGGGACCGATTTGTTTGACGAGAAAGGAAACTTTCTGCCCGATCAACCAACCGCCTTGTCCATTCTCGAAGAATTCGCCGCCATGTCGAAACGTGAAATTGCGGTCATGCCCGATCGGGGATCAATTTTTGACCCCGTATTTTTCAGCGGAGACTTGGAGACGGGCGAGGTTCTGTGCGTGCCCGGGGCGGATTGGTACGGGCTGGATCTTTTCCAACAATTTGCCCCCGGCATGAAAGGTCTATGGGGAATGCTTCCCTTGCCCACTTGGCGCGACAAGGATGGAAAGCTAGGTCCGCGCACGGCCACTTTTGCCGGGCAAGGGTTGATGATTTGCCAAGGAAGCGAGAAAAAGGACGCCGCTTGGTCATTCATTGAATTCGTCATGAAAAACAAGGAGGCAAACGCCGAACGATTCCTTCAAGGCAACAGTTTTCCCGCCTACCGGCCGGCTTGGAAGGACAAGCGCTTGCTCGGCAAGCACGAATACTTCGAGCAATCGATGGGCGACTTGCTTGTCGATTTGGCGGACGAAATCCCACCCGTCGTGGTTGATCCTCGGCGGCCTCAGGCAATCTTCATGATGCAGGAAAATTACTTTGGTTCCGTGATGTTCGGGGCCATTTCCGCGAAGGAGGCCCTCAAACAGTACCGGGACGCCATGAAGAACGCGGGTGGTCCTCGCTAGGATCCCGTTTTTTCGTGAAGGGTTTCATGGAAGGCAAAACGGGTTTTTCCCTGTTTTGTCTTCTTGGTCCTTTCTTTACCCTTTGGGCTTTGTTTTGGCTTGTGCCCTTGGGTATGGGGGTCGATCTCTCGATACAGAGCCCGGACTTTCGGCCCGTTTATCGGGATGCGGTTCTGCCCGAGGATTCTCCTCCTGCGAGCTCCCTGACTTTTCTTGATTGGCGCAACCCGCAGGAAGAAGTGCGTGAGGATGTCCCGCGCTACGTGGGGTTGGATAATTTCAAGAAAGCGATCGATGATTCGAAATTTCACAAGGCCTTGAGTAACACGCTGACCTATGTTTTGGGTTCGATCGTCATCATTTTGCCTCTGGCCTTTGCCTTGGCCGTCAACCTTCACGCTTTGGCCAGGGGTACGCGCGGGGTTTTGGTTTTCTTGCTGATGATTCCCGGTTTGGCTTTGCCCGGGGTGCTTTCGACTTTGTTTTATCTTTTCTTTCATGGGCGAACGGGGGCGTTGAACCAGTACCTGGTGATCCCGCTTGGTTTCGATCCGGTGAACTGGATGATGGATCCGGCCTTCATTATGCCTTCCTTGATTATGCAAGCGGTCTGGCGTTGGACCGGCTTGGTGACCCTGTTCTTCCTGTGCGGCTTGGAGGCGATTCCCCGGTGGCAATTCGAGGTTGCCCGGGTCGAGGGAGCCGGCCCGTGGATGCGGATGCGTTCGATTTTGTTTCCCGGAGTTCGACACTTGGCCGTTTTTGCCGCGGTGTTTCTCGTGGTGGATGGTTTTGCGGCCTTTTCTGGAGCCTACAACCTCCTCGGCGGTTCGGGAGGAATTCTGGATTCCGGACTTCTTTTGGTGACTTACGTCTACCAAGTCGCGTTTCCGGGAGGGTCGGGCCGGTTCGATTTTCCCGGTGCGGCGGCGATGAGCTTGTTGGTGGCTCCCCTAACCGCTCTTTTGCTTTTCCTGCTTTTGCAAGCCAGGAAGGTCTTCTTTTCCCGATGAGAAGAATTCCTTCGTTTCTTTTTCTGGGCGTAGCGGCTTTGGTTTGCCTCTATCCGTTTGCCTGGATGTTCCTTTCTTCCTTCAAGACCAACAAGGAGATTTATCAACCGACTTTGTTTTTTCCTTCCGATTACGAGTGGGACTCATATGCGGGGCTGTGGTCGGGAGAATACCTGCCTTTTTTCGATTATTTTCTCCACTCGATCCTTGTCTCGGGAGGACAGGCGCTCTTGGCGACTTTTGTCACCGCTGCCGCTGGGTACGCTTTTTCCAAGATGAGTTTTCGGGGGAGCGGGTGGTTGTTCGGGGTTGCGATCCTCGTGATCTTGGTCCCCAAGCAGGCTTTGGCGGTACCCCTTTTCGAATGGATGGCTTGGTTGGGTTGGCAAGGAGAACTGTGGTCGCTTGCCCTTCCGGGCGCGGCGAGCGGGTTGGGGGTGATTTTCTTTACCCAAGTCTTTCGCAAAGTGCCTGACGAATTGATCGACTTGGCCAAGGTCGAGGGTTTGAACCCGGTTCGGACCTTTGCCACCCTGCTGCCTCTGATTGCTCCGGCATTGGTTACCTTTTGCTTCCTGCATTTCATCCTCAGTTGGCAAGAACACCTGCTCCCCCTGCTCATGCTGGACGACGAGAACCTGACCCTGCCCATCGCCTTGGCGAAATTGCGGGATTCAAGCCACCGCATACCGGAGTCAGTCGGCATGGCCGCGGCCACCCTTTCGCTCATTCCCGTGGTCGTTCTTTTTGGGCTCTTCTTTCGCAAGATGAAGACCGCTTTGGTTGGGCTGAGCCTGTCCTAAAGCCTCTTCCCGCTCGAGGGGTCGAACCAATGGACCCTTTCCCAATCAGGCCGGAGGAAAAGGGGCATGCCTGCTTCCAACTCACGGTTTTCGCTGCGGGCGATCAAGCCGTGCCTTCCCAGCGGGAGGTGGATTAGGCGGGAATCCCCGAGCTCATCGATTCTTTCGATCTTGGTTTCCCAAGTTCTCTCTCCGCCGGGTTCCTTGCTGATCAAAAGGCTTTCGGGCCGCAGTCCGAGAACGACCGACTCCTGCATGGGCTCGGACAAAGCCGGAACTTCGATCGAAAGCTCATCGAATTGGAAAGTGCTTCGGTCTTTCTTGGCCGGGGACAGTTTGCCGGACAGCAGGTTGATGGAGGGGGTACCGAAAAACTCGGCCACGAACCGATGAACGGGTTGATCGTAAATCTCGGCGGGGCTTCCCACTTGGATGATCCTGCCTTCGTCCATCACGCAAATCCGTTGGCCGAGAGTCATGGCCTCGACCTGATCATGGGTCACGTAGAGGGTGGTGCGGCCGTGCTCGCGGTGGAGTCGGGCAAGTTCCTCTCTCATCGATGCCCGCAGGTTTGCGTCCAAGTTGCTAAGGGGTTCGTCAAGCAGGTGGATCGACGGGTTGCGGGCGAGAAGGCGGCCGAGAGCCACGCGTTGACGTTGGCCGCCGGAGAGTTCGTTTGGTTTGCGCTTGAGCAAGTCGGACAATCCGAGCCTTTCCGCTACGGGCCGGACGGCTTGCTCGATTTCTTCCTTCGGACGCCTGCGGGCCTTGAGCCCGAATCCGAGGTTGTCGAATACGGAAAGGTGCGGGAAAAGGGCGTAGTTTTGAAAGACCATGGCAAGATCACGGTCTTTGGGTTGAAGCTTGGATGCATTTTGTCCGTTGATCCAGACGTCTCCGGCGCTTGGTTGCTCGAGTCCGGCCAGGATTCTGAGCAGGGTCGTTTTCCCGCAGCCGGAGGGGCCGACCAAGGCGAGGAATTCGCCCGGTTCGACTTCAAGCTCAATCTCACGAAGGGCTTGTGTTCCATCCGGGAACGTTTTGGAAAGATTGTTGAATGAGATGCTTGCCATCTGGTACGGGATGATGAAGGAAGGATCGTATGGGGTAAAGCCAAGAGGCATATGTTTAATCGCTTGAGGAAAAACAGGCTATGATTAGATTGAAAACGGATGAATTCATCGATGAGATTTCTGTTCTGCTCCCTGGCCTTCGGGGTGATGGTTGCGGGTTGCAGGCAACCCGTCGAGGTTGCGGAACCGAAGGAACCGGTCGATCCACTCGTTCGAGCTCAGGCCTTGGCCAAGGAATGCATGGTCTGCCATGGGACCAAAGAGGCCCAGCGCGGCCCGATTCTAAACGGTATGGAAACTTGGTACCTGACCGATCAATTGGAGAAATTCCGAGCGGGCATTCGGGGGAAGCGAGCTAGCAACCGTTCGGAATACCTCATGGGAATCGGCGTGCAAAAAATACGGAGCGATTTCGAGCTGGCTTACTTGGCCGACTGGTTTGCCGGGCAAGATCCCGTTCCCGCCGTTCGCACGGTCAAGGGAGACCTGGAAAAAGGAAAGAAGTTCTACGAGCAACGGTGCGCTTCATGCCATGGGGCGAACGGGGAGGGCAATCGTTTGGTTCGCGGACCTTCTTTGCAGCGGTTGGAGGGGTGGTATTTTTTGGAACAAATGAGAAAATTCAGATCGGGCGAACGGGGTTATCATCGGTTGGACGAGGGGGGGAAGGCGATGGCCGCCGTGTCCAAGAATCTTTCGACCGGTACCATGCGCGACGTCGTGGCGTATTGCGTGGAGACCTTCGGACCCGAGGAGGCTCCTTCCAATCGCGACAAGTACGGACCCGAATCTTCGGTCAAGCCTCCGCTGAAGCCCTTTTAGCCGCCGAACTCGGACTGGAGCGCCTCCAGTCTTTCGGGCGTCCCGACGTCGTCCCATCTGCCATCGTGCAGGATTCCTCCGACCCGGTCCGAGGCAATCGATTGCCTCAACCGTGGAACGATGGAGAATTTTTCCACCGCGGCACCCTCCAAAATCCGGGGGTGATACAGCGCGATGCCGGCGTAGAGAAGATTGGGTTCGTCGGACTCGACGACCCGGTCGCCTGCCAGTGAAAAGTCTCCTTTTTCACGCCATTCGGGCCGGGGAACGAGAAAGAGCAGGGCGTCGTCCTGCTCAGGGAGTTGGCCGGGGATTGTGGAAAAATCCAAATCGCACCAAACGTCCCCGTTGACCACGAGAAAAGTCTCCTCGCCGAGCAAGGGGAGAGCCTTGGTGATTCCGCCTCCGGTTTCGAGGGGCTCGGGGCCCTCGTCGGAATAGGCGATGCTCAAACCCCAAGAGGAACCGTCTCCTAGGGCTTCGGGAATTTTCGAGCCAAGATGGCCAAGGTTGATCACGATTTCCCGAAAGCCTGCGCCGGCAAGTTTTTCAAGGTGATGAACGACGAGGGGCTTGCCCCCGACGGGAACCAAAGGCTTGGGGATTCGGTCGGTCAGCGGACGCAAACGCTTGCCGTAACCGGCGGACAGGATCATCGCTTTCATGAGGATTTCGTCAGGCCGAAAATTGAGCCTCTTCGTAAAGTTTTTGGATACCCGAAAGTTCCTCGGGGTATCTCTCGAGGACGATCTCGACGTATTTTTTGACGCGTGGGACGTCCTTGAGGTAGCTCTCTTTGCCATCCCTGATCTTGAGGCGGTGAAAGATCCCGATGCATTTGAGGTGCCTTTGCAAGCCGGTGAAATCAAACCAGCGAAGAAAGTCTTCGTCGCTCATTTCAGGAATGCCGTCTTTGCTTTGCTCAAGGGCTTGTTGAAAGGAAGAGACTTCTTCGGTAATCCAATCCTCGTCGTTTTCAACGTAGCAATCGCGCAAGAGGGAAACGAGATCGTAGGTGACGGGGCCGAGCATGGCCCCTTGAAAATCGATCACCCCGATTGAGTCGGAGGATGGAATGAGAAGGTTTCGGCAGTGAAAGTCCCTGTGCACAAAGGACCTGGGTATTGAGTCAATGACTTCGACAAGAGGTTCGATGGCTTCTTCGAAAACCGCCTGGTCAAGGCCGGGAAAACACCATTCGCGGAAGATATCGAGTTCCTTTTTTTGCCATTCCCGGTCAAACGAAGGCAGGGTCTCGGCAAAGTTCGACAATTCGGACTGGAGGGAAAGGATTTCCGATATCGCCAGATCATAGAGCTCGTCGCGCTCGGGTCCGTCCAACAGATCCTGAAAATGAACGTCTCCGAAATCACTCAGTACCATGAAGCCCCGTTTCAAATCATGGGTGATGATTTTCGGAACGTTGATATCATGTTCCTGCATGTGGGTGCCAATGCGCACAAAGGGTTCGCAGGGTTCCAAATCGGGCGGGGCGTCCATTACGATCCAAGTCTTGCCTTGTTCCCACAAGCGGAAATACCTTCGGAAACTCGCGTCCGAAGAGGCCAACTCCAGCTTTTCGGCCGAGAAGGAAGTGCGATGCCGAAGCCACTCTTCCAACTCTTCTTTTCTTTGATCCATTTCCACAGCCACCAAATTGGTTCTTGCGGAAACCTTTTGCGGGGTCAAAGAAAAAAGCAACCGCGGGCCCTTTCCGACCTCCGCTCGAAGGCGGAGGTCAGGCCTCGACGTTTGCCCAAACGTGAACGTGCGGTTTGCCCCGGAAGTACCAAACCATCTTGGGACCCTCGATCTGCCAAACGTCCCAGACTTCGTCGTTTCCGATGTTCTCGTTTTTGTAGTAGGAGAGATGCAGTTTGTCGACGTCATTGGCTTGGATCAGCTTGAGGGCTTCGTCCGCATCCTTCTTGCGAAAAGGGGCCAGGAGATCGGCCAGAACTTTCGTCAACAAGTCCTTTTGATCACCGCTCAAATCCGAGGCGGGCAGTCCGTCAAGATTCTCGGCGGAGCCTTTCGTTTCGATGGTTTTGTTTCCTCGTTCTCCGCGGCTTCTTTTTTCAAGAAGGGCGACCTTGCGTTGTTTCCCGTCCAACGCTTGATAGAGTTCGTTGGCCCGTTCGGCTTGAAACCAATAAACGTTTCCCGGGTGGTCGGCTTTTTCGGTAAAGCCTCCGGCTGCGTGGCCATAGAAAATCGGTCCTCCGAAGGCGGTGCCTTCGACCGAGTCGCCGTCGCAGCGCCGGGTGACGTGACGTCCGGTGAGAACGAACTCGAATTTTCCGCTTCCCGGTTCACCAAAGAGGGCAATGGAACTGCGGTCGAAGCCTCCGTCCTCTTCGACTTGCTCGTGTACGAGTTCGGCGTACTCCTCGCTGTGCAATCCGAGGAATATCTCTTTGACCATCGCTTGCTGATCCTTGGTAAAGAAATTGCGCAACTCGGGTTTGACGATTTGCCAATTGTTGTTGACCTTTGAGCGAAGCGGGTGGTCGAAAGGAAAGCAAAGTTCTTTGCGCTGTTTTTCGGAAAGGCTCTTGTGCAGAGCTTGGACTAGGGTTTCGGAATCCGGTTGCTTCTTTGCCTCGCCAAGCAGGGCGCCACTTCCGGCCAGAGTCAAGCCGGTGGCGGCGGTTGCCATGAATTTGCGGCGGGGGAAAGAGTCGGAGGGTTGTTTTTTCATGTCGTAATTCCTGATTGGGTGGATTGCGGGATTGCGGTGGGGCTTCAGGCGATCAGATCCGGGATCACCTTGGGGTGCTCGACCCCGGTGAGCCGTTGGTCGAGTCCGAGGTACCGGTAAGTGAAGCGTTCGTGGTCGATGCCGAGACACTGAAGCACAGTGGCGTTCAAGTCATTTACGTGGACGGGGTTTTCCACGATGTTGTAGGCGAAGTCGTCGGTCTTGCCGAATTCGAAACCGGCCTTGATCCCACCGCCTGCCATCCACATGGAAAAACAGCGGCCATGGTGGTCGCGCCCGTGGTTGTCCTTGGTCAGTTTTCCTTGGGAGTAAATGGTTCGCCCGAATTCCCCGCCGCAAATCACAATGGTGTCCTTGAGCAGTCCGCGTTGTTTGAGATCGCGCACCAAAGCCGCTGCCGGTTGGTCCACGTCCTCGCATTGTTGGCGAATCTTGGACGGGAGGCTGCCGTGCTGATCCCATCCACGATGAAAGAGTTGTACGAAAGGCACGCCGCGCTCGGACAGCCTGCGGGCAATCAGGCAATTGTGGGCAAAACTGCCTTTTCTCATGGCATCTTTGCCGTAGAGATCGAGTACGTGCTTGGGTTCGTCCTTCAGATCGACCAATTCGGGCACGCTGGTTTGCATGCGGTAAGCCATCTCGTATTGGGCGATCCGGGCATCGATCTCAGGGTCACCCGATTCCGCTTTCTTGGCCTGGTTGATCTTGGCTATTCCATCGAGCATGGAACGGCGCATGTCCTGCGAAACGCCTTTGGGGTTGGAAAGGTAAAGGACGGGGTCACCGGAGCTTCGGAATTTGACTCCCTGATGTTTGGAAGGAAGAAATCCACTTCCCCACAAACGGTCGTACAAGGCTTGGGATTGCCCGCGGCCTTTTGAGATCATGACGACGTAGCCGGGGAGATTCTTGTTCGGACTTCCCAACCCCCAGTCCAACCAAGCGCCCATGGATGGCTTCCCGGGTTGCTGGACTCCGGTGTTGATCGCGGTGATGGCCGGGTCATGATTAATGGCTTCGGTGTGGACGGATTTGACGAGGGTGATTTCGTCTGCGATGCCGGCGATGTTGGGCACGAGCTCGCTGAACCAACTCCCGTTTTGTCCATGCCTGGAAAAGTCGAACATGGGGGCCACGCAGGGGAATGATTTTTGTCCGGAGGTCATTCCCGTGATGCGCTGACCATTGCGGATTGAATCGGGCAACTCGATCCCGTGGATGTTGCGCATCTCCGGGTGGTAGTCGTACATGTCGATGTGGGAGGGGCCGCCTGAGAAAAAGAGATAGATGACCCGTTTGGCGGTCGGTTTGAAGTGGGGGCCGCCGAGGGTGCCTTCCAAGCCGCCCGACGGGGGAGTAGGGGCTGCGGATGCCGCAAGACCGGGGTTGAGGAGGGAGGCCGCCCCCAAAGCGCCAAGGCCGCGGGCGCCCAGTTGGAGGAGTTTTCTTCGGGTGAGAATGCGTTGAATTTCCAAGTCGTTCATGGTCGCGTGATTTTTATGTTTATTCGCGGTTCAAAGTCTCGTCGAGGTTCAGGATGATCGAAGCCAAAAGGGTCCATGCAGCATGGTCGTAGGGGTCGAGCTTCTCGTCTCGGGCGGATTCCCCGACAGACAGGAGCTCGTCGGCCCGCTTGGGGTCGTCTTTGAAAACCTTGGATTGCTCGTCGTAAAACTCTTTGAGCACGTCGATACGCAATTGGTCGGCGGGTCGGCCGGTCGCCCACTCGAAGGCGAAGTTCAATTTTTCGGGGAATGTTTTGCCTCCGCTTTTCAGGATGCGCTTGGCAAAGTGTCTGGCCGCCTCCACGAATTGATCGTCATTGAGGGTGACCAAGGCTTGCATGGGGGTGTTGGTGCGTTGTCTTTGCAAGACGCAGACTTCCCGGGTCGGGGTATCGAAGGCCATGAGGGCAGGTTGCGGAGCCGAACGTTTCCAGTAGGTGTACATGCTTCTGCGGTACAGCTTTTCGCCTTTGTCCCGAATGAATTTCCGGCCCCCGCTGAGGGAAACCTCGACCCATAAACCGGGCGGTTGATAGGGCTTGACCCCGGCTCCGCCGAATTGGCGGTTGAGCAGACCGCTTATGGCGAGGGCGTTGTCGCGAACGAATTCACCCATCATACGGAAGCGGGGAGCCCGGGCGTGGTATAAATTGACCGGGTCCTTTTCGAGATGTTCCTTCCGGGTGACGGAGGATTGGCGGTAGGTGGCGGAGGTGACCATTTGCTTGATCGCTCTCTTGACGTTCCATCCGTTGTCTCTGAAATCGGCGGCCAACCAGTTGATCAAGTCGGGGTGGGTGGGCCAATTTCCTTGAGATCCGAAGTCGCTCGGGGTGCTGGTAAGCCCCCGGCCGAAGATGGTTTGCCAATGACGGTTGGCGGCGACTCTCGCCGTCAAGGGATGTTCGGGGTCGATCAACCACTTGGCCATGCCGAGTCTGTTTTTCGGAAGATCTTCCTTCATCGGAGGAAGGAAGGCGGGTGTGTCGGGCAGGTATTCCTTTGATTTGTCGGGGGACGCGTACTGGCCACGCATCAGCAGGTAAGTCTTGCGCATTTTGTTGGCCGGGTTGTCGGCCATGATCATGGAGGTAATCTTGTTTTTGGAGAGGGCCGCGATTTCCCCGTTCACCTTTTCCTTTTCTTTGCCAAGCGCCTGATAGGGCTTGTCGAGAGAATGGAGGTAGTGATCGAAGAGGGTTTTGGTTTGGGCGGGCGTGCGGTCGCCCGCGGCTATTGCCAGCAACGGAGTGATGGCGTCCGAACCGAACAGCGATTGAACCTCGACCGCGGTCAATTCTCGATCGTAGAATCTGACGTCGTCGATCTCCACGCCGTTTGTAATGGAGGTGTTGAACCGTCTTCCTAAGCGGAGGGGCTTGTCCGTGGCAATGGTCGCGGTCAGCCCATCCGCCTCCACGGTGTGCTCAAGTTTCTCTCCGTTGAGGAAAACCCGAGTGCCTGCGGCCCGACCCGATCCGTCGTAAGTGATGAACAGGTGCTGCCATTTCTTGGCCGTCAGTTTCTTTTTTCCAACGACTTTCACGGCGTTGTCCTGCCATTTGTGGATGATGTGAGCCCCCGGTTTGCCTCCTTGAAGCCAAAGGTCGAAACCCCGAAATGCGTTTCCTTCGTCCATTTTTGCGAAAACGGCCCCGTTTTGGTTGCCGTTGGCAGTCTTGACCCAGCAACCGTAACTGAAGGGCTTGTTCCATTGGGGATCCTTGAAGCTCTTGACCTCGACGAACCCATTGCCTTCGATTTTCAAACCGCCGTTGAACTTGGCGTTTCCGATCGCTTTCGCTTTGCCGTGGAGGCGGGAGTCGGTGGTGTTTCTGGCAAGGTCCGGGGTGAGGTTTTTCTCGAAGGTGTCGAGGGGCAGGTGAGACATCAACCCGGAGGGCGCAAGGGGAACTTTTTTCTCGCCTGCGGCAAGAAACTGTTCTTCGGACCATTCTTCGAAAGCCTTTCGGGCTTCTTTTCTGCGTGCGTCTTGCTTGTTTGAAATTTCCTGGTTTTTCTTTTCCAGTTCCGCCTTTTTCTTTTTTTGTTCCGCGCTTTCCACGTTGACCACGGGCGCTTGGTTGCCACGCCGGGTTTGCATGCCGGGATCGGCGTTGTTGTTGTAAAAGGCATAAAAGCCGTAATATTCCTCTTGTGAGATGGGGTCGTACATGTGGGAATGGCACTGGGCGCATTCCATGGTCAGTCCCATCCAAACGTTGGCCGTGGTCTTGACCCGATCGACTACGTACTCGACCCGGAATTCTTCGGCAATCACCCCGCCTTCGTCCGTGGTCGCATGGTTGCGGTTGAAACCGGATGCGATCTTTTGCTCGACGGTGGATTCCGGCAGGAGATCCCCCGCGAGTTGTTCGACGGTGAACTGGTCGAAGGGCATGTTTTGCTTGTAGGCATCAAGAACCCAATCTCTCCACGGCCACATGGTTCGCGGACCGTCGTCGTGAAAGACCGAGGTGTCTCCGTAGCGGGCGGCATCCATCCAAACAAGGGTCATGCGCTCGGCATACCCATCCGATGCCAGAAGGCGGTCGACCAGGCGCTCGTAGGCATCGGGTTTCTTGTCTTCGAGGAATCCCTTGATCTCGTCGGGCGTGGGTGGGAGGCCCGTAAGGTCCAGGTAGAGACGGCGTATGAGAGTCCGACGGTCGGCTTCGGGAGAGGGTTGGAGCTTTCTTTGGTCCAAGTTCCTAAGCACGAAGCGGTCGATTGGGTTGCGCGGCCAATTCGGGTCGCTTACTTCGGGGAGGGGAGGGCTGTCCAGTTTCGCGAAGGACCAGTGCTTTTCCCATTTTGCTCCCTCGTCAATCCATGCCTTGAAAAGCGAGATCTCTTCTTTGGTCATGGGTTTCTTGCTTTCCGGCGGGGGCATCATTTCTTCCGGGTCGTCGGAAAGGATGCGGTGCCACAGTTCGCTGTCGTCCAAGTTTCCCGGTACAATGGCCCGGATGCCGTCGCGTTCGGAGAGAGCCTCAGCCTCTATGTCGAGGCGGAGTTTTGCTTTTCTAGATTTTTCGGAGGGGCCATGGCAATGAAAGCACTTGCTCGAAAGAATAGGCCGGATATCCCGATTGAAACTGACGGTTTGCTTCTTTTCCGCTGCGAGCGGCAGCCAAACGGAAAAAAAGGAAAAGAGAAAGAAGATGCGAAGGCTTTTACCCATAATTCGAATTGATGTGGATTTAAGGTAGGAAGAGAATGAGGCGGAGGCAAGTTTTCATGGCGAAGAGGGCTCAACTTTATTTCCGGCTTTGGTCGAGAGAGCCGTGGTGGCTCGGTCGGTCGCTAGATGGGCACTCGAGCCAGACGCAATCCGTCAAAGCATAGTTCGGATCATTAGGAAAAGATTTTGCCCGTCCGGTTGATTGGCGTTGAGTTCGCCTGTGTTTTCTTCATTAATGTTTCCTTATGTCTACCGAAACTGAAACTACGGAAGACCCGAAGGAGGAGGAACCCGAAGAGCCTTCCTTCGACGCGGTCGACTTGATGCTCGAGGGGAACCTCAAGGAGCAAATCAGCTATTCCATGGTCAAGGCAATCGCCAAAGCTCTGGATGAAAAGGCTCAGATACTCATCCAGGCGGAGGAGGGTTTCGAACCGCAGGAGGGGGAAAGCTTCGCTGAGGTCGCCATGCCCGAAATCGAGGCGATGGCTCAAGCCATAACGGATGGGTGTGTCGATTTTTCAAAGGTCCGCTTTTGGGAAGCCTGTGAAACCGCCGAGGTCGCATGGGAAGAAAGCAAGGATGAGGAGGGCAAGGTCGTTGGCAGGATGCCTTATGGAAACCCGCACGACAAACCCAAGGAAGGCAACCGGATCTTGGCCAACTTGGAACGGATTGCCGAATGGCTCGGGCAGGTACACAAGTTGCACGAGAAGAACGGCATGGGGTGGGTTTCTCCTTATGGTTGCCCTGAAGATGGCCAGCAAGCCTACGATGACAGGGACAAGTGCCGGGTGAAACTGAACTCGATCGTTGAGGCGATCAAGAATAACCTCGATTTCTAGAGCAATTCTCCTTTGGCTTACTCCCGCTTGGTCTTGTAAATTCTAGGCACTCGTTTCGTTATCGAGCAGAGTAGCTCCCAAGGAATGGTCTTCGCCTCTTCGGCAAGCGTCGAGAGCAAGATTTCCCGGTCGCCTTGATTCCCGACCAAGGTAATTTTTTCTCCCAGTTGAAATTCCCTGTCCGAGTCGGTGAGATCGATCAGGGTCTGATCCATGGTGACTCTTCCGACAATCGGGAATGATTGTCCTTGAATCAGTCCGCAGGACCGATTGCCGCTGTGAAGAGGAATGGCATCGCCGTAACCGGCGCTAATGATTCCGATTTTAGAATTCCTTTTCAAGGTGTATTGTCTGTCGTAGCTGAGTGAGGTGCCCTTGGGTAACTCCTTGATCATGGCGAGTTTGGAGTGAAAGGACAACACGGGTTCGACCTGAAGACCTCCAAGAAGGCTGCCGCGGGGGGACGCGATGCCGAATTGCAGTAACCCGATGCGCACGGCATTGAAGACGGTGCTGTCTTCCAGAGAACGCAGGGAGGAGGAGTTGTCCGCGTGGACGAGAAAGGAAGGCTCCCTTCCAAGCTTTGCTTTCTCGATCACTCCGAGAAACCTTTTTCTTTGTTCCTTGGTGAAGCGGGAGTCCGAAGGCTGCGCAAAATGCGTGAGCACTCCGCAAAGCTTGATTTCGGGCACCCGTTTGATCGCTTCGATCAAGGACAGCGCGTTCTCCCACCAAACTCCAAGTCTACCCATTCCCGTGTCGATTTTGAGATGAACCGAGATTTGCCGATTGTTTTTTTGGGCCAAAGCCTGAAAGCGGGCAAGCTCTTCGGGCGAAGACAATGCGGCGATAAGATCGTAATCCAAAAGGGCTTGGTCCTCTTCGGGGAGAAGAGGGCCCAAGACGAGGATGGGCCACCCCGAGCCCATTTCCCGGATGTCGGCCGCCTCTTTCGTATTGGCCACGGCAAAAGTGTCCGCGCCGGCTTGCATGAGTCGGGTCGCGGTGTGGTGAATGCCGTGTCCGTACGCATCGGCTTTCACGACCGATATTAGACGGACTCCCGCCGGCAGGGATTTCCTGATCAGAGCAAGGTTGCGTTCGAGAGCGGCCAAGTCAATTTCGGCCCAACAACGCATTCCTTTCATGACGTGACCCGTGGATAGGCCTTCATTTCAAGCCTGCCGGGGACCGCGCGGGTTCCCATTTTTTGAAAGTGGGCGGGACGGGGGAGTAGACCACGGGTGCGTCGGCAGGCTCTGCCACGGATCTCAAGTCTTTCAATCCTTTGGTGCGGGCCAAGCCATATTCGATTGTTTTGTCCGCTTGGATTGATTCTCCAATGCTTCGGGGATCAGGCAGGTGATGACTTTCCGGAAAAAGAGAAAGGGCTTCCTTGCTTTCGTGGAGGTTCTTTTTTCCGATGGCGCTGTTTTCCGAACGAGTTCGGACGAAGCGCCAGCCTTTCCGGAAGGGCGCTTGCAAATGCAGGGGCGGTTGCTCGGTCATCAGGGATGCCAAGTCCAGGGCGTTGTAGGAATAGAGAGAAATGTTGCCCCGGCCATCCCACAAGAGCGTCTTGGCAAAGGCCGCGGCAATGCGCAACCCAAGCGTGGAGCCGGGACCTTCGCAAAAAAACAACTCGTCGACTTGGCGCAGATTGACGCCGGTCTTTTCCATGAGCCGCGAAAGAGACTGAAAAAGGCCTTCCATGGCAGGTAATTCCACGGTTTCCAAGTGAACCCAGTCCATGTCCCCCGGAATGCCGACTTGAATCCTGGTCGAAGAGGCGTCGACGGCCAAAGGAAACGCGGGGCTCTCGGCATGGTGCGACTTGTCCATAGTCTTGCTCCCTTGGGTCGAAGAGTTTTACGCTAATAGCGCCTGCGCAAATTGGTGGCGGGTATTCCAAGCTCTTCCCGGTATTTTGCCACCGTTCGACGGGCCAGCGAGATGTCTTTTTCCTTCAGCATGTCTACGATTTTCCGGTCACTCAGTGGCTTTTCGGGATCTTCGCCCTCGATGATGCCACCGATGATTTCCTTGACGCTGGTATTGGATACGGTGCCGCCGTCCTTGCCAGAGTATCCGGGCGTGAAAAAATACTTGAACGGGAACGTTCCGTGGGGAGTCTTGAGATACTTGTTGGCGATGGCTCTGGAGACAGTGGTTTCGTGGACCTCGATGGCATTCGCGACTTCCGCCATGGTCATGGGTTTGAGCTTGGAAATTCCTTCGTCAAAAAAGTCTGCCTGACGGTCGAGAATCTTGCGGGTGATCCGCTCGATCGTGTTTTGTCGCTGGTCAATCGAGCTGATGAGGAATTTGCCCGCCCTCATTTGGTTCCTGACGTACTCCTTTTCCTTGCTCGTAAGGACTCCCTTGGTCATCAGTTCCTTGTAGGTCCGGTTGATCTTGAGCTTGGGGATGTAATCGTTGTTCAGGCTGATCGACCAGTCGTCGCCAACCCGCTCGACGGTCGCATCCGCCGAAACGGACTGATTCGTGTCCTCGGAAAAACGCCTCCCCGGGGCGGGGTCAAGCTCGGCAATTTTTTCAATGGCCCGGTGAATGATTTCGGTTGGTTGCGAAAGCTTGCGGGATAATTCGGGAACCCTTCGGCGAATGAGGAGCGGGAAATGATCTTTGACGATTTGGTAGGAGTGGGAATCCTGCATTTCCCGGGCGTCCATCTGCTTGAGGAGGCAGTCCTGGAGATCCAGGGAAGCGATCCCGATCGGGTCGAAAGACTGCAGGATCCCAAGGCCGAATTGAAGATCCTCGAGGGCGATGCCCGAAAGCAAGGCCAAATCGGAAAGATTGCCGGAGAGAAAGCCATTCTCATCCAAGCTGCCGATCATGTATTCGCATGCTTGCCGTTGGCCTTTGGTGATTACGACCAGTTTCAATTGGTCGAGCAAGTGTTCCTGCAAAGAGGTTTCGGCGACCAAGGAGTCGAAAAAAAACTTTCTTTTATCGGCGGCGTCCGAGTTGCCTAATTTTGCCTCGCCTTCGTATTCCCTTTCGTAGTGTTCCCGGAGGTCTTCCTCCATTTCCTTGAGGGCGGCGAATTCGTCGGAGAAATCCATATCGAGAAGATCCTCCTGCGGTTCCCCTTCTTCCATATCCGATTCAAGGTTTTCGTTTTCCAAATCCTGTTTGGTATCAGCGGGGTCGTCCGGGAATTCTTCCTGATCGGCGTCTTTGCTTTCTTCGGGCGAAGATTCGGGCATCTCCGCATCAAGGCTTTCGTCATTGCTTCCGAATTCTTCCAAAAGCGGGTTGGTCTGCAGTTCCTCGAGGATGGCGGATCTTAGTTCAAGTGCGGGAACTTGGAGGATTTTAAGCGATTGTCGAAGTTGAGGCGCCAGAACGAGGTTCTGAGTCTGCTTCTGAACTTGACGCAGGCCCTGAGATTGGATCGCCATCTAAAGTCAGGTTTTTCGTTTGCTCGCCATCTTCTCCTCGTACCATCGGAGCGCGGCGTTATGTCCGTCCTCACCGAAAAGGTCGTTGGCATACTTCGCCAACTTTTCGTTCGTAGGTCCGTAACCGTCGCCGTAAATGAACTTTTCGAGTTCCACGAGCATTTCTTCGGAAGTCTGATAGCGGTTCTCGCGAGGCCTTTTCAGAGCAGTGTGAAGTATATCGTTGAGCCGGGGGTCGATATCCGAACGAATTTCGCTGAAATTTGGAATCGGGAGATTCAATATGTTGTCTATGGTCTTCTCATGATACATTTCGATCGGAGCGTCTCCGAGATCCTCGAAGATATTCCGGTTGAGCATGAGCTCGGACATGACGATGCCACAGCAGAAAAGATCGGCTCTGGCATCCGTGACTTCGCAGCGAGCCTGTTCCGGGGAAAGATACTCGTCTTTTCCTGCGATCACCTCGCCCTCCTGATTATACATAAGGTCGAGAGCCTTGGCTATTCCGAAGTCGGTCAACTTTACGTCGCCTTCCTTGGCGATCATTATGTTTTTGGGATTCACGTCCCGATGAACGATTCCCAAGGGCCTTCCTTTGTCATCCGTCTTGAGGTGGGCATAACCGAGACCCCGGCAAATCCTGGAGACGATGAAAACAGCCAAGTCGGCGGGGACGTATTGATTGGTTTCGACATGCCTTTCCAGAAACTCTTCGAGGTTCCACCCGGTGACGAATTCCATGGTCATGAAATATTGCTCGCCAATCTTCCCCAAATGGTAGGTTTGCACGATATTCGTGTGGATCAAATCTGCCACTAACTTTGCTTCGCCGATGAAATTGTTTCTGAACTCCTCAATAGCAGAGTATTCCTCCCGGATCAGCTTGATGGCGACGACCTTGCGAAAGCCACCGATACCTCGCTGGGTGGCCTCGTAGACCATGCCCATACCGCCTTCGGCGATCTTTCGGGTCAGTTCGTAGTGAACTTCGTTGAAAATATGTTTCATTGAATAAAGTAGTGTTTCCACGCTACGGGCAAAAGAGGTTTTCATCAAGACAAGATTTGTTCTTTTGACTCTTTTTTGCTCTTTTGGCGCAAATCACGCTGCAAATCTCCGTATTGACTCCAATCCCCTTTCACAAGATCATGGAACCATGATTAGTTTTACTGATTCCGCTCACAAAAAGGTGGCTGAAATGACGGCCGAGTCCGATCCGGGAAAATTGCTTCGCATTTTCATAGAACCCGGTGGTTGCTCGGGTTTCGAGTACGGAATGTCAATCGACGACCCAAAGCCCACGGATCGGGTTGGAGAATTTTCCGGATTAGCGTATGCGGTCGACGGTGACAGTCTTGATTACCTGACCGGTTGCGAAATCCATTTTGACGATGGTTTGTCTGGAAAAGGCTTTGAGATACGAAATCCCAACGCCAAGTCCACTTGCGGGTGCGGGAAATCTTTTAGCTGATGGTTCCTTCGAGGCTTTTTACGGCCTTTGCAATTGTCTTCTTGCATTCCTCCTTGCTTGGCATCTTCAAGCAGGGACCCGTTGCCATGGAATTGGTCAGCGAGCAGAAGACGGTTGTGGATGGAAAAGCCTTTTGGGTCGGTTGGCGAATGGTTCGGGATAAGGGTTGGCACACCTATTGGGAGCACCCGGGAGACGTCGGGGTTCCTCCCCGAATCAAGTGGTCGTTGCCCGACGGGATGAGAGCGGGAGAACTGCTTTACTCGCCGCCTCAGCGAGTGAAGATGGGGCAAGTGGTCGCGCATGGGAATTACGGGGAAACGCTCTTCCTTTGTCGGTTCGAACCCGTCGTTCCGCTTGGTCGGGGAAGCGTCGTCAAAATATCGGGAAAAGCGTCCTGGTTGGCCTGCTCCCGTCAATGCCGGCCGGGCTTTGCCGATCTGTTCATCGAAATTCCAGTGGCGGAAAAAATCGAATATGATCCTTTTTGGAGGCCGAAGTTCGAGTCCTTTCGGCAATCCCTTCCCGGTGATCCTCCCGCGGGGTGGAACTTCCGGGCTGTTCGCAAAAGCGGTAACCTCGATCTTTTCCTTCCGCCTTCCTTCCCCGTGGAGGCGGGGGGGATTTATTTTTTCCCTTTTGGCCGGCAGGTCCAATCACATGCCCCGCAACTTTTCCGCAAAGACAAGGCGGAGTGGATTCTATCCCTGAAGCGTTCGGCATGGTCCTCGGGGCAGGAAAGGGAATTAAGTGGCCTTCTTTACCGCAAAGAAGGCTGGGGCATTGCGAATACGCGAAATTACCTCCGTTTTCGGGCAACTTTGAGCGAGGAGTGAGGCGGGTGCCGGCCGGGAGGGAATTTTCCTCGCAATTTTTTTGTCCAAAATCAAATTCAGCAGGCAGAAATTCATTGGACTGACACGGCTTCCGGCGCTTCTTGATTTCCTTATCATACCCACTTTCGTTTTTTGCATTGTAAAAAATTAAAATTAGTTAAAGTTGAAGTTATGAAAATTTTCTGTCTTTTTTGGGTCTTCATTGCCTTCTCCGTCTCCCATGGGCAGGATCTCCCGGGCACTGCGACCGAATTGCCGGGTGCGTCCACAACCGTAGAGCCCGCGGGAAAGGTTGACCCCGTCAAACCCGCGGCTCCCGAAAAGGTCGAGTTGGATCCTGCGACGGTCAAGGAGTTGACCGACGTCGTCAAGAGCAACGTCTACGCGATGTCCAAAAGGAACGTGAATCTTGTTCTCAATACGATTCATCCCGAGTCTCCTCTTGTGGAAAGCAGCAAAGATATGTTGACATACATCTTTGCCCGTCTCCAGTTGCGCTACACTTTGCAGCGCATTGAGGTGACCAAGGTCGAGCCAGGTGAGGCCAAGGTGGAAGTCCTTCAAGTCACGCAAAAACTTTCCGGCAACGCGGCTTTTAGGGACAACCGGATCAAGCTCCTCCATACCCTCAAGCGGGATGGTCAAAAGTGGAAAATCTTCAGTTCCGAAGCCCTGTTGATTGAGTACCTGAAGTACTGACCGGTTTTAGACTTCGCTTACATTTTTTCCAAAGTTTCGATCCCCAGAATATCCAAGCCCGAGCAAAGGAAGGTTTTCGTTCTCAGGCAGAGAAGCATTCTTAGTCCCTGAGTCGGGCGGTCTTCGACCATGACCTTGTCGTGGTTGTAAAAGGAACTGAAATCGGTGGCTAGCTCGTAGAGGTAAGTGCACAGGAAATGGGGCTTGAGCTCCCTCAGCGTCTGGCTCAGCGCGAGAGGGAAAAAGAGGAGCTTTCTAGCCAACGCCCTTTCGTGCGGGGTTTCTGGGGCCCGGGTCTCCAGGATGCTTGAGTCGGCTCCTTCGGGCATTTTTCTGAAGATGCTGCTAATGCGGGCAACCGCATATTGCAAATAGGGCGCGGTGTTGCCCTGCATGGCCAGCAACTTGTCCCACGAAAAGACGTAGTCGAGTGTTCGATCTTGGGAAAGGTCGGCGTACTTGACGGCTCCGAGTCCGATGATTTTGGCTCTTCTGGTAACTTCGTCCTTTGTCAGTTCCGGGTTTTTTTCTCTCACCATCCTGCCCGCCCGCTCGATTGCCTCGTTCAGGAGATCCACCAATTTGATTGGTTGCCCATCCCGGGTTTTGATCGCCTTGTTGTCCTCGCCCAAGATTGTGCCAAACCAGACATGCGAAAGTTGCGGGGTGGCTCGGTTTTCTGCAGAAAACCATTTGCGGGTGGTCATGAACAGTTGTTCGAAATGATCGCGCTGGCGTCCGTCCGTCACGTAAATGATTTGCTCTGCCTTCCATTCCTCCTCCCGGAAGGACAAGGTCGCCAAGTCCGTCGTAGCGTAGTTGCTCGCTCCGTCCTTCTTTCGGATGATGAAAGGCTGCTTGGCGAATCTCTTGTGTTCGGGATGGAAAACCACGAGCGCCCCGTCATCTTCCTTGCAGACGCCGTGCTTGAGCAGGCATTCGTAAACTTCGTCGACACGGTCACGGTAAAAACTCTCGCCATGAGCGAAATCGAATTGAACGCCCAGCATATCATAGATGGCGTGGAAGGAATCCATGCTGATGTCTTTGATTTTTTGCCAAAGCTCCAGGTTTTCGGCTTTTCCAGCTTGAAGATCCACGAGCTCTTTTCTGGCTTTGTTCAATGAGCTTTCGTCCTCTTTTGTCCATGCCGTTCCTTTGCGGTAGAGGCTTTCGAGCTCGGCGATTGGGTCGGAGCCCAGGGCATCGAGGGAAACATTCTCCCTCTTGATCGCATAAAGAAGGATGCCGAATTGGGTGCCCCAATCCCCCAAGTGGTTGTCCCGAATTACTTTGTGGCCGCAGAAAACCATTAGCCTAGCCAAGCTTTCGCCAATGATAGTCGACCGGATGTGTCCGACGTGCATTTGCTTTGCGGTATTGGGGGAGGAAAAGTCGATGACGATTTTTTTAGGCTTCTCGACAAGGGCGGATCGGGCGGCTTTTTCCGGATGATCGAAAGTCCTGATCCATTTCAGCATAAAGTCTGAAGAGAGCTTGAAGTTTATGAACCCGGGCCCTGCAATAGAGGCTTCCCAATCATCGCAGGCGGGAAGAGCGTCGATCAGGCGCTGAGCCATTTCGCGAGGGTTCCGCCCCGTTTTTTTTGCGAGGGGTAGAACGCCATTTGCTTGGAAATCTCCGAATCTTTCGTCAGCCGGTCTGACCTGAGGTTCGAATCCTCCTTCGAACCCTTCCAGGGATTCTGCCGATTGGACAAGAAAGGACTCTATGTTTTCGGAGCAATCAAATTTGAATTTCATCGGCGATCATCCAAGCACTTCCTCGTAAAGGGTCAAGAACCGTTGGAAATAAAAGGCTCGACTAAATTAACTTATTTACTTATAAACAATTGTTTGCATCGACCCCATCACCCCCCAAACAAGCAAAAAAGAAGATTATTATGCCAAAGGCCAAATTATCCAAAGACACAAAGCCGTCCTTTTCATACTTGATTGAGAAGAAAAGGGACGGAGGAGAATTTACCAACGATGAAATTCGTTTTATCGTTGATTCAATTTTAGACGAGGAAATGCCCGAGTTTCAGCAGGCTGCTTGGGTAATGGCGACCTTTTTTCAAGGAATGTCGGCTCAGGAAACCGCCTTTTTTACCG
Source organism: Opitutia bacterium (assembly GCA_038121045.1). Classification (GTDB taxonomy): domain Bacteria; phylum Verrucomicrobiota; class Verrucomicrobiia; order Opitutales; family Seribacteraceae; genus Seribacter. Next base: position 21,701 of record JAYOMW010000021.1, read on the forward strand.
AAGAAATGATGCTTTCCGGCGAAGTCATCGAAATGATGGACGTATCACGTCCCAAGATCGAAAAATATTCGACTGGCGGAGTGGGTGACAAGACTTCCCTCGTATTGGGTCCTCTGTCCGCTGCCGCCGGGGTGGCAATGCCCTTGATGAACGGAGACGACGAAGAGTTTCTTACCTCGAACAGCGAAAAATTATCGGCTATTCCGAACATCAACACTTCCATCGATTTGGAGGACTTCTCCGATCAAGTCAGGAAAATCGGTTGCTCCTTTGCGGATTTGCATGAGGAAATTTCGCCCGTCGAGGCTATTCTTTACGAGTTGCGCAAGAAAATCGGAGCCATTCCTTCCATTCCCTTTATCACCGCCGGAACCTTAAGCAGGAAATTGGCCGCCGGGGCCGAGGGGGTCGTGGTCGACGTCAAGTGGGGCAAAGGTTCTTTTATCAAGACCGCCGACGACGCAAAGCAGTTGGCCCGTTCCCTGACCCGAGTCGGAAGAACCTTGAAAAGACGTTGCGTTGCCTTGGTGACGGACGTCAACCAGCCTTTGGGCACTTGTGTCGGAGCCTCTTTGGAAATTAAGGAAGCCATCGAATTGCTCAAGGGAGAGGGGCCTGAGGATTTACAGGATCTCGTTATGAAGCTTGGCATGGAAATTGTGAGGTTGGCTGGCGTAGCCGGCTCGACTCTCTCGGCCAAACAGACCGTCCGCAAACACTTGGAGGATGGAACGGCGTTGGAAAAATTCAAGGAAATCGTCGAGTACCAAGGTGGCGACACCAAGGTGATAGACAATCCCGAAAAGCTTCCAGTTGCCAAGCATAGAAAAAAGTTACCCGCTCCCAAGCGTGGATACGTCCACACGATCGATGCGGGTCAACTCGCCCGGGGCGTACAGATACTGGCTCATGGCGATGGTCAGAAATTCGACCCTGCTTCCGGTGTGGCCGAACTTTGCAAGGTAGGCACTCAAATGAAGCAAGGAGAGCCCCTGATGATCATACACTACAACGACGAGAAGCGCCTGAAAGCGGCGATGGAATATTTCAAGGCCTCTTATCGTTTGGCACCCAAGCGACCCAATTCGGTTCCATTGGTTGTCGAGCGGGTGGCGTAACCTTGTCTCCCCGCAATTCCCCCTCTTGCCGAAAAGGGCAAGGTGGAGGAAGTTGTCTAAACTCGTCCCAAATACGAGCGGTCACTCGTACTGATCTTGATGACGTCGTCTTTCTTGATGAACAAGGGAACTTGGACAGTGATGCCGGATGAAATGGTAACCGGTTTCAAAACGTTGCCCGCGGTATCCCCGCGCACGGCATCGGCGGCCTCCACGACCTTGGCTTCCACGGATGCAGGCAATTCCAAGCGGACTGGGTCGCCGTCGACAAGCAGAATGTCATAGGTATTGCCCTCCACAAGGAAGCAGTCGTCTTCACCGATCATCTCGCTGTCAAGTACGCTGTCCTCATAGGTCTCCAAGTCCATGAAGTGATGACCCTCGGTGTCCTTGTAGCTGTATTCCAGTTTTTGCGTCGTGGTGTGGAGGAACTCGACGTTGTCCGTCGAGCGAAATTTGGTGGTGGTGGTCGAACCGCTTTGGAGGTTTCTCATTGTCGTTTGGACAAACCCAGCCTGTCTTCCTTGCGTGCGGTGAAGCATTTCAAGAACGAGGTGGGGAGCTCCCTGGTAAACGATTACGCGACCCTTGCGAATTTCTGTTGGTGATGCCATGTTGATTTCTTTTTCTTGTCGAATGGTTGAAAGAACAACATGGGTATTGTTTTGACCCGATGTTGCAACCTTTTGTTTTTAAGAGATTGAAAATACAATGACTACTCAAAAATCTACGACCGATCTCGTCTCATGGAACGTGAACGGCTTGCGGGCTTGCCGCAAAAAGACTTTCGATCAATTCGTCGAGACCCGTATGCCGGACGTGCTCTGTCTTCAAGAAGTAAAGCTAAACGAAAGCGTTATTCCAGAGGAAGACTTTGGCTATGCCTTCAGGCATTACCACTTGGCCGAAAAAAAAGGCTATTCGGGCACCGCGGTTTTTTCCAAAAAGAAACCGCTTTCAGTGAGCGAGGATTTTCCCGGAGGCAAGCATTCGGGGGAAGGAAGGATGATTACCTGCGAGTTCGATGGATTCTTTCTGGTGAACGTTTACGTGCCCAATTCCAAGGGAGATCTTTCCCGCTTGCCCTATCGTTACGACTCTTGGGATCCGGATTTGAAAGATTACCTGATCGACTTGCGCCGGGAAAAACCCGTGGTTTTGTGTGGCGACTTGAACGTCGCTCACCGCGAGATCGATTTGGCGAACCCGAAGACCAACCGCAAAAATGCGGGTTTCACGGATGAGGAGCGCGAGGGTCTGTCCAATCTATTGGCGGAAGGGTTTCTTGATTCCTTCCGCCATCTGCACCCGGATGAAGAAGGAGCCTATTCCTGGTGGTCTTACCGTGCTGGAGCCCGTTCCAGAAACGTCGGGTGGAGGATTGATTACTTTATCGTTTCCGATGATCTCGCCACTTCGGTGCGGGACGCTTGCATTCTTTCCGAATGGGAGGGGTCCGACCATTGCCCGGTCGGGCTTTCTCTGACCTTGGGCTAGACGATCGAACCTGGGACTTTGGACGACCGGCAAAAAGAGAGGTTTTTCAGGCGAGTATTGGAGCTTGCTCGCAAGGGGTGGGGGAGGACCCACCCGAACCCGATGGTCGGGGCTTTGGTTGTTGAGCGCGGAGAGATCGTGGCCGAGGGGTATCACCGGGCTTGCGGCGAACCGCATGCTGAGATTGAAGCCTTTGCTGCCCTGGGCCGAGAGCCGGGGACGGACGCGGCGATGTTCGTGTCTCTTGAGCCCTGCTCGACTCATGGCAAAACCCCGCCATGTACCTCGGCAATTCTAAAGTCGGGAATCAAAAAAGTGTTCGTAGCCTGTGCCGATCCCAATCCTAGTCATTCCGGAACCGGCTTGGAACTTCTGAGGGGCTCGGGGTTGGAAGTGGAGTTGGCTCCAGATGCTCTTCGGGAGGAGGCGACCCGCTTGAATTTTATTTTCAATTACAACATGCGCTCAGGCACTCCGCTTATTGCTCTGAAGTTGGCTGAATCAGCCAACGGAATGGTTGCGGAGCGCCCGGGGTACCCCAGCGAGGTGACCGGTGCGGAGGCAAGGGCGGACGTCATGCGTTGGCGTCGACTGTTTCCCGCCATTTGCACGGGTTCCGGAACGGTGCTGGCGGACGATCCGTCCCTCACCGCCCGCTTGCCCGACGAAACTTGGTGTCCGGTACGCATTGTGGTTGATTCGGCGCTTTCGACTTTGCGGGAAGAAGTGGTTTCGCGAAAGGTCTATGTCGACGAGTTTTCCGATCGGACCGTAATTCTAACTACCGCCAAGGGGACTAAGCAGGAGCAACGAGTTGCCTGGGCAAAGGAGTCCGGAATTCGCTTGATCGAGGCGGAGGAGGACGGAAACGGAAAGGTTGATCTTTCTTCCTTGCGTTCGGTCTTGTCCGAATTGAAGCTTCATGCCCTCTATTGCGAAGGGGGGCCGACCTTGGCTCGTTCGCTTCTCGAGTCTGGACAAGTGGACTATCTTTTTAACTATCGTTCGCCCAAGATCTTCGAGGGCGAGGAAGCTTTGCCCGGTCCGGGTTTGGCTGAATATCGCGTTCTGGAACCTATCGAAGAAAAATTTGGCGAAGACCGCCTGACCCATGGATTTTTATGAAGACCATCTACCTAGCTTCGGGCAACGCCCACAAACTTCACGAGTTGCAAACCGCATTGGAAGACGCGGGGCTGCCTATTTCCGTAAAAGGTCCTGAGGAGATCGGAGGGATGCCCGAAGTCGAGGAATCGGAATCGACCTTCGAGGGGAATTCACGATTGAAGGCGGAAGGGCTTCGTGAAGCAGGACCTTCGGATGGTTGGTTTCTAGCTGATGACAGTGGAATCGAGATTGACGCCCTGGATGGGCGGCCAGGTGTAATTTCGGCCCGGTATGCGGGTCTGGATTGCGATGATGAGGCCAATAACGACAAGGTGCTCGAGGAAATGAAAGGAGTCCCTCAAGCACGGCGCTCCTGCCGGTTTAGGTGTGTTCTGGCCTTGGTTGGGGAAGGGGTGGATGAAACCTTTTCCGGCGCTTGCGAGGGAACCTTGCTTTTCGAGAGGCGCGGAACGGGGGGCTTTGGGTACGACCCGTTGTTCCTTCCCGACGAAAGCGAATTTACTTTCGCCGAGATACCACTTGAAGAAAAGGCCAGGATCAGCCACCGGGCCCGAGCCCTGGCAAAGTTGGTTGGTTGGTTGGAAAATCGTGGAGAAAATTAGTCTTTGGGTGAGCTTCCCCACCAGTCCTTGTTGGGTTGGTAATCAGGTTTGAGGAAGCCGGCGTGCTGCTTTTCCAACCGTTCTTTGGCGGTGCCCTTTATGCTTTCCCAACGGGCGGCCCGCTTTGCGGGATCATGCCGTTCGTCCTTTCTAGGGAACTTGGCCTTTGTTTTCTTGAGCCAGGCATCAAGGGTTTTTCTCATTTGCCTGGCCCGCTTGGACTCTTTTGCAAACAAGTCGTTTTGTTCGGCCTGATCCTTGTCCAAATGGTATAGTTCGTCTCTCCCATCCTCGTGGTAGTGAATCAGTTTCCAGTCTTTCTCCATTATGATGGAACTCGGTTCGCCTCCTTGGTTTCCGTAGTGGGGGTAGTGCCAATAAAGAGGTCTGTGGGGGATGGTCTTTCCTCGGAGCAGGGGAACTAGGCTGACTCCGTCCACCTTTTGCTTTTTCGGTAGCGGGACGTCGCATAGTTCCAAGATCGTGGGATACCAGTCTATGCCGCTCACCGGGACGTCGCTGGTGGATCCCGGTTTGGTTGTTCCAGGGGCTTTCAGGTAAAACGGTTCTCGGATCCCACCTTCCCATTGGCGGCCTTTGCCCCCGCGCAGGGGAAGGTTGGAGGTGGCAAAGGCGTCCCCGGAGGAAACGCCTCCATTGTCCGAGGTAAAGCAAATGATCGTGTTCTTGTCCAATCCGTGCTCGTCAAGTTTGGCGAGGACCGTTCCGATTGCGTTGTCCATCAATTCGATCATCCCGGCATAGATCGGACAGTCTTGGACTTGGCGCACGTTGAGCCGTCGGTCGAAAACAAAACGTTCCTTGGCCAGACCACTCTTTTCCGCCTTGTCCCGGTATTTTTTCCAAAGCTCGGGCGTGGTTTGGATCGGGCCGTGTACGGTGTAAAAGGAAAGGTAAGCGAGGAAGGGTTGGTTCTTGTGATCTTCGATGAAGTCGGCGGTTTCGCGTCCAAGGCGTAAAGTGAGAGATTCTCCCTTCGGACCGGATTCGAGGTTTGGGTTTTGCCAAGGAGAGAAAAAGCCTCCTCTCGGACTGCCCACGTCCCATCCGCCCTTGTTGATTTCGAAGCCGTGATCGGTAGGCCACGATCCCTTGCTCCCGAGATGCCATTTGCCTGCGAAAAAGGTTTTGTATCCGTCTGCCTTCATGGCCTCGGCCAAGGTGATCTCGGAGGCCCTCAGGTTCCGCTCGTATTCGGGGGGAAGGTGGCTGTCGTGTCGTCCAGTGCCACGCCATGCTTCGCCTGCGCGGTCTCCGATCCAAGTGGTGATCCCGTGATTGGTCGGATACTTGCCCGTCAGGATACTTGCTCGGGAGGGGCTGCAAACCTGACAGGTTGCGTACCCTCGGGTGAACTTCATTCCTTCCCGGGCGATGCGGTCGGCGTTCGGGCTTTCGTAAAAGCTCGATCCCTCGTTGCTCAGATCCTTCCATCCCATGTCATCGACTAGGATGAACAGGACGTTGGGTTTCTTCGCCGAAGCACAGAGAAGACCGAGGGTGAGTCCGATCAAGATGGAAAGGTTTTGGCCTGACATGGCTTTGAGTTGTGAAAACTCGCGGCCTTGTGGCAACTTGAAAATGCAGGGACCGAAAGTTTTCGGACTGCCCGCTCGGTAAGGCGGGTTTTACCTCAAGCTGGCCAAAGCTTCGTTGAAGAGCGGACTTGGTCGCATGGCCGAGGAAGTCTTCGTATCATCGGTCAGGTAGTATCCACCCAGATCTACGGGCTTGCCTTGGGCCTCGTTTAGCTCGTTGACAATGGCTTGTTCGTTTTCACGCATGGTGGAGGCAAGCGGTGAAAAACGGTCTTTCAATTCACTGTCCCTGTTCTGAGCCGCAAGGGCTTCCGCCCAAAAGAGGGCGAGGTAGAAGTGACTGCCCCGGTTGTCTAATTCATTGACCTTGCGGGAAGGAGATTTGTTTTCGTCGAGAAATTTTCCGACCGCGTCATTGAGGCAATCGGCCAAAATTTTCGCTTTGGGGTTGCCCGATTTTTCAGCCAAGTCTTCAAGGGATACCCCGATGGCTAGAAATTCACCCAGGGAATCCCAGCGCAGGTGTCCTTCTTCCACGAACTGCTGGACGTGCTTTGGGGCGGAGCCACCGGCGCCGGTCTCGAAAAGACCACCTCCGGCGAGAAGAGGCACGATGGAAAGCATCTTGGCGCTGGTGCCCAATTCGAGGATGGGAAAGAGGTCGGTCAGGTAATCACGCAGTACGTTCCCAGTTGCTGAAATGGTGTCGAGGCCATCCTTGCAACGTTGGCAGGTGACCCGGGTGGCTTCGGCCGGAGGCAGGACGGTGACGTCCAATCCTTCGGTATCCAACTTCGGCAGTTCGGCATTGACGTAGGCAATGAGGTTGGCGTCATGGGCCCGGTTTTCGTCCAACCAAAAAAGAACCGGCCTTCCGCTCAGTCGGGAACGGTTGACGGCCAGTTTGATCCAGTCGACGATGGCGACCTTCTTGGTCTGGCACATGCGCCAAAGGTCACCGGTTTGGACCTCGTGGGCAAGCAATTCAGTTCCGTCCGCGTCGATCACCCTGATTACACCAGGCCGTTCGGCTTCGAAGGTCTTGTCGTGCGAACCGTACTCCTCTGCTTTCTTGGCCATGAGTCCGACGTTGGCGACGTTGCCCATGGTCGGTACGTCGAAGGCTCCGTGCTCCTTGCAAAAATCGATCGTAGCCTGATAAATTCCGGCGTAGTTGCGGTCAGGTATAACTGCTTTGGTGTCCTTGAGATTCCCGTCCGGTCCCCACATTTGGCCCGAGGCACGGATCATGGCAGGCATGGATGCGTCGATGATGACATCGCTGGGGACGTGCAGGTTGGTGATGCCCTTGTCCGAATTAACCATAGCGAGAGCGGGGCGGTTCTCCAATTCCTCTTCCAACTTTGCCTTGATGGCGGCTTGTTTCTCCGGGTTTAAGGTCTCGATTGCCCGGTAAAAATCGCTTAGCCCGTTGTTCGGGTTGAAACCGGCGGAGCTTAATTCGCTTTCAAAGTCCTCGAGTAAGTCTCCAAGGTAGGCTTCCACGCAATGGCCGAAGATGATCGGGTCGGAAACCTTCATCATGGTTGCCTTCATGTGGAGGGAGAACAAGACGTCCTGCTCAACGGCTTCGTCGAGTTGTTCGGCGAGGAAGGAGCGGAGTGCGTTGCGGTTCATTACCGAAGCATCGATTACTTCGCCTTCCAAGAGATCGAGTTCGTCCTTCAGAATGCTGCTTTCACCGGAGGAATCTACGAATTCAATACAAACGGTGGTGTCTTTGGGGATCGTGATGGATTTTTCGCTTCCGTAAAAGTCGCCCGCGCTCATGTGCGCGACATGGGACTTCGAGTCGTTTGACCAGGCACCCATGGGGTGGGGATTCTTTTGGGCGTATTCCTTGACCGGCTTGGCGACGCGGCGATCCGAGTTTCCTTCTCTCAGTACGGGGTTCACGGCGGATCCCAAGACTTTTGAGTAAGTTGCGCGAATCGCTTTCTCTTCCTCGGTTTGCGGATCAGTCGGGAAGTCGGGAACGGGAAAGCCTTTGCATTGGAGTTCTTGGATGGCGTCTTGAAGTTGAGGGACGGATGCGCTGACGTTGGGAAGCTTGATGATGTTAGCTTCCGGGCGGGTAGCCAATTCACCCAATTCCGAGAGGGCGTCGGGAACGCGTTGATCCGGTTCGAGAACATCGGGGAAATGGCTGAGTATGCGACCGGCCAAGGAAATGTCCTTGAGCTCGAAATCGATGCCGGTTCCGGCGGTGAAGGCCCGCAAGATGGGCAGAAGGGAATGGGTCGCCAAGGCCGGAGCCTCGTCCGTTTTGGTGTAGACTATTGTGGAGGTCGAAGACATGGGTGTTTGAAGGTTTGAAAACTCATCAAGCTAACGGGCTCCTTGAATCCCTGCAACCCTCTTTGAGGGAGACCCAAAATCCTTGGGCTTTTTCTTTGCTATTCGAGGATGACTTTATTTGATCAATAGTATGAACAAGGTAATCTTTTTGGTTGTTGCTTTAGCTCTGACTCTTCCTGCTCAAGGAAAAGAATGGCTTTCTTTGACCAACCTTGAAGGAGTCGAAATCGAGGCCCGGATTCTTCAGGTGAAAGGCCATCGAGTTCAGTTGATGGGCCGAAACGGGGCAACCTACCTGATTTCTGTTTCGGTGCTCTCGCCCGAGAGCAGAAAGCTTGTCTTGCAGCAGACCGAACGATCCGAGAGCCCCCCGTCTTCGGAATAGCTTGTCGATACGACCTGCAGAAGATCCGAAAACTCGCTGACTAGTTTTGAGTGTAAACGAATAAATTTTTGGTCGTGTCTTTGTCGGCTTTGGGATTGGGGCAGAAAAAACCGTCCGCTTTTTGGCAAAGCCATGAAATGATTTGCTCATCCCCCGTGGCCTCGAAGATTTTGGCAAGCCGGTCAAGCGGGTTGGTCGCCCCATTGTCTATTGGCTC
>JAYOMW010000022.1:0-14583 GCA_038121045.1 Opitutia bacterium
GGACAACCCGGACCCGCTCCATTTCCGCACGCAGGACCTCACCATCCTCAACCAGGACAACCCGGACCCGCTCCACATCACCCTGCAGGACCCAACGGAGCACACCAAGGTCAACCGGGTGTTGAGCACATTGGTTTTGTAATCGGTATAGACAAAGACAACGAACTCGTAAGGATTCAAACCAAGACCGGACCGGTATCCCTCAAGGTAACGGAGCACTCCAATCTTCTGTTTCCGGGTCTGCACGAAGGTCCGGCCTTCGATCTAGATCCCGACAAGTTTGAAGGACAAGTCAAGGGCAAGATGGTCCGGATCTTCAGTCGTGAAGGCAAGGTCGATCACATCGCCCCAATCCGACCCTAATCAGTCTATAACTCTTACCCAAAGCCTCCCGTTCCGGCGGGAGGCTTTTTTTGGGTCCGGATGAAAAAAGCGTTTGCGACATCACGCATTTTCTGTCCATAAAATGCTCAAGATCGTGATACCGCAATGGCATGAATGAAAACTATTTCAACACGCTTTTTTTAGGTCTCCCCAAAGACGAAAATCTTCCTTTGACTTTTGCCATCGTTACGGCATGCAACCCCATGGACCTTCCCCTAAGCAAGGACGAAAACGATAAAAGAAACCATGAAATGCTACAATTTCTCAGAGACAGGGGAAAAACATTCGCTCCGATTACAGGAAGTTCACCAGACAGGGCTCATCAAGAGCCAAGCTTTCTTGTTCATTGCTCCCGACAGGAAGGGTTGGAATTAGGCCTGACCTTCGAGCAACGGGCCATTTTTTGGGTACGCGGCGATCAACTCGAAATCATAGAATGTTCCAGCGGAATGGCCCATACTGCCGGATCATTTAGGAATCGGATAAGGTAAGGAAAATCTCCCAAGCTACCGAATCCAAAAGGCGATCGCGCTCGTAACTGCCGGCACGTAAAGGTTGTCGTTGATTGCCACGCCGGGAATTTTGAGCGGGATTAGCTCAAGCAGCGAAACGGCAAAGGAAAGGACAAGTACCTGCACCAAGGACAACTCCCCTCCCCAACCCTCTAGAAAACCAGGAAGTTGCGGAAAAACGAAGACACCAAGGACAAGACACAACAAGCAACAGCCGATTGATCCCTCCAGAGTCTTGCTTCCGATTTTGATTCGGCCAAAGGCTTTGCCCGTGAGTGCAGCGGCCGCATCACCCAGAATAAAAAAAGTCAACCCCATGAAAGCGCAAGCAGCCGCCCCTTCGCCGTGTAATGAAATCAGGCTGCAGATTGCGCCTCCGGCAATTAGGTAGGTAGCTCCGGTAAGCTGAAGCTTTTCCTCCTTCCTCAAGAGCAAGCCGAAAGAAAGCAAAAACCATTTGCCGAAGACTCCATTTCTTAATCTCACAACCTCTACAAAGATTGATAAACAGGTCAAACTGAGTGCCAGAATAAACGCCCAGATACGTTCCACCTCAAAAAAGTCAGGACCGTAGAAAATACCTACGGGCAAAACCACGGCCAAAACATGGAGAAGCTTTCGATTGATTTCTTCTTTTGTGAGATCGCCGCTCATTCGGAACGAAAAACAGGCCGTGACATCAAGCAGCGTAGGAAATCAAACGCCTATCTTAGTTGTCCTTGAAGTCAAAGGTCGCCTGTTCCTTGTCTGACGGATCTTGATGCTTCGGGGCAGTAGAAGGTGTTGCCTTTTCCTCTTTTTCGGACTCGCTTATTTTATCAGACTTGGGATTATCCGCTGGCTTGGCGGAAGCCTTTTCTCCAACAGGTTGGGTGGGAGGGGTTCCTCCTTCGAATTCACTCTCTTCGGACTTGGGGGCATTGACCACGCGATCAACCTTATGAGCGGTCAGTGTACTCCCCTTGACCGCTCTGCCTTGAAGTTCAAGCCATGAAAAGTCAAATTCGATGACTTTCTCCTTAACCCGCTTTAGATCGGGATCCAAATGCACCAAAACACGGCTGTTCTTTTTTTCCGAGTCATGGACGGCAAAAAAGAAAACCCTCGATTTGGAATGGGTTTTGAACAAGGGGTATTCCTTGTCCCGGGTCACACCACCGACCTTGAATTTTTTGGCATAGAGACGACCACTTTGGCCATCTCGATATACCATATTGTAGACCTTTTCGTCGTCTCTGCGAAAAACCGCCACCCGGAGAGGGCTTTTTCCTACGAACATCTTGTCGGCAATCTTCATGACCTTCATGACTCCGTCCTTACCGATGACGATCACGTCATCCAAATCGGAACATTTCTCAATCGATTCATCTTTTTTGAGCCCATAACCGGCAAACCCGTCTTTTCGGTTCAGGAAAAGAGTTTCGTTCGCAACCACGACCTTGGCCGCAACAATTTTGTCGAAAGGAGTCAGCTCACCATTCTCATCCCTGCAAATCTCAGTTTTGCGCTCCCGGCCTTTTCCATATTTTTTCTTCAGTTCCTTGAAATAACGGATCGCATAGCGTGTAAGTTGAGCCAAATGGCCCTCCACCTCGGAAATCTCGTCTTCGTAGCCCTTGATTTGTTCATCGGCACGGAAAGAGTCGTACTTCGAGATCCGCTTGATCTTGATTTCAAGCAAGCGGACGATGTCCTCCTGCGTAACGGCACGCCGCAAAGACTTGACGTATGGTTTGAGTCCCTTGTCGACGGCGGCAATGACACCCTCCCAAGTTTCTTCCTTTTCGATATCGCGATAAATTCTCTTTTCGATAAAAATCTTCTCGAGCGAGGCAAAATGCCATTTTTCCTGAAGTTCGCCCAGTTTGATCTCCAGTTCCCGTCGCAGGATCTCTCTGGTCAACTCCGCCGCCGACTTGACCAAGTCGTTGACCGAAAGGAATTGAGGATGATTGTCTTTGATGATGCATGCGTTCGGAGCAAGGCTCACCTCGCAATCCGTAAAGGCATAGAGTCCGGGCAATGAGTCTTCCGCCGAAACAGTCGATGGCAAGTGAACGAGAATCTCCACGAATTCCGACGTATTGTCCTCGATCTTCGAAACCTTGATCTTGTTTTTGTCATTGGCGGACAAAATCGAATCGATCAAACTGGTTGTCGTCGTACCGTAGGGAATTTCGGTAATTTTAAGAAGGTGCTTCTTGACCTTCTCTATGCGGGCCCGAACCCGGACTCGCCCACCGCGGGATCCGCCGTTATAGTCCGCGCAATCGGCAATCCCCCCTTGTAGAAAATCCGGCAACAAGTCGATTGGGTTCTTCCGCAAAGCATCGATCATGGCATCTAGGATCTCAAGGAAGTTGTGTGGAAGAATCTTGGTTGAGAGACCAACTGCAATACCCTCAGCCCCTTGGGCAAGCAAAAGAGGGAATTTGACGGGGAAAGTTACCGGTTCCTTGTTTCGTCCGTCATAAGAGGCCAACCAAGTGGTTACCTTTGGGCTAAAGATCACCTCCAAGGCAAAGGGAGTGAGGCGCGCCTCGATGTAACGCGGTGCGGCTGCGGAATCTCCGGTCAAAACGTTACCCCAGTTTCCTTGCGTATCGATCAAGAGATCCTTCTGACCCAACTGGATCATGGCATCTCCAATCGATGCATCGCCGTGGGGATGATACTTCATCGTATTGCCTATGACGTTGGCGACCTTGTTGTAGCGCCCATCCTCCAATTCTCTCATTGAATGAAGAATTCGTCGCTGAACAGGTTTCAACCCGTCATCGGCATGCGGAACCGCTCTTTCGAGAATTACGTAGGAAGCATAATCGAGAAACCAATCGCCATACATGTCGTCGACGTAAATCGCATCGTCCCCATCGGCCCTTTCCTCACCATTTCCCGAACCCAGTCTCTCGGGATCGAACCGGCGCTTGGGCTGCTCGACCTCGACAGGCGAAGAATCCTCCTCCGCAACTTCTTCTTCCTCTGGCGCCGGACTATCTTTTTCTTCGCTCATCGCACGAATGCAAGATCAGGCAGCCTCACTGTCGTCGAGGGACTCGGATGGCGTTTCCGCATCTTCAATGCCGTCGGCGACCTGTCCCTCGTCTTCTTCCACGATATCGTGCTCAAACCGAAGGTTTCGAATTATGTACTCTTGACGGTCCGGGGTATTCTTGCCCATGAAGAACTTGAGCATTTCCTTGATCGACTCGTGAGCGTCAATCTTGACCGGATCCAGACGGATGTCATCACCGATGAAGTGCTTGAATTCATCAGGAGAAATCTCACCCAAGCCCTTGAACCGGGTAATCTCGGGATTTTTACCCAAAGTTTTGATGGCCGCCTCCCGCTCGGCGTCATCATAGCAATAAAAAGTCTTCTTCTTGTTGCGCACGCGGAAAAGGGGCGTTTGCAGGACGAACAAATGCCCCTGCCTGATCAACTCCGGAAAGAACTGAAGAAAGAAGGTAATGAGCAGGAGACGGATATGCATCCCGTCCACATCCGCATCCGTCGCGATGACGACTTGATTGTAGCGCAAGTCCTCCAAATCATCCTCGATTCCCAAGGCCGCCTGAATCAAATTGAATTCCTCGTTCTCATATACGACTTTGCGCGTCAAACCGAATGAGTTGAGGGGCTTCCCCTTGAGGCTGAAGACGCCTTGCAACTGAACGTCCCGAGCCTTGGTTATGGATCCACTTGCCGAATCACCCTCGGTGATAAACAGAGTGCTCTTGAAACGATTCTTGTCCTTGCTGTTCAAGTGTACGCGGCAGTCACGAAGTTTTCGGTTGTGAACCTTGCTCTTCTTGGCCCGTTCACGGGCAATCTTCTGAATACCCTTGAGTTCCTTGCGTTCACGCTCGCTCCGTTGAATTTTCTGAACCAGAGCCTCCGCAGACTGGGGATTCTTATGCAGATAGTTGTCCAACTTCTCCTTGAGAAAATTACCGACGAACAGGCGAATCGACTCCCCTTCGGGAGCCACCGTAAGGGAACCCAGTTTAGTCTTCGTTTGGGACTCGAAAACCGGCTCCTGGACCTTGACGCTTACTGCCGCGACCAAACCACCCCTGATATCCGGGGGATCAAAATTCTTTTTGGTGAACTCACGGATCGTTTTGACCAAGGCTTCCCGAAAAGCCGCTTGATGAGTTCCTCCCTGGGTGGTGTGCTGACCATTTACAAAGGAAAAATAATCTTCGCCGTATTGCTCGATATGAGTGAACGCCACTTCTATGTCTTGGCCTTCGATATGAATAATCGGATAGAGCGGTTCCTCGGAAAGATTTTCCTGAAGAAGATCCTTCAAGCCATCTTTCGAACGAAAACGTTTGCCGTTATAAACGATGCTCAACCCCCTGTTCAGGTACGAGTAGTAACGCAACATGCGTTCCACGTACTCGTTCCTGAAGCGATACTTCTTGAACATCGCCCCATCGGGCAGGAAGGTAATCAAGGTTCCGTTTTCCTCCTTGGTCGATTTGTTCTTCTTGTCAACCGACTTGGGTTCGCCGCACGCATACTCGATTCGGCGGGTTTCACCTTCCCTGAAAGATTGAATGTCAAACTGGGTGGACAAGGCATTCACAGCCTTGATTCCAACCCCATTCAGTCCGACGGACTTCTTGAATGCCTCCGAATCGTACTTGGCCCCGGTATTGATCTTGGACGAGCAATCGAGCAGTTTTTCCAAAGGGATTCCCCGACCGCGATCCCGCACCTCGACCCGCTGACCATCCGACTGGACGTCGATCTGTTTGCCATAACCCATGACGAATTCGTCGATGCAATTGTCCAGCACTTCCTTAAGCAAAACGTAAATGCCGTCATCCTCGGAAGACCCGTCCCCGAGTTTTCCGATGTACATGCCAGGACGGAGACGAATGTGCTCCTTCCAATCGAGCGACTTTATGGTTTCCGCCGTATAATTATGATCCGCCATTGATCCCTAAAATCCAATCCACGAGAAAACTATTAGAAGACCTCGCAAATTTGTCCACATGAAATTGCGTTACAATCGAAAAAAACTTGCAAATTTGCCTCCAATCCAAAGGTATCGATATGCAAAATCATGCTAAATTCATACCTCCTGGCCTTTGCTCAGTTAAAAGATCCCCGAATTCTCAAGCCACTGCTTTGGTCCACCCTCCTATCCATAACGTCGCTTATTGTTTTTCTTGTCCTTGGAACGGGTGCGGTCGACTGGTTTTTCGATTCTCTGTCGGAAAGCTCCACCGCCTGGATGGGCGACTGGGGGGAATGGATCAAGACAGCCGCCAAGTTTCTGGTTTTCTTTTTTTTACTCGCCCTTTCCTATTTTTTCTTTGGCGCGGTCCATGCCGCTTACCTTGGTCTTTTCCTTGACGGAATCATCGATGCGGTTCGCGACAAGCATTACCCGGAGATTAAGTTGAAACCACCTCCTCCCTTCATGCGCTCGACCGTCTCCTCCACACGGTTCGTCTTAACGAGCCTTTCGGTGACTTTGATCATGTCTCCCTTCTATCTTCTAGGTTGGTTCTTTCCGCCTACTGGCCTGATTCTGCAGATATGGATCAACGGCATGATGTTGGGAAAAGAATACGGTCACTTGATCGAGGAACGAATGCCCTTCCCGCAAGAGGCAAGAAAGCAACCCTACACGCGATTCGGAATGTTAGCCGAAACCCTCTGGATGATTCCCATCCTGAATTTTACGGCTCCCGTGCTCCTTTGCGCCGCCATCATGCACGACAGAATGAAAAGCCACCTAAACAAGGCTACTTCCCGGGATTGACTTTCCCTTTCTCCTCCGCTTGAGCTCCTTCGCTGCTTAACCGGTAATGGATTCGGGCTACTTGCCACATGTAGGTTCCAGTTGCTCTACCGTACTCGTTCGCCGCAGCCTTGCGAAGGTACGGCAGAGCCTTTTGCGTGCCTTCGGTCAACTCAAGGTAAATACCAACGTAAAGCCAGGCATGAAAAAGAACTCTCGTCCTGTAACGATCATCGAACCCTGCAGCCTCGATTTCCGAAAAGACCTGCCCAGGTTTGATCTTCCCCGCAAACATTTCGTATAGCCAGGGGTAAGGCGGACGATCGTCCTTCTCGTACTTGAGCAAACCTTTGCGGGCGGTCTTCAGCCCACTTGCTTTGTACTGGGACATGAACCGCCATATTCCATTCTCCCGATCCACTTGATCGTAGTTGTGATAAACCTTGAATTGCCGAGCAGCCTTGTCGTATTCCTTCAAATAGAAATAGGCGATGCCCAGCCTCCAATGGGAAACGTCCAGTTTGGGGTTCAACTGAATCATTTTTTCATAATCTTCACGGGAACCTTGAAAGTTCCCAAGAAAAAGGCGGGCGTCTCCCCTCGCCGAATAGGCCGATAGGTCATCGGGGTTTTCCCTCAAGCGAGCGGACGCTGCCTTTTCTTGAGCGGCATAACGGGCCTGAATCATTTTAAGCTCGTCCTTGGGTATGGCTTGCTGGCTTTGGGCAACCGGAGCAAAGGCCATGAAGCCAAAATACAGGCAGAAGATACGAAGCAGGATATTCACCTCTTGAACTCTTCCTTGAAAAGGTTGCCCCGCACCGATCCGTTTTCATCCCATTCCTCGATTAACCCGTAAGCTTTTCCATCCTTGACCTTCGTTCTCGATTTCATTTTTCCATCCTTGTGATAGGAGACTGCAGCTCCGCTGAAAGGTTCGACCGAACCCATTTCATACCACAAACCGTCTTCCCTGAACTCCAGTTCTTTATCTTGATCGGCAACCGTCATACCCTCCGCCGGGTCGGTTTCGCGCTCAGGTAAATTCAATGCATCCGTTGAGCAAGTCATCGGAAGAAAAACAATGGCCAAAATCGAAAGCAAGAAAGCTCCTACCCACCAAAACACCGTAGGCACCCGCTCTTTGATAAGAAGGTCTTTGCCTTTGGGAGGATCGGGAAAGGGATTTTCTTTCATGTTCGGACAATACGCAGTTTAATTGAGCAAGGCGTACAAAAAGACGTTCATGCCAAGTCTTGAGTAAAAGGCATGGGCATAATTACTGATTTCCTCGCCTGAATAATACTTGAATATCCGCCACCTGCCGTTTGGTTCCTGCACCCAAAGGGGGCGCTGGCCCTCTTCCGAATAGATTATGTCCTTCAAGCCATCCTCACGGGTCACTTCAAAGGTCCCGCCATTGAAGGAGGCCAATTTGAGGTTTTGATCGAAATTCTCAGCCGATTCCCTAATCCGAAAAGAAATCGGGGGAATCCAAGCCCCGAATTCATCTTTGCCCCACCCCATTGCACAAATGGGAGACGCCACGCAAGCCAACCGCCCTTTTACCTTCATGCCCACGAACGAATAGGTGCCTTGGGGCCATTTTTCCTGCTCCACGAACTTGAGAACCGTATCGGGCAAACGCTTTTGGTTTTGTTCAATCTTGAGGTATTCGTTTTTAGGCAGACCCTTGAAAAAAGTCCGGAAAAGATCGTGATTTCTGGGAAGCGGAACAAAGGCTTTTTCGGGAAAAACCTTGGCAAACAAATCTTTCACTTCCGGTCTCTCTTCCCACGCGGCATAACTATGCCCTAGATCGGCCCCAAGGAAAGAAGCCTTGATTCCGGCATCAAGATAGACGAAACCGCCTTGCTCCATATAATGCCTGAGAGCTTCTATTTCTTCCTGAGAAAACTCAAGGGTAGGCTGCTCATCGCAATTTACGTAGAGAATCGGGTTCTCGAGCAATCTTTCGTCGGTAAGGGACGATATGAACAGAGGATCCGTGTCGAAGCGGGCATTGGTTTGCTCGTTCATCATCTTCAACAAACTGGGCAAAGC
Organism: Opitutia bacterium; assembly: GCA_038121045.1. Taxonomy (GTDB): domain Bacteria; phylum Verrucomicrobiota; class Verrucomicrobiia; order Opitutales; family Seribacteraceae; genus Seribacter. The sequence continues at coordinate 8,722 of JAYOMW010000022.1, forward strand.
ATCCGGGTAACGCCTCAACACGTTCTCCGATCTCATCAATTGCATGATGCGTATTCCTCCACCCGGAACCCCCGACTCGTCTTGTCCGCACAACAGAGGACAAAGGGCAAGAAGCACGGCAACGGCGAAGCAACGCGAACTCACGGCTGTATTCCCCTCCCCCTCAATTCCGTTTTGGCTAATGAACTTATCCTGTTTTGCGGGTTTTTGGAAATAAATTCAAGCAAGGCAGGAACCCCCCTGGCCCGATCCCCGATCAATGCTTCCATAGCCGCTTGCTGAATGACGTAATCATCGTCAAGAAGCGACCTCGTCATAACCTTGACCCACCCGGTCACCTTTCGGGTACCCATCGCTCGGATGGTCGTCGAGCGCACGATTGAGCTCTCGTCGATAAGGAGATCGAAGGAAAATTCACCCATCACGCTTTCGTTCACGGTCAGCAAGGACTGTCCGGCGAATATCCTGACGTCCTCGTATTTGCTCTCCACCAAGCTCGCCATGTCATCCGAATTCAGATCGATCGGACGACCCCGCAGCATATTCAGGACGGCTTCCCTGACGCCCTTGTCCCGGTCCTTGATGGCGGGGAGCCACAACTGAGGATTGTTCCACCCCGAGGACAGGGTCAGGTATCGTTGCCAGGAAATTTTGCGAATCCGGGAACTGCTGTGGTCGGTCAAAGCTTCATAAACGCTCATACCATCGCTTCCCATAGCCGAAATTGCATACAAGATGGTGGTCACTTGAGTGGACATGCCCTCTACACCAAGAAGGTATTGCTTGATCCGTTGAACGGTTGCGGGAGGAATCTTCTCGCCAAAGCGAGCCAATTCAACCGCCGCCATGGACAACACCTGGGGATCTTGATCGTTCGTCATGGCCCGCAAAACAGAGCGATATCGGGCATGAAAACGATTCGCGTCCCGAGCCACCGAGACAATCTTCAGGCGTATGCCGCGATCAGGATGCCGGGAAAGCTCCTCGATTCTGTTCACGACCTCGGGACGCCCCGCGTTGGAAGTTATTCGGTCGAGCGCGGTCAACAGAACCCCCAGATCCGAATCGCCCAAAAGTTGTACCAGAGTCGTCACCGGCAGAGGCACTCCCAAGTAAATATGATACTTCAACACGTTTTGCCGCACGATGGCATCCGAATCAAGAAATGCTTTTTGAGTAATTTGCAAAAGATCGGCCCGAACGGTAGGAGGGACGGAACGAAAGATCTTGCGACCGTTGATTTCAACCACCTCGACGCCACTGCGTCTCAGTCCGCTGACCAAACGGGGAATCATGGTCGAGACTTCACGCCTTACCTCGACGTCGGAGTCGCCTAGTTTGGAATATACTTTCTCGACGAGGGATTTGTCGTAGAGCGGATAACCATTCGAAGCATGCTCGGCCAAAGACACCATGACAGAACGGCGAACCAGCGGGCTTTGGTCATCGAGAGCCGCCACCAGAAGAAAAGCGGACTGAGAACCGGGGTATTTACCGAGAAGCTTGGCCGCCCCAACTCTTCGACCGACCTCGACGTGGCCGAGGTCTTTCGCCGCCCGAAGGATCGTTTCGCTTTGAGATGAACGAGGTGCTTGAACCGGCTTGTCGATACTGGCGTTTGCATCGGAAGAAATGACCGTTTCGCCCCCCTTTTCCGGGGAAGGAAGAAAAGGAGAAGGCGCTTGGGCCCAAACCGCCACACCCAAAAGGAAGTACCCGACGGAAGAAAGTTGTAACGGGAAAATCTTATTCATCGCAAGCCTACTTGACGGCGCATGACCCACTCTATGCCTGCAAAGATAAAGAGAACAACAAAGAAAATCCAAGCGTCGGACAAACTGTGACGCTTCCGAATGCTCGGCAGGGTCTTGGCAAAGGCGGGTTCCCATCCCTCGGTCAGTTTTGAAACGGGAAGAAACTCTCCCCCCGTTAGTTTGGCCAACATTTTCAAATCTCTCTCCGCATAAGAAACGTCGACCGACTCCTCGCCAGACTCCGAAACCCTGAGATAACTCTCCCTCTCCAAAGCTTCTCCATCCGGAAAAGTCAATTCGTAGCGAACCTCGTAGGCTCCGGGTTGGGTAGGCTTGAACGAACCTGCATACCGTCCCGCCACGGAACCTTCCGGATAAAGCTGCACGGTTTTCTCAAATCCTTCTGGCCCCACGATCCGTGCCTTCACCATGGCGTCCATGGATGGTTCGAAATCAGAGCCGAGGGCTTCCACCTGAAGAGGGGTCTCGCCACCCCGCAAGAAGGGCTTTTCATTTTCCTCGATTTTCAGTCGGTCTTCACCACCTGTGCCCAACCATTGAACCAAGGCTTGCCAAAACTTCCTGAATTCCCTTGCTCCATCCTCGTCGCTCATCGATCGCCTCCAATCGTGAGGAACCCCCCAATACCCGACCTTTCCCGCACCGTACGCCTGAACGACGAGAACCGGGCGACCATTGGCCCGTGAGACGACTACGCCCCGGGCTGCGGGGTTTTGCTCCTTGACGAAGAAACCCGGCAAACGACCGGGTAAAAAAGGCTTCATCTCATCGACCTCGTCCTCAGGCCTGAAAAGCGGTTCCTCCAAGGTCACGAGAGAGAGGTTGTCTTTGACCAGAATTCTCTCGACCTCCTTTGCCGGAACCAATCCACCGAGCAGTTCGCGACCTTTCTCCGCCGGGCCGAAGAGCAAAAGTCCACCGCCTTTTTTCTGAACGAAGTCCTTGAGGGAATCAACCAAGGTCGCATTCAAGTCCGTCAACGTTTCCGTATCGAGAATGACCGAATCATAATCCATCCAAAAAGAAGGATCCTCCGGATAGGCGGGCTTGATTTCGTCTCCAAAGGCATGAAAGACTTGATCGCTCAATCGGATGAGCGAGCGAAACTCAAAGCGCTCTTCATCGGCTAGCACTCGCTTCACGAAAGGATAGAGAGGCTGTACCCGGTTGGACAAATAGAGTGTCAGAAAGCGCTCGGGAGGCTTGACCAGAACAAGCAAGGAATCCAAGTCGTTGGAAGGATCCGCATCTCCCGAGGGCGATACGATTTCAACACGGTAACGCAGTGGGCCGGCGGTCTTCGGCTTGAGGGGTGAAAAGGAGATCGAGCGAGTCTCGCCGGACTTCAGCTTCAAGGGAATCTCCTGCAAGAGTTTTTCCCCCAAGGACAACCGTACCGAGCTTTCGACGGACCTATCAAACTGATTGGTCGCTTCGCACTTCAAAAGCAGTTCCTCCTTGGCTACCGCCTTGGGCTTTCGGTCGGAGAAACGAACGGCCAAATCTCCTCTTTCCTTGAGCTGCCCCACCCCCACGACGTTTACCGGCACCCCGCGAACCCGGTACTCCTTTGCCACCTCAAGAACCGGCTTTCCACTGTTGTTTCGGCCATCCGTAAACACAACGACCGAGCCAAGCGGGGATTGTCCTTGCGCATCCTGCAAAGCGCCGTCCAACGCATCTCCCAAGGCGGTTTTCTCTCCGAGCTCGGGGCGTTCCCATGATCGAGATCTTAATCGACTGGCGTCTTGAGCAAACCCCAACCTCTCGACCTTGCCGTATTTCGCCATTTGCCGGCTCACCCATGAATCTGAATTGCCTCCATCCAAATGAGGACTCACCTGCTCGATGCGTTTGAGGCCTCCCCGCTCGTCCCGAACGTCCATACTCCCAGACAAGTCGGCCAAGGCAAGCAGACGAAATTCGTTCGTCGCAGGCTCATCGGTTTCCAAGTAAGGCCGAACCAGAAGGAGGAGAAAAACTCCGCCCGCCAAGGCTCTCAACCCAATCAGTTTCCAAGCAAAACGGGGAACGGTTGCCTCAAGCAGGCTCCGTCCGTGAAAAAAAAGGGCGAACAAAAAAACAAGAGCCCCAATAGCCAACCAAACCGGAGATAAGGGCCAATCGAACCCCATCCTTATTCACCCTCCGCAATTCTTCGAAAGTATTCTTCGACCTGCCTTTTGTATCGACCGGGAGCAGCGGTTGTTTCCTTGTTTTTGCGAAGACGATTTTCGACCGCTTCCTGCCAAAAGAACTGCTCGACCAACTCCAAGGCCTCCGCAACAGCGGCCGAGGCGAGAGACTTTGCTTGGGACGAATCCTCCATAATGGGCACCTGCTCAAGGGCGCGCGTGAGGTTCAATAGCCTCTCGTCCGATTCCGCATTCGGCAATTTGCCCAAAGCCTTGGCCAACTCCTCGGCGGTTTCCTTGATTTCGCCCTCTTGCATCCCGGGCATTTCCTGTTGAGTCTCGCGCAGTTTTTCCACGAGATCCCGTAGGGCCGAGTTTCCTAAATTCCTCAACTTGTCGGCCACCCCCTTCAATTCTTGCTCAAGCTTTTCCAAATTCCCGGCGACCTTGTCCTCCTCTCGCTTGGCTTGAGGAAACGCTTCGTACAGAAGGGAGTTGGAGGCCCTCTTGCCGGAGCGCTCCAGACCGTCCTCACGAGAATCTCGGGCTCCTTTCAGCAAATCCTCGGTCGCATTCTCGTTAAAATCACCCAATGCCCTGGCCGCTTGATCAATTTTTTCAAGCAGTTCCTTCGCCCGCTCGTTCAGTTCATCTTGCTCATTCTTGAGGGGTTCGCCTTGGCCCGGCTTGGCCTTCTCGGTGTCTTCGGCAAGATCGCGCTGACTGGATGCCAAGCCACCGGCCTCGGAGCTAAGCTGATCCACCATGCCGGCAGCAAGGCCGGCCATCTTGCCCTCCACCTCGGAAATGGCATTGGCCAAAGCCTCCGCAGCCAAATCCCCGTGGGGGCGGGCTTCACGGGGATCATCCCTACGCAAATCTCCTGCTGCTTCCTTCATCTCGGTTCCTGCCGCATCAAGGGAACCGACTTCACCAAGGCTTCCCGAATTTTCGTACCACTCGTCCCTCAAGGCTTCCAGTTCCCTTCTCAATTCTTCCTGTTCCTTGGCAATCTCCTGGTTTGGCTCACCCGTTTTCCCGGAGCCGGCGGCTCGGCCTATTTCGGAATTCAATTCCTTTTGTCTTTGTTCGAATTCCTCGAGTTTCTCCAAGTCCTTACCCAACTTCTTGAGTTCCTCCGCCGGATCCTTCGGTTCGTCCTTGTTATCTTTCTGCTTTTGGTTATCCGCAGTCTCTTCGCTCTTTTCCGGCTTCCCTTTTCCCTTCGACTTCTGCTTTTGCATCTTTTGCATCAAGGCATAGAGCTGAACTAGTTTGCGCAGGGTCTTTTCAGATGGTTCGAGAGATTCTTCGAGCATCTGATCTCCGGCATAGATTTCGGTTTGCTCGATATGATAAGTGGCCTCGTTGAGCAATTCGCCCAAGTCGATTCCATCCTGAATGGGGAATTGGCCCTCGTTTTCATCATAGACCTTGGTCATGGCATGCTTGAGACCGAGAGCATCAGATCCAATCGCCAAAGCGCTCTTTTCCTGCTCGAGCTCATCCTCGAGGATCGCATCGTAAGTCATGCGGATAATTTTCTTGGTTTTATTGATGAAATCGCGCACGGGTATCTCCTTTTGCTCCCCATCCCCCGCGCCTTCCCCATCGGTGGTATTGCCTTCCGGCGGAAGAATCTCGATAAAGTAAATTTCCGACCGGGCCAACTGCCCCTCGGGTTCCTTGTTGTCCATGGCCAAAGCCATGTAGGTAATCACGTCGCCCACAGCCAAAGCACGATCGTTCAAATCCAAAATGTAGCTCAATTTTTTCTCTTTTTCGATTGGTTCGACAAACAAGGTCTCCTCTTCCTTTTCCCCGGCATGGGAAACATTGATCCTGACGTCGGCGACACCGTGATCGTCCGAAGCAAAAACCTCGACCAACAAACTGGCATCGGCCGGAAGCTGAAGATCCTTGGCCGGTTCGGTAATCTCGACAAGCGGCGG
>JAYOMW010000022.1:14683-29380 GCA_038121045.1 Opitutia bacterium
CCGAACCCAAAATGTTCGAAAGGATCCATTTTCAAGTATGCGGGAGGAGAAACCGTCCATTTGGCTTGAACCAAGGCAGGAGGATCAAAAGGCGAAAGCCTCTCCCACCCGCTCTCCAAAGTCGGAGTCAAGACCCGGTACTCGAAAGGTTCCTGCAGAGACGAAGCGACGAATTCAAAACGCCCCAAAGTAGGAGTGGACAACATCTCGAGTCTCTCGATCTTCCCGTCTTCCTTGAATTCAATAAAGGCGCTCTTTTCACCTCTGTGGCCACGCGTAACGTCGGCAAACACGGAAACATCCGTTCCTCGACTGAATTCGTGACTGGGCGGATATTGGGTTTGTTCCGCGGCCACCGTTTTGGTCGTAAAGACAGTCAAGCCGGGCTCATCGGACAAGGCCGCGAAAGTTTTTTGGAGAGGGCTGGTTTGCATGCCCCAAACGGAAAAAACGCCGCCCAAGACAAAACCGGCGGTCAAGGCCAGCCAAAAGAAGGATTTGGGTCGGGTACCGTCTCCCCATGCAATCTCCTTTGCCTTTGATTCAGTCAGGCGAAGGACTCGGTTCTCCATGAAGGTAAGTTCCCCGCGACGGGATTTCCCCTCTAATTCGACCGCGCAATTCAGGAGGTCCCTCAACTCGGGGTTGGCCGTCTCGACCTGTTTGGCGACTTCTCGGGCGGAAGGCTTTTTCAAGCAGGAACGAAAAAACAAACCAAGAAAAACGACAACGGAGAAACAACTTACTGCAACCACCAAACCGAAAGCTTCGCTCTCGCGGATTGGAACAAGGGAATCGTAAGCATCCAACGCATAAAGAAAAAGCGGCCAACTGACTAACCCGGCAACCAAAGCAAGCACGGTCCCGGCAAAAAGGGAAAAAAGCGATTCACGCCGGAGATACTTGATAAACTCAGGCATGAGCGGAATCATCTTTCGTTGTGCCGCCGCGAGTGGGACGTGACCAGATCATCTCAATAATCAACAGACTTGCGGCAAGGATTGCAAACCACAACCACAAAGGTTCTCTCTCTTCCTTTCCGGAACCTTCTGCCCGAGAAGATGCCGGACTGGATGAAAACCGCCCTCCCACGGACTGAAGCAACTCGTCTGAGGCAAGCACCTCGGGAATCGATTCGGCCAATGAAGGCACCACCTCCAGCCACTGATCTTCGAACCGGAACACGCCGGGTTCGACCGCCTTGAAAACTTGCTCCCCTTCCCCCCAGGTGCCTCCTGGTTCAAGAACCGGCCAGGCTCTCGCAGGCATGGATTTGCGCCCCCCGAAAGAAAGCTCCATGAGCAAAGGAAGAAAGGAATTACGCAGGGGCAAATCGGTCCACGAAGTGTTCATCCTGAAAGGAAGAAAAACCAGACGCCCGCCCCCGTCCAAGTTTCGAACCAAGGCCAAAGGACGACCCTCGCGATCCCGAATAGGAACTTCCACCTCCGGACCAACCTGCTGAATGACGCCAAACCGATGGATAGCGGAAAGATAAAGATCACGAGCCGCTTTGCCGTCAAAAACCTCGGTCAGAAAAGAACCCTCTTCAAGAGCCTTGATCCGAAAGGGGTTCCCCAAGCGGACGGCTCCCCCGGCCACCCGGAGGAACTTGAATGCCAACAGGTCGGCCTCACGGATAATCGAAGCCGTCTTTGCAAATGGTTGGCCAGGAGTCAGAATGGCCGTTCCTCCCCCCTCGACGAACCCCTGCAAGGCAGCTCCCAGTTCCTGCTCCTCGAACCACTCTCCCAAACCGATGACAAGAAGCAGTTCAAGCCCCGACTTCTCGTCACCCAACCTCAAGCCATCCGCCTGATCCTGAGCCCAATTCCAGCGGTTCCATCCATTGTCTCCGGCACTGGCTACCGCCGTCTTGAGAAAATCCCGTTCCTCTTGCGTTTCCACGTTATCGGCTTCCGGCATCCAAAACCCGAATCTGCGAGCCGGTGGTGATTTCAGCCAAAGAGCCCGTTTATCGTCCAAAGAAAAGGAATCTTCCGACTCAAGCTCGACCGAAGCCCCGGAAAAGTCATCGGCCTTCAAGACAAACTGAGCCTGAGCCGACCCAAGGCGTGGTAGGTTGACCTCTTGCCTTTCACGAATTTCGCCCCCGGCGTTCAAGACCAAAGCAACGGTCTTGGCTTCATCGTCCCAATTCCGTATCACCGTCCAGACCCTCACCTTGCCCGGACCGGCCGGCACGGCGCGCGCTTCCACCACGCTCACATTGTCCGAACGCTTTGGCTGTCCTTTTTCGGCACCGACTCCTCGCAAATCCACCTCTACCCCTATTTGAGGCAAATCACGGAAAGCAGTTTGCCAGTCGGACTGTTGAAAGTCGCTGATAATCACTAGTTTTTTCTCAGTTGCGGAAGGTGAAAACAAACCCGGAGCGCGATCAAGCAAGGTTTGGGCATTCCCTTTTTTCCAGTCATGGCTCAAGCCCTCGACTGCCTCCGTCAATTCTTTCTTGTCGGCCCCCGGCTTCCATTCGGCGAGGATATTCTGTCCAAAGGCGACGAGGCCGAGCTTGCCCTCTTCTTCTTCAATCAGGCGCAAAGCAAGATTCCGCGCTTCCTCCAAACCGCCCCACCCTGCCATACTCGGACTGACGTCGATGGCAAGAAGGGTTTCCTTTCCCGAGTTATCCTTCGTGTCCGGACTTGATTCCGGCATCCAATAAGGGTCCGCCAACAAGGCGGACAGGGCGAGAAACAAGAGTACCCGAAGGAAAAGCAAGAGGAGATCGGAGGGCTTTTTTCTCCCGGTTCTGGGAATCCTTGATGGACGGATGAAGCGAAGGGATGGAAACGGATGCTTACGGGTAACCTGTCGATAAGCCATATGAGCCAAAATCGGCAAGCCCACCGCCAAAGCGGTCCACAAGGCTGCCGGTTGGGCGAACTCAATCATAGCGGACGGTCGACTTCATTACGCCTTCCGGTTCCTCAGACCCAAAAAGCGACGCAAAGCATGCCCCAATTCCTGATCGGATCGCAAAGTTTCGAATTCCGCGGATACGGAAGCCAACTTTCCTCTCAAATCTTCCACGAAGGCATTCATGTCGTTGAGGTATTTTTCGCGTATTGCGGGAGGAGCGCTGGAGATCTCACGCTCTCCCTCCATTTCCGCGAAGCGAATTGCCTCGGCATCAGGCAAGTCCATCTCCTCCGGATCAAGGACTTGAAGGCAAAGGCATTCGTAATGAGAAGAGAGCGCAAAGCGCAAACGTTCGCTCAAAGTATCTTCAGCTTCCAGGAAGTCGGAGATGAACACGACCATCGATCGGCCCGGCAGCGAATTTGCGAACTTTCCCCAGGCTTGCTCATGATCGTTGCGCCCCTTCGCTTCAAGGGAACCGAGGGAGACCAAAAGCCTGTTCAAGTGCCCGCTGCCGGAACGGGGACGGATCCATTGTTGAACTTCATCCGAGTAGGCGAAAAGCCCGAAACGATCGCCTTGCCGCTGAGACAGGTAGGCAAAGCAAGCAGCGAGCATCTTTGCATAACGGAGTTTCGAGCAGGAAGCCCGCTTGCCCTCGTACCCCATGGAAGCACTTGCATCGACCACCAAGTAGACCGTGAAGTTCGTGTCCTCCTGAAAGGTCTTGGAGACCAACTCATCACGCTTGGCAAAGACCTTCCAATCCACCATCTTCATATCCTCTCCGCGTTCATACGGGCGATATTGAAAAAATTCATTCCCGCGGCCTTGCCTCAAGCTTCGATGAATGCCCGGCATCGCTCCATCGACTACGACACGCGCGAGCAGCGAATAGTCTTCAATGCCTTTCAAATGAGCAGGATCAAGCAGGGAACTCTCGGCAGATTCAACCACGGTCCAAAGGATTCCAAAAGTCAGGAGGGAACCGACTCGAGCAAATGATCGATGATCTCGTCGGAACCCAAACCCTCGGATTCGGCAAAGAAGCTCGGCAGGATGCGGTGACGCAAGCTGGACTTGGCCATGGATTTGACGTCTTCCCGAGACGCGTTGGCCCGACCGGCCAACAAAGCTCTCGCCTTGGCCGCAAGAATCAAAGCCTGGGCTCCCCGTGAACCGGCTCCCCACTTCACGCGCTTGGCCGTCCAGTCGTCACAAGTATCGCTAACCGGTCGACTGGACGAAACCAAACCGACGGCATAGGCCACCACGTTTTCGGAAACCGGCACTTGGCGAACCAAGGATTGCAAAGTGAGAATATCATCCGCCTCCAGGACAGGTTGCGATTCCTCGCGGTCCAGACCCGTCGTTTCGCTCACCATCTTGATCTCGTCTTCGGTGGAAAGATATTGGATTACGGGGTTGAGGAGAAAACGATCGAGTTGAGCCTCGGGCAAAGGGTAAGTGCCCTCGAGTTCAATCGGGTTTTGGGTCGCCAAAACGAGAAAGGGCGGTGGCAACGGACGGGTTTCGCCCGAAACGGTGACCTGCCTTTCTTCCATCGCCTCCAAAAGAGCGGCCTGAGTCTTGGGCGGCGTTCGGTTGATCTCATCGGCCAACACGACGTTGGCGAAGATCGGACCGGGGGCGAAACGAAAAGTCCGTTTTCCGGTACCCGGATCCTCGTCCACCACTTCGGACCCGACGACGTCGGCGGGCATCAAGTCCGGCGTGAATTGAATGCGCTTGAAACTCAAACTCAGGCATTGTGACAAGGTCTTCACCAGAAGAGTTTTCCCCAACCCGGGAATCCCGGTAAGCAGGCAATGTCCACGGGCAAGCAAGGTAACCAGCAATTGCTCGATCACCTCGTCCTGTCCAATGATGCCTTTGCGGATTTCAACCATCAGGCGTTCGCGTGTTTCGTTCAAACGCGCCAAGGCGTCTTCGGCTTGTTCCGATTCAGTCATAAAATGGATATGTTTGGATTTTTAACAAATCCTCCAAGCGTAGACGCCAAGAGCATTTGTCCATTGATTTCAATTAGGCGAACATCCGTTGCGCCACAATTCGTCGAAACCGACAAATAAAAAATTAAGTTTCCCAAAACTAGTTTTGACCCGTGATCGCCAACAAGCGGTCCCACTCGGCAACGAATTTTTCCAAATGAACTTTGCCGCCTGAAATTTCCTCCTCCAGCAACTCCCTGACCCGATCTTGTTCACGAACGTATTGATCCGAACTCAGCAGGCCCGAAAAATGAGCCAAGCGAGCCCAAAGCAGGTGAGTGGTGAAGGCATCGAATTCATTGTATGCCACGATCTCGGAAAGCTTGCCCTGAAGCCACATTTCCGCAACCGAACTTCCGCTCACGTCTATTTTTCCGGGAATGCCGCTCAGAGTCGCCGCCTGATGCAAAGAGGGCCGATCCTTGTACTGCCCCATGGCATCGGCCAGATCGACGTTATATTCCGAATTACGGGCATCGAAGTAATCGACCCCTAACCAAGGCTTGTCCGGACGGTCGGAAAAGCCAAAACCGGGCAGGCCATTCACAATCGAACGCTGAACGATGATCGGAACGTCCGCCTGAGCTGAATTATAGCCCACTAACTGAGGTTTCTTTCGACCGACCGACTTGAGGAAATTGGCAAGCAAGGCCTTTTCGTCGCACTTGGCCGGATCCGCCGGATCGACCGGGAGAGAAACGAGTTTAAGTGAACAATCGCCGCCCGGGACTTTTTCACGGAGAATTCCCGCCAAGGATACGATCCGGCAAAGAATGGTTTTCAGATAGGGCTGAAAGTCTTCTGCCTGACCTTCCTTGCGAGCGCTTGCCCAAAGAGCTTCAAAGGAAACGCGAGCCTCGTCTCCGGGCCCGTCTGCGGGTGCTGTTTCAAGAAGAATTTCGGCGGACTTGGGATCGGGAATCCATTCGACGTCGAAAGAAAAGACGGCATCTGCAAGTAATTTGAGCATCCCTGTTCGACTCAGGCGACTTCGGCCAACTTTGAAGTGAAGAACTCCTCCGCTTCCCCATAACCCTCTGGAATGGTCAGGATCTCGGGTTTACCTTCGTCGACCAGCAAAGTATGCTCGAAGTGCGCGGAAGGAAACCCATCCACAGCCAAGGCGGTCCAACCATCCTTGGCCATGCGGATCTGAGAGCTTTTCATGTTGACCATGGGCTCGATGCAAATCGCCATTCCCTTTTTGAATTTCGAACCCGTCCCGGCCTTTCCGAAATTGGGTATTTGGGGATCCTCATGCAGCGAACGACCGACCCCATGTCCCACGAAATTGGTGATGACGGCAAAACCCGCTTTTTCGACATGCGACTGAACGGCCTCGGATACGTCACCTATGCGGTTTTTGTGCAAGGCCTGACTGAGCCCCAGATAGAGGGATTCTTCGGTTATTTTGAGCAGGCGGGCCACCTCGGTGCTTACTTCTCCCACTGGAACGGTCCTGCAGTTATCGCCAATCATTCCATCCTCACGAATGCAAACGTCGACGGAGATGACGTCTCCCTCCTTTAGAATGCGGTCCTTGACGCCAATCCCGTGAACCACCTCTTCGTTCACCGAAAGACAGGTGTAGGAAGGAAAGACGCGATGGCCCGAACGATAGCCCTTGCAAGCGCTCTCGACCCCCATTTCCTTCATTAGTTCGCCGCCTAGCTCATCGATCTCCCAAGTGCTCATTCCCGGTTTGACCATCTTGCAAAGGCGATCGAGCACGGTGGCCGCCGTACGACCGGCCCGTCTCATCTTCTCCTTATCCTTGAAACTTTTGCAAATCACGAAGTGTTCATCCTACGTATGAGACTGCGCTTCAATCAAAAAGGGAAGAATCTTGTTAACGTAAATTCGTCCACCTGCTCAAGGGGCCGATCAAAAAGGCTCCGAGAAAGAGTTGACCAAGATGAAACAGGGCCAGAGGCAAAACCAGCAAGCCTACCGAATTCTCTTCAAAAACGAATAACGTTTGGGCCAAAGGCAAACCAAGGGCCAAAGATTTTTGAGAGCCACAAAAAAAGAAGGTGACCCGGGCCTTTCGCGAATGAGAAACGAAGCCTCCCAAAGCCCAAGCAAAGGCACTCACGATCAGCAAAAGGACAAGCACGACCGCAGCCAAGATTCCCGTACTTGGTCCAAACAACTTGTTTCCAAATTCAGCAAGGAGTGAACAAAAGGAAAAGTAAGCGAGCAGTACAATGCAACAGGCCGGGATCTGTTCCAACCAGGTTGCATTTTCGGGCAGAAAACCACGGGGAAGCTTGTTTTTTCCCCACCACCCAATCAAAATCGGAAGAAAAACCATGAGCAAAAAGTCAGGGAGAAGTTCAAAAGAGACCGACAAACCGTCTTCCGCGCCCCGTGAATCGAAGAACCCGAAGGCACCCCCAAAAACGACGAGAGGAACCCACAGCATCCCGAGCAGATTGGAAAAGGTTGCGTGACCAAGAGCCTCATCGGCGCCACCTCCCGCCAAGCGGGTATACACGACGCAGCTCGAGATGGTGGTGGGCAAGATTGCCAGAAAAAAGAGACCGGGAATCCAAATCGGGTCGACGAGTCCAATCACTCTGATTACCAAAACCATGAGCCCGGGAACGACGAAGATGAAAGAATGAAGAACAAAAAGGATTCGCAAGTCGCCCCAAGCTTCCTTCAGGCGCCCCAAATTCAATTTCCATCCCTGAATCAGGAAAATAACGAAGACAGCGACGAAGCTCAACTTCCCGGGAACAAGCAACCCGCCCTCCAGACCAAACGAGGGGTTCAGCCACGCGGTCAGGAAAACAGCAAGCAAGGCAACCGACATACCTGCCCCTTTTGGAAAAACTCGCATACTTAACTATGATTTACTAATGACGTTGCTTGTCGCCCGTATTTTTACTTTCACCAACTCCTAAACAAAAGAAAATTTCAATCGATGTCGAACTCCACCCACGTGATCACGGTTGATGCGGCCGGAACCCTGATTCGGCCTTGGCCTTCGGTCGGGGCGGTTTATGCAAAGACCGCCCGCTCTTTTGGCTTGTCCGTTCAGGACGAAGAAGTGGACCTAAGGTTCTACGAAGTATTCGGCAAAGTCCAAAAAGACGGCAAGATCACCTCGGGTGAGGAGAAAGATTTTTGGAAAAAAGTCGTATTGACGGTATTCGAGCCCTATTCCGAAAAGCGCGACCTCGATCCGCTGTTCGAAGAATTGTGGGAACTTTTCGCCCGGGGAGAGCACTGGCGGCTTGCAGAAGGGGCGAAGGAAACGCTTTCCGATCTACGCAACCGCGGGTACCGCCTGGCCGTTCTCTCGAACAACGATTCCCGCTTGCGATCCGTCCTCGAGGACCTCGCGATCGATACCCTGTTCGAGAAAATATTCATCTCATCCGAAATGGGTGTCGAGAAACCCGACTTACGTATCTTCCGGAAAGTGGAAGAAGCCTTCGGCATGGAGCCTTCGGACTTCCTGCACCTCGGAGACAGCCACTCCCGGGATTTCGAAGGGGCCCGGCAAGCCGGATGGGATGCCTTGCTGTTCGGCAAACCCGTCATCGAGGAACGTCAAATCACCGCCTTTCCCGAACTGCTCGAACGGTTGCCATGACCGAAAGCAGGCAAGCAGACTCCATCGCTTCGCTCGGCAACTTGGAAGCATGCCCCCTGGCCGTCCGGGCGGAACCAGACGGAGGTTATCTCGCCTACCTTGATTTCACCGACGTATTCGAACCGGATGGCAGGCAAGTCGAAGAAACCTTCCGAAACCTTGCCCGCAAGGAGACGAGCGACAAGCTAAGTTGCCCGGAATGGATTGGTTTCTTCGGTTACGAATTTCTCGCCGCCCATCTCGGGCTTTCCCTGAGAGCGAATCGGGACCTTGCCATACCCGATGGATGGTTCGGACGCCCCAAAACGGTTATCCGTTTTCTTCCCGATGCAACCCGTGTCGAATCCGATATTCCCGGGCGGGACCGCGAAATCTCCGACCTACTCAAGAAAGATACTCTGCCTGCCCGCCTACCGAGCCTCGGGCCAAGCCACTCTATTGGCTGCAACCTTGAGTTCGGCCAATACAAGGATGTCTTCAGGCGAGCCCGCGAGGCCATACTCGACGGCGAAACCTATCAAATCAAGATTTCCCAACGATTCGAGGCTCAGGCTCAAATCGATCCGGTCCTTGCCTTTCAAAGGCTTTGCCTGGCCAACCCCGCCCCCGAAGCCTTTTTGCTCAGAACGGAAAACTTTTCCATCTTGAGCTGTTCGCCCGAAACGGTAATCGAACGAAAAGGAGACCGAATAACGACCCGCCCCATCGGAGGCACCTATCAAAGAAAGACCGGATCGTCGGACGGTTCGGTCATCGAGTCCTTTCTCAATGACCCAAAGGAAGTTGCCGAGCACAATATGCTCGTCGACTTGGAGAGGAACGATCTTTCGGCAATCTGCAAACCCGGCGCCGTTTCCATCGATCGGTTCAGGGAAGTGGAAAGCTACGCCCATTTGCACCACCTTGTTTCGACGATTGGGGGAAACTTGAAAGAAGGAATCGATCTCCCCACTTTGCTCAAATCGATGCTGCCGGGCGGGAGTATAACCGGTTGTCCGAAAATCCGCACAATGGAATGGATCGACCAACTCGAACCATGCTTTCGGGGCCCCTACACAGGGAGCTTTGGATCGATTTCCGACAACGGAGACGTCAGGCTCAACCTGATCATCCGCTCCATGCTCGTGATCAAAGACCGTTGTTATGCCCAAGCGGGAGGAGGAATCGTGGTCGACTCGACCCCGGAATACGAATACAACGAGAATAAAATCAAAGCCCAAGCCCTGCTTGATCTTCTGGCATGATCCTTCTGGCCGACCATCAGGATTCCTTCACCCGCAACCTCGAGCATCTCCTTGCCGGATTGGACGAGGTACTGGTCCTGGACCGTCGCGAAATCAACGACGAGGTCTGCCAAAGAGCCGACTTCATCGTTCTCTCACCCGGTCCCGGGAACCCCGACCAATACCCCGAAACCCAAGCCCTTTGCCATGCCTGGAGAGGAAAAAAACCGATTCTCGGGGTGTGCCTCGGTTTCCAGCTCATCCTCCAAGTGGAAGGAGCCCGCATAACCAGGCAGTCCCAAGTTCTTCACGGAGTCGAGACGGAGATCGAATTCGATCCATCTTCGGCAACCTACTCCGGTCTTGACCAAACTCTTCGGGTCGCCCGTTACCACTCCCTCCGAGTTGACCCGGCGAGCCTTCGCCAGTTACCGGAGTCCATCCGCATCACGGCGCGCGATCCCATCCGCGATACCCCCTTGTCATTCGAAGACGTCGATCGTAAGCTCTTTGGCTTGCAGTACCACCCCGAATCCTTTCTTACCCCTTCCGGAAAATCGATTGTCGAGAACATTCGAAATGCATGCATGGACTAAAGACGGCCACCCGGCCGAACACCCGAAGCCTTGGGGCCTCCCCGGAGCCTTCACCACGCTTCGCAAGTTTGAGTGTGGTCACTTGCCCTTCCGGGACGAGCACCTCGACCGCCTGCTCGATTCGGCCAACCGCATCGGAGCAAAATGGATTCCTTCACGAAAGGAGATCTCCGGTCGCTTGGACGAATTTCTTGCCAATCAGCCGGAATCTTTGGACGGACTCATTCGAATCTGCCTGTTCGAAAGCCTGCTTGGGATTTCCTCGCGCCCCGCTCTTTCCGATGGCAACCCGGTGAAAGGTCGACTGCTCGAATACCGGCGCCCCGAACCCCTCGCCAAGTCCACCGCGGAAACTCAGCTGTACGGTCGGCTGAGCGAATTGGACGTCGCAACCGAAGATTGGATCCTCCTCGATCCCGAAGGCCGGGATCTTCGGGAATCCGCTACCTCCAACCTGATATTTGCCCAAGGAAGCAATCTCCTGATCCCCGAAAAGTTCATTCTCCAAGGCATTGTCCTCAACCAACTCCTTCCCTATCTCGAATGCGAGTTTTCAGTCACCCGGGGATCGCCAAAGAAAAAAGAACTTCGACGTTTCGACGAAATCATCCTTTGCGGAACCGGCCGGGGAGTCGCCCCCCTCACCGCCCTTCCCGAACTTGGATGGACTTCGCGCGACAACCAAGTTCATCAAAAGGCTCGATCTCAATACCAGGAACTCGTAAAACCCTGAGATGCCCCGATACGAATTCAACGGCCAGGCCTTCGAACTCCGCTATCCCGCGGTCATGGGTATTCTCAACCTGACCCCCGATTCATTCAGCGACGGCGGATCCTTCGTCGATCCGGAAGCCGCTCTCGAGCATGCCCTTTCCATGGTCGAAGCAGGAGCTCAAATCATCGATCTCGGTGGAGAAAGCACCCGTCCGGGCAGTGACCCCGTATCCGAAGAGGAAGAGCTCGCCCGGGTTCTTCCGGTCCTCGAAAAACTTCCTACCGACCAATTCGTCCTTTCCATAGACACGACCAAACCAACCGTTGCCCGGGCAGCCTTGCAAGCCGGAGCCCACCTCATCAACGACGTATCGGGCGGAAACCCCGAACTGCTCGACCTGGCCCAGAGCCACCGGGCCGGCTTTGTTCTCATGCATGCTCAAGGTTCACCAAAGAACATGCAGGACAAGCCGGAATACGACGACGTCGTGGGGGAAATCAGGTCTTTTTTTGATCAGAAAAAAAATGAGTTGATGGGACGGAAACTTCCCCGCATTTGGATCGACCCGGGAATCGGATTCGGGAAATCACTTGAACACAACCTTAAACTGATGCGCAACCTTTCCGCATTCAAGGACCAAGCATGGGGAATTCTGCTTGGTTCTTCCCGCAAGTCATGGATCGACGCCCTTTGTGACGCTCCCGACCCAAGCGACCGATTGGGAGGATCGCTTGCATCTGCGGTCTGCTCCGTCCCACATGGGGTTGAAATCATTCGAGCTCACGACGTCAAGGAGACCGCTCAAGCGCTTCATGTGGCAAAGGAACTCGCTCTTTCCTCAAACTATCCATACAAGGACTGAAGCCATGGGGAAAATCAAATTGGAAGGCATTGAAGTAATGGTCCGTATCGGATTGCTCGAGGAGGAGCAATTCGCCCCTCAGGATCTCTATGTCTCCCTCGAACTTTCCTACGATTTTTCCACCATCCGCGAAAGCGATGAAATCACGGATGGAATCGACTATCGGGAGATCGTTGAATTCGTACGTGAATTCTCCAATGCCTACGACGGAAAAACCCTCGAACGATTCGCTCATCTGCTCGCCGTCGAGCTCAAGGAAAAATTCGACTTCTCGAAGGTCCGCCTTTCGGTCGACAAACCGCGCTACGTCAAAAAGCTCGGCTTGCGCCAAATCACAGTCGAAGTTGAACGCTGACGTTTACCTAGGGCTTGGGGCGAACCTGGGTAACCCGAAGGAAACCTTCGAGCGGTCTCTGAAAGCGATAGCGGAATTTTCCCAAATCATCTCGACCTCGCGTCTGTACCGCTCTAAACCCTATGGCTTTTCCGACCAACCTCCCTTCGTCAATGCCGCGGTCAGAATTTCAACGGGCTTGCCTGCGCTCGAGTTGCTGAGTCAATTGCAATCGGTGGAGGAAACCCTCGGCAAAAAAGTCATCCGTAAAAACGGCCCCCGCCTCATCGACCTCGATCTTCTCGTCTACGATGCCCTCGAACTTGAAACCAAGGATCTTGTCCTACCCCATCCAGGGATCATGCAAAGGGATTTCGTACTTCTTCCCCTCATCGACTTGAACCCCGACCTGAGCCATCCGCAATGGGGTTCCAAAACACTGAAGTCCGCGCTGGGCGGACTTCAGGAAAGATTCGTCGGGGATTCCCCCGAGGATTGGAATTTCAAATAGGATCAATCCCTGCCCGTAAAACTCATCACGATCTGAAGAACGTACCAGAAAAGCAGAGCAATCGATGAGAACAAGGCCAAGGACGCAGCGACATGCTGACCAGGGTGATATTGGTGCATGATATTCGACGTCGTGTACAAAACAGAACCTGCAGCCAACAAGGCCATCGCACAACTGAAAACAAGACCGAGGCTGAAGCCAAAAATGAAGCTGCAAAGAATGAAACCGAGACCGATGAGAAAACCGATCTTGAGAAAACTCCCCATGAAAGAGAAGTCTTTCTTCGATATGAAAACCGTTGAAGTCAATCCAATCACGAGCAAGGCGGTGATGTAGGCTGCCGTTGAAATCGCACCTTCAAAGTATCCATTCGCGATGTGCAGGATCGGTACGAAAACAATCGCTTGGGCGACTACGAAAAGCCCAAGACCGAAGTACTGAGCTCCCTCGGAAGTTTGAGAATGAGCGAATTTGTCCGCAACATAACTTACCCCCATGAAAAGTCCGAGAACGATCAACCAGGAATATTGACTTCCAAGCAACGTACTGGTAATCGCAAGGTCTAAATCTGACTTGAAAATCAAGACCTCAAGCAAAGCAAAGGCTGCGATAGCCCCCGCAACGTGAAGGTAAGTACGACGAATAAAGCCGGTGCGTTCGGCAAGGGAGCTATCCGCGGCGGATTGTAGGCTGTAAACTTGTTCTCTCATGACTAATTTTTTGTATTGTGGTTAAAATTGATCCATCCATTTACATCAATTAACAAAAAATTGTGAAATCTTCAAGTTCAAGAAGATTAAAAAGGCTCGAAACTTATTCCTTCAAAACCATGTCTATGCACATCACGGCGGCCAGAATCAATGGACGGATCTCGCTGTCCTGCGGAACTTGCTCGGCAATCTCCAACACGTAATTGTCGGCCGAGGTAAAGAGCTCCTTTCCCATTCCAGCCCATTTCTTGGTCACGTGAGCGAACTCGATTCCGTCATCGGTTATGAACCTGAAGTCCCAACCCGTCCATTTGCCCGTCAAGGTGCATACGGGATTCTCCTGCGCATCCATCAAGGTGAACTTCCCTCCGAGGGAAAAAAACTTTTGTTTAAAACCACCGATTCTCTCGTCTTTCTCATTTAAAACGCTTACCTTCGAAAGAAAAAAAGACACCCCCCGCTTGACTCGAACCACGGGATCTCCTTGGGGTGTCTTGATCTCGACGTCGAAGGGAGTCATCCGCTTGTAATCGGTGAAACGCAGAATTTTGGTAAAAAAGCCTAATTTTTCCTCCCTGCAGTGGAGAATCGTTTGGCCGTTGGCAGGATCCAAAACATCGTAATTGTTGGCGGCTTTCAAAAACCCGACGTGCTCCTTTACGAAAAAGGCATTTTGGTTAAGAATTGGGTTCATGCCCAATTATTTGCTTTCAAGAGCAAATTAAACAACACCAAAAAAGCGGCCCTAAACAAAGACCGACTCCGATCTCGCACCTGCCCTTATCGAAACACTTCGCCTCTGCGCAGAGAACGGGCAAAGGCAACCAACAACTGAACGACGGCCTCAAGATCATTCAAGTCAATCACTTCGCTCGGCGTGTGCATATACCTCAAGGGGATACCGACCAAACCAGTGGGAACACCGTCTCTGGCAATTTGAATGGCCCGTGCGTCAGTGCCCGTAGGACGCGGATCGGCTTCGATCTGAACGGGTATTCCCTCCTTTTGAGCACAATCCATCAGGCGGTCGAATACGGCCGGATGGACATTCGGACCCCGGGTGAGAATAGGGCCGCCCCCGAGCGTAAAAGCCCCGTACTTTCGATGATCTGCGTCCGGATGATCCGTGGCATGACTGACGTCCACTGCCAAGGCGACGTCCGGGTTTGCCAAATGGGCCGAAGTAATCGCTCCCCTCGTTCCGATTTCTTCCTGAGAGGTCGATACGGCGACCACCTTGCAACTTG
>JAYOMW010000023.1:0-28283 GCA_038121045.1 Opitutia bacterium
AAGATCTTTTCAGGAGAGGAGATCGTGGTGTGCGAGGAACACCGCTCGAGATGGACTGATCTCGGACACGTTTTGGAAGACGTTGGTTTGTCCGGGTAAGGATTTGGCGTTCAGTCCGTTTCCTGATCTTTCTTTTCCCCGGGGGGTAGTTCGATGGAGTCCGCATCCTTGGGTCCGTTCTCCTCGCTTTCCACGGATTCGGGGTCAGGGTTCCCTTGGTTGACCAAAGATTCCTCTTCGGCAAGGTCGTTCTGTCCGCTTTCGTCGTTGCTTACTTCTTCTCTGATTTTCTCCACCAGTTCGACCGCGTCCCGGCGAGTGCGGATGGAGCGTTCCTGAAACTTGGCTACCTGCAAAAGGGCATCCGCTTGATCGTAATGGGCATAGAGGTAATGGTAAAGACATGCGCTGGCCGCCACACCGGCCAGGATACCCCCGAACATCCAGGCGACCCGTTCGATGGTATCCATTTGATTGGTCTCGTCATGGGTGCCTATGAAGATGAGCAACCCGATCACACCTACGAGCAACACGCAGTAGATGAGGGAGAGAATACGGCTATGGGTGTAGGCGGTGTTTCTGCGGATGGCCTTGAGTGTCTCTTCGCTCGATTTGCTCTTTTTCATGTGAGCTCAATACTTTGCTTTCCTCTTGCAATGGGCAAGCATGAATCATGGACGGAGTATGAATTGGTCGGGTCGACTGGATTCGAACCAGCGACCTCTGCGTCCCGAACGCAGCGCTCTGCCAGACTGAGCTACGACCCGACGAAGGCAGGTGGGTTATCAATACCCCGAATCGGTTTGGGCGGGCAAGTTCAATTCGCCTTGCCAAGAAGTCGGTTTTTTTACGCTATGACCTAGCATGAAGAAAACGATTCCCTTTTTGATCTCTTTGCTCTTCTTGGGTTGCCAAGACGAAGAAAACGCCCGAACCGTTCAAGAACCCGCTCAAGTCCCGGTCTTGACAGAGGAGACTATTTCCATGGCCGAGCACAAGCGCTTGTTGGGCGAGTCAAACGAGACGGTCGTGACTTTGGAGCGGGAATTGAGCCTTCGAAGTCGTTCCTTTTCGGAAGCCCTCGAGGTCAAGGAAGACAAGATCGAGTCCCTCGAGATGAAGGTTTTGGAATTGACCGCTTCGCTGGAGGCTTACAAGAAGCAAGCCCGTGACTCGAAGGCTTCGCTCAACGAGCTCAAGAGGCTGGGTTCGGCGGAGTACAGGGAAATTTTCGAGCGAGCCAAGACGGTGGACAACGAGACCGCCATCGCTTTGTACGAGGAATTCATCGAGAAGTTTCCCGATAGTCCGATTGCCGGAAAGGCTCGGTCTCAGTTGCGCAAGCACATGACCGAAAGAATGATACTTGAAAACCGCAAGAACGCGACGACTTTGAGAACTTGGGAAATCAAGCTCAAGGGGGAGGGGATGTTCGTCCGGGAAGTGCCTGCCGACAAGCTTTTCGAGTTGATCGGCCGTCCGCCGGATTCTTCTCAAAAGGGATCAAACTCTCAATACAGACAATTTACTTACGTTTGGAGGGATTACGTGCTTGGCCAAGGCGGAGCCTATTACGATCTGCTGATTCACCGGACCGACGACAAGGTGGACCGGATCAGTTTCGAGGAATAAAACAGACCCGTTTGCCGAACCCTTATTTGACTTTCAGGCAGACCGCTTCCACGGTGCTGCGGGCCAAGACCATTCCGTTGCTGAGAACAGGAGTGCTCCAGCATTTTCCGCTGATCACTTTCTTGCGACCCAATTCTTCGTACTTCGCCGGATTGGCTTTCACCACGGCCACTTCGCCGGCGTCCGACAAGGCGATCAATTTGTTTCCGGAAAGGATGACGTTGCCCGGGCCGTAGCCGTCTTTGCTCCACTTGACCTCCCCGGATTTCAACTCGATGCACTGGAGGGGACCCTCGCCGTATTTCTTGAAGCTGAACATTCCGTAGAGATGTCCGTCGTGATGAATGGGGGTGCTCCAATGGTTGAACATCTCGTTGGATTTTCTCCAAACTTCCGTGCTTTTCATTTTGCTTCCGTCTTTGGAAATCCGGTAAAGCCCCGAACCCACGCCGTATCCGGCCGAGCAATAGACAAGATCGCCGGCGACCACGGGTGCGGCGGCAGTGGAGACCTTGAAGGGAAACTTTTGTCGCCAAATTTCTTTTCCGGTCTTGGGGTTGACTGCAACCAATCCGGAAGTGCAAAAGAAAATAACCTGACGGACGCCATGTATGGTCGCGGCGATTGGAGTGGCGTGAGTCGCGGTTTCGTCTCCGCTCTTCCAGGCCAACTCTCCGCTGTCCCGGTCAAAGGCGAGCAAGCTCCTGCCTTTCCCTCCTCCGTAGACGATGGCCAAGTTCCCTTCGATCAAGGGAGCGGATGAATTTTTCCATTTGATGTTTTTTCCATCATGATCCTTGAGCACGTCGACCGACCAAATCATCTTTCCATCTTTGGCGGACAAGCAGTACAATTTCATGTCCGAATCATAGACCCAGACCTTGTCCCCGTAGGAGGCGGGAGTGGAGCGGGGACCGTCTCCGCCGTTGTTTCCGGGAGCTCCGGCGTTGCCGCCGCCGCTCTTGTAATCCATCACGGTAAGCCAGGAGCTCCACAGCCTTTTGCCTGATTCTGTATCAAGGGCGATGCAGACTTCGCGCATGAGCCCGTCCTCGTCTTCCTCCGCGATCAGGGTGAAGGCCCGGTTTCCGACAACGCTAAAGGAGCTGAACCCGAGGGGGGTGGGGACTTTCCAACTCTTCGAATCCGTCCGCTCGAGGAAAGCGGTTGAATAGAGGGTTTCGGTGGTCTTCTTGTCCGACTGGATGCCGTGGTATTGGTTCCAGTCGGCGGCGTTGAGTGAGCCTGCCCAGCAAAGGGCGGCGGCAAGGGCGACGGTTGCTTGTCGTTTCATAGTGACTTTATCTTTGCCCGAGTTGAATCAGTTTCAAGCAAGAAGGGTGTTCAAGGTGATTTTTTTCCGAAGCGAAAACGGTAGATCAGGACGACCAATCCGAGCGTGAAGAGAAAATACCATGGGAACCAGCCGAGCGCTTGCACGAAGACCGCCTCCTGTTCGGTGAGTCTTCTTCCCGGGTCGACAGGGTTGCTTTCGTTCGCCTTGATCCATGCGATCACTCCCGAATAAAGGAGAGAGACAGCCCCGTAGGAGAGGTTCGTCGCCAATCCGCGAAAGCTCAGTACGGTAGCCCGTCGCTCGGATGAGGCTTGTTCGTTGAGGTATCGGCTGGTCAAGTAACTCATGCATTGCATGGAAGCATAGAGCAAGGCGGCGGGCAAAATCCCCCAAAGCGGAAAGGCATGCCCGATCCCGAACAGTCCCGCGGTAAGGAAGGCGCAGATCAGAAAGAAGTTGTATTCAGGGGAATTCCGGTCGGCCAACCAGCGGGCGAGGCGGGGTACGAAGAGACCCATCAGGGACATGCCGGAGGCGACCAGGCCGAAGGTCCACAAGGGGAGCTCGATCACGCTCCAATAGGCGCTTGCGATGGTAAGGAACTGACGAATGACGCTATCGAGGATCATTGCTGCGAGAAGAATCCCGAAGGGCAGGGCGGTGGTCAGAATCCATACGCCGGCTTCCTTGGTTTTGCGGAGCGAGGAACGGATGGCTTCCAGCGTGCCTTTTCCTTCCTGATGCATGGATTCCTTCAAGCCCAAGGCCGAGCCCAGAACGACGAGGGAGGATGCAAAAGTAAGAAAAATCGGGATTTTGATGGAGGTTTCGTCGGATATCGAAGAGTCGAAACCGAGAAAGCTCAGGCAGGTGTTTACGAACTCCGAGTCGTAAAACGCGGAACCGGTCATCATGGCAAAGAAGAAAGCGAGGGAGGTGAAGCGTTGGGCTTTCTCGAGTGCTTTGCCCCATTCCTTTTGCATGCCCGCTTCCTTGAGCGAATCGTAAGCCAACGCCTCGTCGGCCCCGCTCGCGGCGGCTTCCGCGACTCCGCTGATTATGCGGTTGATCGCAAAGAGGGAAAAGACCCAGGTCGAGCCATCCATCGGAGCGAAGAGCAAAGCGAGCATTTCCAAGACCATGCAAATTCCGGCAAGGACAAGAAGTCTCTTTCGGCCCAAGGTGTCGGCCAGCGAACCGGAGGGTACCTCGAGCAAAATGATCGTGATGGCCCATATTCCGTTGAGGATGCCGAACTCTTCCCAGGTCAGGCCGTGCTCGAGAAAATAGATCGCGAAGACCGGGTAATAAAACCGGGCGTTGAAAAACATCCGGAAGCAAATGAAAAACTTCAGGTTCCTCATAGCCCGTGTTTTCGCATCAGGGCTTGCGGTCATCAGGATCGTTCGTTCCTTTCTTGGCGAAGGGTAGCGTTCATTGTAAAAAGACAACCTATGTGCAAACTCTCTTGCCAAGAAACAAGCAAGCCGTTTCTACAGTAAGGGATGCCTAAACCACCGAACGTTCTTTGGATCTGCACCGATCAGCAGCGCTATGACACGATCGGGGCGCTCGGTAACGCTTATGCTCAAACCCCCGTGCTCGACCGTTTCGTCAGGGAGGGAGCTTGTTTCGAGAATGCGTTTTGCCAAAGCCCCGTGTGCTCCCCCAGTCGGGCGTCTTTCCTGACCGGAAGGTATCCTCGTACAACGGGTTGCCGGCAGAACGGACAAACCATTCCGAAGGATGAGATCCTTGTCTCAAAGCTTTTTCACGACGCCGGGTATCGGTGCGGGTTGGCAGGGAAGCTCCACTTGGCTTCCTGTTCGGACGGCAAGGTCGAGGAGCGTACCGACGATGGCTACGACGATTTTTTCTGGTCCCATCATCCGCAACCGGATTGGAAAGAGAATGCCTATACCCAATGGTTGGAGCAAAAAGGAAAAACTTGGGACGAATTGTCGGGAGAGGACTTGAGCCCGTTCGTCAAGGGCGGTCCGCCCGCCGAGTACCACCAGACGACTTGGTGCGCGGAAAAAACAATCGAATTCATTCGGGAAAACGAGGGCAAGCCCTGGTTCTTCAGTTTCAATTGTTTTGATCCTCATCATCCGTTCGATCCCCCCGCCGATTACCTCGAGCGGTTCCCGGTGGAAGACATGCCTTTGCCTTCGGTTCATCCGAACGAGGCGCATCAACAGACGACCTTTCAAAAGCTGGATCGCGAATGGGCTCACAATCAACCCGGAGAATTTGAGACCCGAGCGATGAGCGATGACGATCGCAGGCAGGTTTACGCCGCGTACATGGCCATGGTCACCCTGATCGACGAGCAGGTCGGTCGGATTCTCGAGGCTCTTGACGAAACCGGGCAGTCCGAGGATACCTTGGTGATCTTCATGTCCGACCATGGGGAAATGCTCGGGGATCACGGGATCTACTTCAAGGGCCCGCATTTTTACGACTGTCAGATGCGCGTGCCTTTGGTCATTCGCTGGCCGGCGGGCGGAATCCAATCGGGGCGTCGGATCGGCGGCATGATCGAGTTGGTCGACTTGGCTCCGACCTTGCTGGACGCTGCCGGATTGGAAGTTCCCGGGCGCATGCAGGGCAAGAGCTTGCTTCCCATGCTCAAGGGTGAGGACGAAGCCGGGTATGTTCACGAGCAGGTTTTTGCGGAATACTACAACGCATGGACGCATGGTGACGCCTATGGGACGATGTTGCGCACGGATCGGGAAAAGATCGTGGTTTATCACGGAACCGATCAGGGGGAATTCTACGACCTTGAAAAAGACCCGGAGGAGTTTTTCAACCTTTGGGACCATCCGGATGCTCAGGGCAGGAAATACGAGATGCTGATGCGATGCTTTGACGCGTCCGTTTTTTCCATGGATCCGCATCCTCCGAGAATGGGTCCTTTTTAGGATCCTGAGAAAAAAAATTGAATAGGCTTGATTGGTTGATTTTCCCTGTCAGTCTACCCTTCGCACTTTCAAGATGAATATTCACGAATACCAAGCCAAACAACTCTTTGCCGAGGCTGGCGTAGCCGTTCCCAATGGAACGGTCGCTCAATCGGCCGAGGATTTCGACCAAGCGCTCGCCACCTTGCCTTCCGACAAGTCCATCGTGGTCAAAGCCCAGATTCATGCCGGAGGGCGGGGCAAGGGAACCTTCAAGGATGGTTTTCAGGGAGGCGTGCACGTCGTTTCTTCCGCCGAAGACGCCAAGGCGAAGGCCGAGGCCATGCTGGGGAACGTTCTCGTGACTAAGCAGACGGGGGAGGCCGGCAAGGAAGTGAGCACGATCTATTTCAACGAGGCTACGGACATCGAGAAGGAATACTACCTGGCGATTTTGATGGACCGCGCGACCTCTCAACCGGTCATCATTGCCTCGACCGAGGGCGGGATGGATATCGAGGAGGTTGCCGAAAAGACGCCTGAAAAAATCCTCAAAGTCTTGATCGATCCGACCTTGGGCATCCGTCCCTACCAAGCCCGGCAGGTTGCCTTTGGTTTGGAACTCAAGGGGGATTCATTCAAGCAATGCGTCAAGTTGGTCACTAATCTGTACGCTTTTTTCTGGGCGAAGGATTGTTCCCAAGTCGAGGTGAACCCGCTTGTCACGACCCCGGACGGTGACGTTTTGGCCTTGGATGCCAAGGTGAATTTTGATTCCAACGCCCTGTACCGTCATCCGGACGTGGTTGAGCTCAGGGATTTGACCGAGGAAGACCCGAAGGAAGTGGAGGCTTCCAAGTTCGACCTCAACTACATCGCTCTGGACGGGAACGTGGCTTGCATGGTCAACGGAGCCGGACTGGCCATGGCCACCATGGACATCATCAAGCACTATGGTGGTTCTCCCGCTAATTTCCTCGACGTCGGAGGAGGCGCGACTGAGGAGCAGGTGGAAAACGCATTCCGCATCCTTGTGGCGGACGACGCGGTCAAAGCCATTCTGGTGAACATCTTCGGTGGGATCATGAAGTGCGACGTGATTGCCACGGGGATCGTCAATGCGGCCCGAAACCTCGAGCTTAACGTTCCTCTCGTCGTCCGTTTGGAGGGCACCAACGTGGAAGAGGGCAAAAAGATTCTGGCCGACAGTGGTTTGGCTTTGGAACCTGCCGATTCGCTTGCCGAGGCGGCGGAAAAAGTCGTCAAGCTCGCCGCGGAATCGGCCTAACCCAAGAAAAGGAAAATTTTAGATGAGCGTATTAGTAAACAAAGACACCCGCCTGGTCGTCCAAGGGATTACCGGGAGCGCGGGAAGCTTTCACACGTCTCAATGCATTGAGTATGGGACCAACGTCGTGGCCGGGGTCACACCGGGCAAGGGCGGGCAACAATTTCAGGATTCCGTTCCTGTGTTCGATACCGTGCAGGAAGCGGTGGACAAGGAGGGGGCCAACGTCGCGGCGATCTACGTTCCGCCACCCTTTGCCGCGGATTCCATTCTTGAGGCGATCGATGCGGAGATTCCACTCGTCATTGCCATCACCGAGGGCATCCCGGTGCGCGACATGGCGGAGGTCAAGGACCGGCTGTCCCATTCGTCCACCCGTTTGATCGGACCGAATTGTCCGGGCATCATCACTCCCGGGGAATGCAAGATCGGGATCATGCCCGGTTACATTCACAAGCCCGGAAAAGTAGGGATCGTTTCCCGCTCGGGTACCTTGACTTACGAAGCGGTCTGGCAGATCACTTGCGCCGGTCACGGGCAATCGACCTGTATCGGAATCGGTGGCGATCCGATCAACGGAACCAACCATTTGGACTGCATAAAACTCTTTAACGAGGATCCCGATACCGAAGCCATCATCATGATCGGCGAAATCGGAGGCACGGCCGAGGAAGAAGCCGCCGCCTACGTCAAGGAGCACGTCGACAAACCGGTGGCCGCTTTCATTGCGGGCATGACCGCCCCTCCGGGCAGACGGATGGGCCACGCCGGCGCCATCGTGTCGGGAGGCAAGGGAACGGCCGCGGCCAAGGTGGAAGCCATGGAAGATGCCGGCATTGCAGTGGCGGAGACGCCTTCGCACATTGCGGAAGCCCTCTTCCGGGTCTGGAATCCCTAGATCTTAAAGTGGATTAGGTATTTCTCTCCGAGCTCGGCCTCGGGGAGTAGCTCGTCCAGGTTCCAAATCTTCGCGGGGGTGGGCCCGGTTCCTCCCAATTCCTCGGTGTAATCTCCGCCCTTGAGGTAGAGAATGCCGTTGGCCGGGGAGTGCTTGGCTCCTTTGGCAATCTTTTGGTGAACCCATTTGAAAAAAGTGGGAAGAGCCGTGACGGCCCGTCCGATGACGAAGTCGTAGCTTCGTTTTTTTGGCATTTCCTCCACTCTTCCGCGTCGAACTTCGACGTTTGCCAAATCCAGCTTGCTCACCATGTCTTCGAGCACCATGACTTTTTTCCCGATTGAGTCCAAGAGGGTAAAGCGGGCTTGCGGGTAGCAGATAGCCAAGGGGATACCGGGCAACCCGCCGCCTGTGCCGACGTCGAGCAGAC
The DNA here is from genome assembly GCA_038121045.1 of Opitutia bacterium. Classification (GTDB taxonomy): domain Bacteria; phylum Verrucomicrobiota; class Verrucomicrobiia; order Opitutales; family Seribacteraceae; genus Seribacter. Next base: position 8,452 of record JAYOMW010000023.1, read on the forward strand.
GGGCCTTGGGCATGAGCCGGAGGAACTTGGTGATGGTCAGGCAATGGGCCAGATGCTTGAGCTCCAAACGATCGGTGTCCTTGCGCGAGACGAGGTTGATCTTGGCATTCCAGTCACGCAGAAGTTCGCAATATGCCTGGAGCCCGGTCCAGTTTTTCTCCGTCAGGTCGGGAAACCAACGGGCGAGGGTTTCCCAAGGGTCTTCCCTAGAATCAGGCATTCCGGCGACCCACTAGTCGATGGTTACCGAAGGGAGCTTTTTGACCAAGTCGTCCATCTGTTTGGCTTGGGAAAGAAAGTCTTCGAGCTTGTCGAGGGGGAGGGCGCAGGGACCGTCGCACTTCGCTTGGGCCGGGTCGGGATGAGACTCGAGAAAGAGCCCGCCGATGCCCTGACTCATGCCTGCGAGCATGAGTTCGAATACCGCTTGCCGGCGACCATCGGCGGAATCGCTCCGTCCGCCCGGAATTTGCAGAGAATGGGTGACGTCGAAGACAACCGGACAACCGGTCCGTTTCATGATCCCGAAATTAAGGGGGTCGACGACCAGGTTGTTGTATCCGAAAGAGGAGCCTCGCTCGCAAAGAAGGACTTGGTCGTTACCGGCTTCCTCGAACTTCTTGATGAGGTGTCCCATCTCATGGGCGGCTAGAAATTGAGCTTTCTTGACATTGACGGGACGTCCGGTCTCGGCAAGCGCAACCACCAGATCGGTCTGGCGGCAAAGGAAGGCGGGGAGTTGGAGGACGTCGATGACTTCGGCGGCGGGTTTGGCTTGGTGGGGTTCGTGAACGTCGGAGATTACGGGAACGGCGTGGGTCTCCTTGATCTCGGAAAGGATTTCCAAGCCCTTTTCCAATCCGGGTCCTCGAAAGGAAGAGATGGAAGAGCGGTTGGCTTTGTCGAAGGATGCCTTGAAGACATAGGGAATGCCGAGCTTGGAGGTCACTTCCTTGTAGGCGGCGGCGACCTCGAGGGCGAGTTCCCGCGATTCCAAGACGTTCATTCCTCCGAAGAGGGTGAACGGGTCGTCGTTTGAAACGACGAGGTCGGCGACCTGAATTCTCTTCGGCGCAGTCATAGCTCAGGATGATTCCGGCGGGGTTCCGTGTTCGGCCAACACTTTGATGCCAATTCCGCCCCGGGCGTTGAAATCGACCTCGACCCGACACCATTTGGGGGCAAGCGCGTCGACCAGATCGTTGAGCAGCAGGTTGGCGAAGTGTTCGTGGAAGACTCCTTCGTCCCGATAAGTCCAAAGATAAAGTTTGAGGGATTTCGATTCGACGATCTTTTGGTCGGGAACGTAACGGATGAAAATCTCGGCGAAGTCCGGTTGGCCCGTTTTGGGGCAAAGACAGGTGAATTCATTGGTACGCAATTCGACCACGTAGGCACGTTCGGGGTTTCGGTTGGGGAAGGTTTCCAACTCGCGTTTCGGTTGAGTGGCGCCTTCTCCAAGCTTCGTTAGATCTTCGTGTTCGGGATTTGTTTGTATCATCGGGGTCTTGTTTTCTCATTTTCGAGCATCGGTAGCAATTACGAAGATTGGGTTTCCTTTTTCCAGTCAGGGGGTTGCTTGTCGACGGCCAATCCTTTTTTCAGCATGTCGAGAAAGCGGGACCGCTCGACCTCTCGGGCGCCGATACTTTCCAAGTGAGGGTTGTGCACTTGGCAGTCGATAAACGGAAATCCACGTCTGGTTGCGATTTCGACCAGTTTTGCCAGACACGCCTTGGATGCTTCGGGGACGAGATGAAACATGGATTCACCGAAGAAGAGACTTCCCATGGAAAGCCCGTACAGGCCGCCTTTTAATTTTCCATCCTGATAGGCCTCGAACGAGTGGGCGATTCCCAGTTCATGGAGCCTGACGTAGTCCTCGATCATGTCGGATTCGATCCAAGTGCTCTCTTCGTGTACGCGTTTGGTCGAGGCGCAGGATTCGATGGTGGATCGAAAGTCGTGATCAATTCTGATTTCGAAGCGGTTTTCCCGAATTGCTTTTTTCAAGCTGCGGGAGACTTTGAATTCCTCCGGAAAGAGCAGCATTCTCGGGTCGGGGGAAAACCAACACCACAGGTACGGATCGAAATCCATTTTCATCCATGGAAAAATACCGTTCCGGTAGGCATGGATCAGTCGTTCGGTACCCAGAGTGCGGCTTACTGCCAAGAACCCTTTGGCATCGCTTTCCCTGGGGTCGGGAAAGGACAAGGGACTGTTTTCATCGAGTAGTCGGATACCTAGGTTCCTCAGGTTGAGACAAGATCCAACAGGCTGATTTCGGGCCGGCAGTTGAACCGAATTCCATACAGGTTGCCGACTCCGCGGGTTACGTGAATTTTTCTGCCTTCCCAATCATGCAGGCCTTCGGTCATCGAACGATCCATGACCGGTGCCAAGGGAGCATAGCCGAGGAACGGGATCTTAATCTGCCCTCCGTGGGTATGGCCGCTGAGCATGAGGTCCCATTGATAATTCTTCAGCAGTTCCTTGGCATCCGGGTTGTGACAAAGAAGAATGGTCGTTTCTCCGGAGGACCGGACCGGGGTCGAAAGAGGGCGGAGCAAACCCTTCGGTTTACAGGCTTCCGACCAATAGTCTCCGACTCCGCTAAGGACGAGCGTTTGTCCCGGGAGTGAAAGGCGCTTGGAACTGTTTTCGAGCAGATGGACGTTTGCCGCTTTGAGCATGCTTTTGACCCGTTCGGGGCTTTCGTAGCCCCCTCTTTTTTTCGACCAGACTCCGCCGTCGTGGTTGCCCAGACAGGCAAAGGTCGATACTCGTCGGGTGTATTTGAGCAGGCAGTCCGCGAGTTTCCCGGAGTTTTCCGGAGTGAGCTCATCCGTAATGAAGTCACCCGTGATCATCATGAGGTTCGGCTTGTGCTCCAAACCTTTTTGCAGGGCAAGATCGATGTCCTCGATCGAAACGGTCTTGGAAAAGTGAAAATCCGATAGGTGAAGAATGCGAATCTTTCGGCCTTTGGGGAAAGTAGGCAGAGCAACGGTTTTTTGAGTCGTTTCCAGCCAATTTGATTCGAACCTGAGGTAGGCGATTCCGCCGACAAGGGCAAGGGCGCCGGCGATTGTTTTTTTAAGCCATGATCTTCGAGGCGTGGATTCCTTCTTCCTTCGCAGCCTTGATTTTTTTGCCTGCTCTTCTTTGAAATCCGGGCTCTCTCGTTCCATGCCTTCGGCTATTCGGTTGGAGAAATTCCACCCTCCTTGTCCATTTCGTCGAGTTGGGCGAGCAGGTCCGACTGCTTGATTTTCTCTTCACCGCCGCTTCGCAGGTCCTTGATCGTGACCATTCCCTCGGCGGATTCGTCTTCTCCCAGGATCAAGGCGTAGCGGGCGCCGCTTTTTCCAGCTTCCTTGAATTGCTTTCCGAAGCCTGCCTGCTTGAGGGAATAGGAGGTCGCGAACCCTCCTTTTCGCGCTCTGCTTGCCAAAGCCAGAGCTTCCGCCTGCAACTCATTTCCCGCGATCACAAACAGGTCCGGCGCCGTGACGTAGGCAGGAAGCAAACCATTGCTTTTCAGGCAGTCGGTCAAGGTCATGTCTCCTATGGCAAACCCCGCGGCAGGCATATCCACGTTTCCGGAGAGCTTTTTGACCAAGTGATCGTATCTACCTCCGCCGGCGAGGGCACGGCCTTCCCCGGTTTTTTCAAAAACCTCGTAGACAAAACCCGTGTAGTAAGCCAGTCCGCGAACGATCGACAGGTCGATGCTGATGCAGGGCATGACTCCGTGGGCATCGAGCAAAGCAATGAGATCACGCCATTCCTTGGCCCGGGCTTTCCCTTCTGCTCCGCAGTCTTCCAATTGTCCGGCCAGAGAATCGATTGAATCAATGGATTTGATCTCTCGTATGCGGTCCCAAAGCTGGCTGCTTTTTCCAGGGACGGCCTTTTCCAAAGCCTCCAGGGTCTGCTCCGGCTTTTTGCGTTCGCTTTTGTCGATTGCGTCGAGCACGCCCGGCCTTTGTTCGATGGAAACGCCGATGGAGTCGAGGAAATGAACCCAGGTCGTCCGGTCGCTCAACCGGACGGCAAACAGTTCGGAATGGAGTCCGAGGGTTTCGAGGATCGCGACGAGCAAGGCGATCAGTTCGGCATCGGCCAGGATGCCCGGTTCCCCTAGCAAGTCCGCGTTGAATTGAAAAAACGACCTGCCTCTTCCCTTTTGCGGCCGTTCGTAGCGAAAGTGTTCGCCTACGTTGAACCATTTGACTGGTTTGGGAAGCGAGTTCGCCCGGGAAGCGACCATTCTGGCAAGCGAGGGCGTAAGTTCGGGACGCAGAGCAACTTTGCGCCCGCCCTTGTCTTCGAAGTGGAAAAGCTGTCCGACGATCTCCTCTCCCGATTTCTCGACGTAGAGTTCGAGCGGTTCAAGAACAGGCGCGTCGTACTCCTTGAAATCAAAAGCCCGCGCGACCGTTCTGAAAACGCGGAACAAGTGATTTCTGCAGGAGCAATCTTCGGGAGGGAAATCCCGAAAGCCAGGCAAGGTCTCGAACATCCTGCGGCTTGAGAGAGGCTAGGAGGATTCGATCTTGTCCAAGTCCAAATTCTTCAAGCCGTTCTTCATTTCCTTGCCAGCCTTGAACTTGACCACGACGCGACGCGGAATAATGACGTCAGTCTCGGGCTTGTTGGGGTTTCGGCCCACCCTTGACTTTCTGACCTGCAGTTCGAAAACACCAAAATTTCTTAGTTCCACGTTCTTACCGCTGGAGAGTGCCTCGGATATGCATTCCAAGGTTTCTTGGACGATTTTGCTCACTTCCCTGTGGGATGAATCGGCGTTTTCGTAAATTTTTTGTACGATGTGTCTTTTAGTCAGATTGTTCGACATGTTTAAAACGGTTTGAAAAGACTGGGGATATGGGGTTATGTAAAAGGTAAGTTTCATAAATTCCCGACCCGAATCTACCTGTCAAACCCAATCTTAATTTAAATGTCCAAGAAAAACGACGACGAATCCCTTGACGATTTGCAAAAGCAGCTCCGCGATCTGCTCAACAACAAGAACGTACAGGTTGCTTTCGCTCCTTTCATGGAGTCGATCAAGGCCAATTCCCAAGACCTTGGAGGGGATGAAGAGCAAACGCCGGATTCCGGCTCCGATTCGCCCGTCGAGCCGACCCGTGACGAAAGGCTCGATGCGATTCGCTCCTTTGATCGAAAACCGAAGGAAATTCGCGACTACCTCGATCGCTTCGTGATCAAGCAGGAGCAGGCCAAGCGGGTTCTTTCCGTAGCGGTTTGCGATCACTACAATCACGTCCGCCGCTGCCTGGAGGATGAAAGCCGGGCCAAGGCCGAGTACGTCAAACCGAACGTTCTCTTGCTTGGACCGACGGGCGTGGGGAAGACTTTTCTCATGCGAAACGTCGCCAAATTAATCGGAGTTCCTTTCGTAAAGGCCGATGCGACCAAGTTTTCCGAGACTGGGTACGTCGGGTACGACGTGGACGACCTTGTGCGCGATTTGGTCAAGTCCGCGGGCGGGGACGTCGAGTTGGCGGAATTCGGAATCATTTACGTCGATGAGATCGACAAGATCGCATCCGAAGCTTCCAGGTCGGGTCGCGACGTATCGGGAAGGGGAGTCCAAATCAACCTTCTCAAACTGATGGAGGAAACCGAGGTCAACCTACATTCGCCACAAGACATGATGGGCCAAATGAAGGCTTTCATGGATATGCAAAAGGGTGGCAAGCCGAACAAATCGACGATTTCCACAAAGAACATACTTTTTATCGTAAGCGGGGCATTCGATCAGTTGGCCGAGAACGTCCGCAAGCGTCTTGACGTTAACCGGATTGGCTTCGGGTCATCGGACGATGTAGGTTCGGGCGGTGAATCGACCAATCGTTTCCTGGCCAAGGCGGAGACGCGGGACTTCATCAAGTACGGGTTCGAGCCGGAGTTTGTCGGCAGGTTGCCCGTACGGGTTGCCTGCGAGGAACTGACCAAAGACGATTTGGGACAAATTCTGCGCTCGTCCGAGGGCAACGTTCTGGAACAATATCGAAATGATTTTGCGGGTTATTCGATCGATTTCAAGATTGATGACGGCGCCATCGACCGGATTGCCGCTCAAGCGGCTGACGAAAAGACGGGGGCTCGGGGCTTGGTAACCGTACTCGAGAGAACTTTTCGGGACTTCAAGTTCGAGCTTCCTTCCACCGGAATCCGGAATTTCGAAGTTGATGCTCAAACCGTGGACCAACCCAAGGATGCTCTGACCGATCTTCTTGAGAAAAACCGCGATCAATTGGACGAGTCCATGCTCGCCGACGTCGACCGTTTTACCGAAGACTTCAAGCGAGAGCATGGTTTCGAGTTGCGCATGAGAAAACCGGCCAAGGTTGCCCTTGTCAAAATCGCCCTCAAGGAAAACCGCTCAGTCCGGGCGGTTTGTGAAAAGAAATTCAGCGATTACGAGCACGGGCTCGGCATTATTTCCCAGCGTACAGGAAAAAAAGAGTTTGTGATCGAAAAGAAGACCATCGAGGATCCGGACAAGGAACTGTCCCGGTGGGTCGTCGAGAGCTTTGGTTCGAAAAATTCCCCGGAGTGACCGGTCCTGATCCTTCGGCGGTCAAAGCTACCTTTTGCAACGTAGCCAAACGGTACGACTTGGCCAATCATCTTCTCTCCGGAGGGATTGATTTCCTTTGGAGGAAAAAGCTCGTTTCGCTCGCGAGAAAGGAGGCGTGCCCGAAGGTTTTGGATTTGGCTACGGGGAGTGGCGACGTCGCCTTTGCCTTGAGAGAGGGGTTGCCTGGAGATCCCGAGATCGTCGGGCTCGATTTTTGCCCGCCCATGCTTGAGCAAGCTAGGGAAAAGCGCGAGCGCATGGGGTTGGGGAAAGAGTCCAACCAATTTGTCGAAGGGGATTGCATGGATCTTCAATTCGACGACGATTCCTTTGATCTCGTTACGATTGCCTTCGGCTTGCGGAATTTGTCCGACCGGGCCAAAGGCCTTGCGGAAATAAGAAGGGTGCTCAAACCGGGGGGGAGGCTGATCATTCTCGAGTTTAGCCAGCCCTACTTTTGGTTCCGCCCTTTTTATTATTTTTATTTGCGGGGCATCTTGCCTTGGTTGGCCCGATTGATCACGGGCGACCGGGAAGCCTATCTTTATCTGGGTTCGAGCATATCGGCATTTCCCGAGCGGGAGCAACTGCGCGCCGAGTTGGGGCAATCGGGTTTTGTCTCTGCCCGCGCTCATCCCCTGACCTTTTCGATCGTGGCCTTGCACGAGGCTAAAAAAGAGGCTTAGGGGATGACGCTTTTATCGAGGCGCTTGGACAAGGCCTTGACGCTGTTTTCGGGCCGCTCGCAAGTTTGGTTCCGGCAAATGAAGACGGTTGGCTTTCCATTCGCCATTTTCTGATGCTTGAGAAAAGGCGCGATCTCGAGGAGTTTCTCATCCGGGTTTGCGGAGTCACGAAACAAGAGAACGGAAGAGGGAAGGAACCGCCGATTGATTTCCTTGATCAAGGCTTGGGTTCTTTCATCATCCCTTTCTCCGCAAATTACGATTTCGGCCGGGGAGGATAGTGTGAAAAATAGGGCCTGTAGCAGGACTTCGGCCGATTGCGGATTGTTTTCCAAGAATCCCGAAAAGGCGGAAAACAGAGCCTTTGCGCAATCCAGGTACTTGGCATCGCCGGTGATCTTTCCCAACCGGAGAAGGTTAAGAGCCATGACGGAATTGCCTGAAGGGATGGCGCCGTCGTAAATTTCTTTGGCCCGCACGAGGAGTTTTTCCCCATCATTTGGGCTCAGATAAAAACCGCCTTTTTCCTTGTCCTCAAAATGAAGGAGGGTCAGGTCGGTCAGTTCCTTGGCGGCCTCGAGGTATTCTGAATCGAACGTCGCCTCTTGCAAGTCGAGGAGACCTTGTACGAAAAAGGCGTAGTCTTCCAAATGGGCGGGCAAGCCTGCCTTGCCCTTGCGCCACCTCTTGAGCAGACGACCATTTTTGGCCCGTAATTCCTTGAGGCAAAAATCAGCGGCCTTTCTCGCGGTTTCGACATATTTTTTTTCATCCAAAGCACGCCCGGTTCGGGCGAAGGCCGATATCATCAATCCGTTCCAGTCCGTGAGCACTTTGTCGTCCTTCTGGGGGTGAATTCTTCCGACCCGAGCCGCGAACAATTTCTTCCGCAGTTTTTCCAATTTGGCGAGAAATTCAGTGGGTTTCACTTCCTGTTTCTCGGCCAGTTCGGATAGGGGGGCTTTCAAGTGGGGAATGTTTCCTCCGTTTTTTTCGCGGGTTGCTTCGTCGAGAAAATTTCCTTCCTTTTCGAAACCGTAGACTCCGGCAAAAAAGGAGGCGTCTTTTTCTCCCAGAACATCCTTCAGTTCGGATAGGCTCCACAGGTAGAACTTGCCTTCCTCTCCCTCGCTATCCGCATCCTCGGCCGAGTAAAACCCACCCTCCGGCGAGGTCAGGTCCCTCCGGACGTACTCCAACGTGTCTTTGCACGAGGCCAAAAAGAACGGATCGTTCGTCACTTGGTAGCATTCCAGGTTGGCCAGGGCAAAGAGGGCTTGGTCGTAGAGCATCTTCTCGAAATGGGGAAGCAACCATCTTTCGTCGGTGGAATATCGGTGCAGGCCAAAGCCCACCTGGTCGTACACGCCGCCGAGACGAATTTTGCGCAAAGTGGTCTCGGCCATTTCGATCGCCGCCTTCTCACCGGTCAAGCGGTGATACCTGAGAAGAAAGCCGACCGTATGGGGGGTCGGAAACTTGGGGCTCGGTCCAAATCCCCCGTGCTTTCGGTCAAAATTACCGAGAAGCGATTGGTAGCAGGCATCGAGGTTGGTTGCGTTCAGGTCGCCGCCGGCCTGTCCGGACTGAAGTTCCCGGAGGCTTTTCATGATGGCCTGTCCGACTTCAGCAACCTTGGGCCTTTCCTTTTGCCAGACGGTCGAGAAGTGCGGCAGAAGTTGCATCATTGAAGATTTCGGGAAATAGGTGCCGGCGAAGAAGGGGATTTTTTCGGGGGACATGATGACGGTCATGGGCCACCCGCCTCGGCCGGTCATCATTTGGGTGACCGTCATGTAGACGTTGTCGACGTCAGGTCGTTCCTCACGGTCGACCTTGATGCAGACGTAGTGTTTGTTCATGAGGGCCGCCACTTCCTCGTCTTCGAAGGACTCGTGTTCCATCACGTGGCACCAGTGGCAGGTGGTGTAGCCTATGGAAAGGAAGACCGGTTTGTCCAAACGGGCCGCCTCCTCGAAGGCTTCGGGTCCCCAAGGACGCCAGTCGATGGGGTTGCGGGCATGTTGCAGCAGGTAGGGGCTGCTCTCGAAGATCAAGCGGTTGAATTCTTTGCCGCCGTCCTTGGGTAGCCGGTCAATTGCGTCTTGGGACGGCAGGGGCGGGCGTGTGCCATGGGATTCCCCGGTGATTCCCGAAGTAGACCCGGAGGGCGTCGAGTCGCTTGAGTTCGCCTCGTCCGCAGCTTGCGGGGAGGTACCGTTTGCATCCGGGCGTGCTTCGCAGGCCTTGAACAGGAAGGCAAGGGCGAATACGATCGAGCTTGCTTTGGAAAGAAAGATTTTATTGGCAGTCACAAACCGAGCATGACGGCCAAGCCGGCATCTCGGCAAGACTGGATTGCTTACCTGGGGGTGATCATTCGCAGGAGTCTTTCCGCCCGTTCGGCAATGGCCGATACGCCGGCGGATTCCAACCGGTCGCAACCGAATTCCTCCACGGTCAGGCTAGCGGTGCAGGTTGCATAGATCATGGCTTCCTTGATGGATGAAAAATCTGACTTTTCGCGAGAAGCCAAGCGGCCGATCAAGGCTCCGGCAAAGGAATCGCCTGCTCCGGTCGGATCGCGCAATTCAGTGACCGGGTAGGCGGGCAGGGAAAACATGCCTTCTTCATGAAAGAGGATCGCTCCGTGCTCGCCTTTTTTTACGATTACGCTTTCGGGTCCCATTTCACGAAGTTTCTTACCGGCCAGGATCACGTTGGACTCGCCGGTCAACTCTTCGGCTTCGGAATCATTGATTACGAACAGGCTTACTTTCTTGATCAGAGCAAGCAAGGCTTCGCGCTCGATATCGATCCAAAGGTCGATGGTGTCCGCCAAAACGAAGGGGTCGCCTTTCAATTGGTCGAGCACGTGCATTTGCAGGGCGGGATGGATATTCCCGAGCAACACGTATTCGGAGTCAAGGTAGGACTCGGGGAGGTCGGGTCGGAAATTCTCGAATACGTTGAGTTGGATGTCGAGGGTGTCCCTCCGATTGAAGTTCTCGTGGTACTTTCCTTTCCAGAAAAAAGTCGGTCCCGAATCGTCCCGCTGGACGCCTTCCAAGTCAATTCCCCGGGAGCGCAGGCGCTCGAGATGTTCTTCCCCGAAGTCGTTCCCGATTACGCCGACCATGCGGACTTGGGCATAGTAGCTAGCCGCGAACGAACAATAGGATGCCGCTCCGCCGAGGATATGTTCCTTCTGCCCGAAGGGAGTGATGACGTTGTCAAAGGCGACCGAACCCACCACCAAGAGGGGGGCGGGGTTCGGTGCGTCGGATGGAATTCGGTCTGCCATAAGCTCTCTTACCCTAGCGGAAGGAGGGAGACGATTCAAGTGGCAATGGTTGCTTACTTATGACCGCCCCGGTTTTCCCATGCATCGAGGACGAAGGAGACGATGGGTTCGGGGTTCTTGAGGCTGTGGGGGTGGTGTCCCACGCCCTCCTTGCGGATTACCTTGATCGAGCCGCCGAGGGAACCGTAGGATTTCTCAAGCAAATCGGTGTTTTCCTCGACCGGCACGACGGTATCGGCCTGGCCGACGACGTGGAGCAAGGGCACTTTCCGCTTGGCCAAGCCTTCGAGACCGTAGAGGGGCAGTCCGCGAAAGGTTTTGGCTTCGTTTTCCGTCAGGCCGTAGACTTGCAGGCATTTTTTCCAGGTTCCCGCGGAGCCTTTTCCTTTGCCTTTCCCTCCGGGCCAACTCTCGAAGTGAAGCACCGGGGCGTCGGCATAGATGCAAAGGGTTTTGTCCGGGTTCTTCTTGGCCCAATTGTAGATGATCAAACCACCTCTGCTCATACCTTCGAGGGCGACTTTCCTTGCCAAGCCATGCTCGCTTGTCATCTTCGCGTAAAAGTCGTCCCAAAGGGCAACGGCCTGTGGAGCTCCGAACAGGTTTCCGACGTCCGAGTAGGTCAGGTGCCAGCCTTTTTCAAGGAGAGCCAAATCCGTTTGGGGCTCGTGGCCCCAAAAACGAGCCCGCCATATCCAAGGGCGACCCGGAGCCGTCTTTTTGGGCTGAACGACCCGGCAGTTCCGGTTTCCCAGTTTGAACTCATTCATGGCGAAACCTTTCCAGGAAGACTGCTTTCCTGGGAAGGGCTTCGGGGAGAACGGAAGCGGGTTTTCAAACCAGACGAGGTTGGCGTTATGGTGACCGGCGATCAGGACGTCGAGGTCCCGATCCCCGTCCATGTCCACGGTCCTCAGGTCGTAGCTCCCTTGATTCTTGCCCAAAAGGTGGCGGGTGAACTTGCCCTTTCCGTCATTCTCGTACCAGACCGCTTCCCCGGTTGCCAAACTTCCGCAGGCGGCTGCGTCGAGGTCACCGTCTTGATCGATGTCGGCGAGGGCGAGAGAGTGCGGACGGTCGATGATTGGATCGATCTCGATCTGCTTGAAGTCCGGGCTGAACCTTCCTCCCTTGATGGAATTGGCTTCCGCCTTGAACCAGAGGACCCCCTTGCCATGTCCCCGGGATGCCAGGTAATCGACAAGGCCGTCCCCGTCCAGGTCGCCGGGAAGGATGTTGGAGGCTCCCGGTTGCTTGTCCGAAAGGATTCGTTTTTTCCAAGAACTCTTCGCATCTCTCCCTTGTTCCCACAAGGCGAACCATTCGCCACCGGGAAACTTTTCCCCGCCCTTGGCTCCACAGGCGACGTCCGGAAGGCCGTCCTGGTTGACGTCACCTAACCCCATGTAATGAGAGCCGCCCGGCGCATCTTTGTCCGCAAATACATGGCGTGCCCAGGGCGTTCCGGACTTCGGTTTTGTGGGGACTTGGAGCCAGACGATGGAATTGGGGAAGGGGGTGTCCGCCGGTCTTCCCGAATTGGCGATCAAATCCAATTTGCCATCGAGATCCACATCCCCCGTTGTCAGGCAATGGGTACCGAGGATTTCGTCGTCGATGAGCCGGAAGGTCCAATCCTGCTCGAACGGTTTGTCCGGACATTCCAGCCAAAAGACCATTTGGTTGGAGCCCACGAAGTCCTGGTCGCCATCCCCGTCGACGTCGAGCAGGCAGCCATGTATGCAACCGCTTCTGATTTTCCTTTTTCCCTCGTAGGCTTCCTTGAACCGGACCACTTGGCGGGAGCTTTTCCAGTCGGGACCCTTGAAAACAGTTACGCCGTATCCGAACGAGGTCATCGCGTCGATATGGCCGTCCTTGTCGAAATCGGAAGCCACCGCCACGTTCATGCTGCCCTTGCCTTGGACGACGACGTGTTTTTTCCATTCCCCCCAAGTAGTCGGTGGGAAAACCAACAGCGCGAGCAAAAGTCGGAGTTTGGTCTTTTTCACCGTCAGATCTTGCCCCAGATCTTTGCCATGAGGGCAAAGGTCTCGGGGTCATGTTCCTTGAGTTCGGCCCGTACGAAAGGGTAAAAATCATTCACCCCGAGGTAGGACTCGGTCATCTCGGCGAAAAATTCCTTGTGGTTGGTTCTGGCGTAATGGCGGGTTTTGCCACCGCGGTAAAGAAGCACCCTCTCGTAAAGCCCGTCTTTTTCCGAGCGTTTGTAGGCCTTGAGTACTTCCGGGTGGTTGAAGCCGAGGACTTGATCGTGATAGGCATGGGCAAGCTCATGCAGAATGACGTAAGGGTGCTTGGCCCAGGTGCCCCGGGAGAGAAGACTGCGCGCTCTCGGGACGTGAACCCGTTTTTCTAGGGACGGGTCATGCCCGTTGGCCGCAAGCCATTGTTTGGACGGGTGGTATTGCATGTTGTTCAGCTTGTGCTCGAGGTCGATCCGGATGGGCAGTTTGCGCAAGGCATCGGTTTTTTCAGAAGGAAGAATGAAGACGATCCGCTGAAGGTGGTTGGCCATCGCCTTCCTAACGTCGCTCAGGAGTTCGCTCTGTTCGGAAGTTTTAAGGGCGGGGTCAAACTCGATCGTCCACCCTTCGATTTTCTCGACGATTGGCTTGGGGAACTCAGACGGGGTGTTGGTGGCGTCGCTCTTCGCATGAGCAAGGCAACCCAAGGCCAAGAGTAAAACGAACGGGGATCGGGAACTTTTCATTGGGAATCAATTGATTTTGGTTATGGGAAAGGTGCTGGCGAGTACGACTTGATCGTCGATTTCGATCAGAATGGAATAGTTGCCCTCGTCCTCGAACTTGAGCCGGTGGATATCGTTGATCAAATTGATCCGGTGATGGGGACCGGGAGATTCGAAAGACCGGTCGATTATGACCCTCGGGTCTTCCTCGGACATGGGCAAGCCGATTGAGATCTTGAGCTGATGGTTTCCCTGGGTCAGATCCGAAAAGGAAAGAAACCAAATCATCCTCGGGTGAGTGACCGGAAATTCCTTGGCCCGCAGGTTGGAGAAGATTCCCAATAGGGTGTGTTTTCCGGTTGCCGGGTCGACGTAAACCGAGTCACAGGTGATCCAGGCGAGAACTTGGGGGGTCGTTGACATGTGGCGATTCCTTTTCCTAGGCGAGTCCGGAGCGCTTGAGCAAGGCCTGGGGTTCGGGGTCTCGGCCCATGAAATCACGGAAGAGTTCTTCGGCAGGCTTGGAATTTCCCTTGCTCAGAATGCATTCGCGGAAGGAAAGCCCGGTTTCGGGGTTCATGATTCCTTCCTTTTGAAAGCGTGTGAAGGCATCCGCGTCGAGGACTTCCGACCACTTGTAAGAATAATAGGCGCAGGCGTACCCGACGGGATCGCTGAAAAGATGTCCGAATTGCCGGGCAATGGTGGGGGGAGTCGTTTTGAGTTTGGGCCGGTAGTCCTTGATCAGGGGTTCGAGGGCCTCCTCGAGATCCTCGTAGCCCTCGATGATCAGCTTGCGGTGGAGAAGCAGGTCCATTTTGCCCAGGCACAATTGCCTCATCTGGGTGATTCCCGCGTGGTAGTTGCGGGCCCGGATGAGTTTTTCAAAGAGGTCCTCGGGAATGGGGTCCCCTGTCTCGTGATGGCGCGCGAACAAGTCGAGGCTTTCCCTTTCCCAAAGCCAATTCTCCATGATTTGCGAGGGGAGTTCGACGTAATCCCAGGGCACCGTTCCCATGCTCAACCTCTTGTATTTGACCTCCGCGCAGAGATGGTGAAGGAGATGCCCGAATTCGTGGAATACGGTATTGGCTTCGTCGTGAGTCAGGAGGGCGGGTTTGCCATCGACGGGGGCGGTCATGTTTCCGCACATAAGGCCGAGATGCGGGCCTCTGGGGGAGCCGTCCTCACCGGGGGTTCCCATTTTGAAGTAGTTCATCCATGCCCCGGAGCGCTTGTCCGGGCGCGGGTGCCAATCGGCATAAAACGAGCCGAGGTGCTTCTCGTTTTGGGAATCGAACACTTCATAGAATTTGACTTCGGGATGCCAAACGTCGACGGGTTCGCGGTCGTCTCCCTCGACCACGTTGACCGGTTCTCCGTCGTGCGAAGTCGATCGTTCTTCGATCCGAAGGCGGAAGATTTTCGTTACGAGGGAAAACATGCCCGAGAGCACCGAATCGATGGGCAGGTAGGGACGCATGTCTTCTTCGTCGAAGTCGTACTTCTCCTTCATTTGCTTTTCCGACCAGTAACTATAATCCCATGGCTCGAGCAGCTCGGACGCTTGACCTGTTTTCTCCGCCTTGAAGGTGATCAACTGCTCGTTTTCGCGCTTAAAAGCATCGGCGGTTTTGTTTTTGAGGTCGGAGACAAACTCGTCCGCCCGGGCTCCGGAGCCGGCCATCCTTCGCTCGAGCATGACGTCCGCATAATCTTTTTTCCCCAGAAGCAAGGCTTTTTCCTGCCTAAGCTCGAGGATTTTTCTGATCAAATCGGTGTTGTCTCTGTCTTCCGTCCATCCGATCTTGGAGGATTTTTCCCAGAATTCCCGGCGGATGGAAGAGCTGTCCAAGTATTTCATGATAGGCATGATGGACGGGGCATGAAGTGTGAAGAGCCATCCGTCCATGTCCTTTTGCTTGGCCATTTCCCGGGCCGCGATTTTAGCGCTTTCGGGCAAGCCTTCGAGGAGTGATTCGTCCTTAATGTTCTTTTGCCAGGCATTGGTCGAATCAAGCACGTTCTCGGAGAACTTCTGGGTAACCTGGGCAAGTTCGGTGGACAGTTTCTCGAGTTGCGTTCTTTTGTCTTCCGGGAGATTGGCGCCCGCTTCCACGAAATCCGCCACCAGTTCGTCGAGCAACCTCTTTTCCTGATCTTCGAGGGATTGCGCTTTTTCCGATTGAGCGAAGGACTTGACTTGTTTCCAAAGGGTTTGGTCGAGCAGAGCCTTGGTTCCAAAGGCGGTTACTTTGGGGAGCATTTCGTTGTAGGCTTCGCGCAGTTCCTCCGAATTACGAACCTGATCGAGGTGGGAAACCAAGTTCCAGGCTTCCCCCAATTCCTCCTGAGCTTTGCAGAACCGCAGGGGGACGTTCCTGAAATCAATTTCTTCCGGCGACAAGCTGCGGATGGCTTGCATTTCGGATTCCGCTTTTTTCAGCGCGAGCGTCATGTCGGGCACGACCCTGTCGGGCGTGAGCTTGGACCAGGGAATGTGAAAAGAATCGTCAAGAAAAGGATTCATGAGGATGATGTTGGATTGGGATGGATGATCAATTGATACAGAATTCGAGAATGCGGATTGCGGTTCGATCCCCGGGTTTGATTGTGAGCTCGATTTCGTGAGGGCCGGAGGGCAGGTCGTGGGCGAACATTACGGACCGGGGATAATGGAGCCCTTTGCTGTAACGATGGTAAAGATCGACGCTTCCTTTGCGTTTGCCGTCGATTGTGAATTCCAAGGTTCCTGCGTCCGGACCGGCGCTGACGAAGGCTCCGATGGCTTGGCCTTCGAACGTAAGACGGATGGGTTTGCCCGGGGTTTCGCCGTGGAGCAATGGCCGGCCCAGGTATCTTGTTCGTTTTCCGCCCGGAAGGTCTTTCCATTCGGGTTCTGAAAATTTCCATCCGTCAGTCAGGGAGGTTTTGGCCGGGGAAAGGAAACGGCCGTTGAAGTAACTGTTCGGATCAATGGGCTTGGAGGGCAATTTTTTCTTTTGGAGGGCCACGCCGTTCTTTGCGGACCATGCCTTTCCGAGCATCTCGATATGCATGTCGGCGCAAAGCCGGTTTCCCGGTTTCTTGGGATGGGTGCCGCCGAATTTTTCCCAGGAAAAGGAGCCTTGTTTGATTTGCCCGGCGAGTTCTCGGGCAAGGTGAATTCTGGAGACGCCGTATTTTTCCAAGACCCGCTCATGGGCGGCCATGGGCAGGGGAGTCTTTCCTTGTTTGAGCTGCTCGAGCATGCCTGGATTGACGAAGTAGGTGACGACCAAGTCCGTCTTCGGACTCTTCAGGCGCATTTGCCGGATGATTCCCTCCATACCGCGAATACATGCCTCCTTGGAATGTCCGGCATCCTGGTCGTCATTGACCGCGAACTCGATGAAGAACAGATCGATGGAGCCATGGGAAAGCACGTCTCTTTGCAAGCGGAAGGCTCCCGTGGTCGAGCAGGTGGAGGATATGCCCGCATTGACAAACTCGAACTTGGTCTTGGGAAATCTTTCCTCGAGCCATTTTGCCACCATCGGGCGATATCCGTTCATTTCGGTGATGGAACCTCCCATGAAGGCCACGCGGGCCGTTTTGTTCCTTTCGAATACCGCGAGGGAATTGGAAAAGGAACAACGAGCGGTCAGGTTTTCGGACTCAAAGGCCGAAAGAGCCGAGGGGGACGAGAATGCGATCAGAGCCGCAAGGGCGAAATTGATTTTCATGAAGGACGATTACCTAGGGAAAGGGCCTCGATGGCAAGCCCCGTAATCATTTCGAAGTCTTTATTTTCGATCGAGTTTCTGGGCGTAAGCCAGGATCCCCCGACGGTCAGAACCGCCTCGTCAAGCAGGTATGAAGCAACTTTGTCCCGCCCAATTCCTCCCGTCGGGAGATAGCGGATTCCCAAAGGCCGGAAGGGAGCGATCAAAGATTTCAGGTAGGAAATTCCGCCGACTGGTTCGATCGGGAAAACCTTCAACGCTCGACACCCGGCTTGATGAGCCGACAAAAGTTCGGTCGGCGTGAGAATCCCCGGGAAAAGGGGGAGGTTGACCTCTTGGGAACAGACCCAAAGCTCTTCGTTCCAGCCCGGGCTTACCCCGAAATCGATTCCCATGTCTTTCACCCGCGCAATCTGTTCCTTGTCGATGAGCGTACCTGCGCCAAGGGTTAGGTCGGGGAATTCCTCCCGCACTGCCTGCAGCGCTTGCAGGGCTTCCGGGGTGCGCAAGGTGATCTCGAAAACCTTGATTCCCCCCGCGACTAAAGCTTCGGCTACCCGGAGGGCGGAATCCCCGTCAGGCAAGTTCAGAATGGGAAGAACGGGTTGCCCGCCTAATTGATCAAGAATTCCCACGATTGTGTTTTTCCAAGTTGTACTTGTGTCTCATCAGGAGAAATTGAATGCCCATGGCAAACCCCATGGGGACGTAGATCAGTTGCTTGTCCACTTGCTTGCCCATTCCCTCCATGAAAATCGTGATTCCGATTACGATGAGAAAGGAGAGGGCCAGGATCTTCAGAGCAACGTGTTTAAGTATGAAGTCTCCTATCGGTTTGGCGAAAAACATGATGATGACGAACGAGAACAATACGGCGATGATGATCAGCCATTTGTTGTCGGTTAGCCCGACGGCAGTAATGACCGAGTCCAGAGAGAAGACGATGTCCAGAATGAGGATTTGCATTACGACGCCGAAAAAACTGTTCTTTGCTTTTGCTTGGTCTCCGTGATCCTCCAATTCCACGGTGGAATGGATTTCCTTGACCGCTTTCCAAATCAGAAACAACCCGCCCGCGAGCAACGCCAAGTCCTTCCAAGAGTAACGAAACCACTCGGGACCGTCCGTCCAGGCGGGGGAAGTGAGTTCAAGGAGTTTGAGACCGGCGACGACCATGACGATACGGGCCAGCAAGGCTGCGGCCAAGCCTATGATTCGGGTCGAGTTTCTTTTGCTCTCGGGCAACCTGGAAACCAGGATTGCAATGACAAGGATGTTATCTACTCCGAGGATTAGTTCGAGTCCGACCAACAAGGCGAATAAACCGATGAGATCTCCTTCCATTCCTCCATAATCAATACCTCGTGACGATTGAAAAGGAAAAAGCGCCCCGAATGGAGTTTGACCCATCCTTTTTTTTCTTTCACTCCTTTGCCATGGTGTCATCAGATTTCGATATTCGTATCCTTTCCTCCGACTTGAAGTTCGTTCCGGTCGAAACAAGGATGCCTTTGAAGTTCGGAACCGAAGTGCTTACTTCGGTTACTTGCGCCAGGGTCAGTCTTCTGGTGCGGGACAAGGATGGAAACGAATCGTTTGGTTGGGGCGAGACTCCCTTGAGCGTTCAATGGGTTTGGCCTTCGTCCGTTGCCTATGGAGAGCGTTTGGACGCCTTGCTTGATTTTTGCGCAAAGCTTTCTCAGGAATGGTCGGACAAGGGCGTCTTTGGCCATGCCATTGAGATTGGGCACTCTCTTTTGTTCGAACGGTTGCCCCGGATTCTCGACTCCTACAATCGTGAAGAGAGGGCGGGGTTGGAACCCATTCCCTGGTTGGCCGCTTTGGTTTGCGCATCGCCTTACGATTTGGCCTTGCACGACGCCTACGGGGTTGCCCACGGTCTGCCCATCTACGAGTGCTACGGCAAAGGCCATTGCAATGCGGACCTTTCGGTCTTTCTTGAGCCAGACGCGGATACCGAGGTTGACTTCGCGGGTAAATATGCGGCCGATTTTCTTGTTTTGCCCCGTCCTGAAAAAATTCCCGTTTGGCATCTTGTGGGAGGTCTCGATCCGCTTGACGAGAGCGAACTGAAGGGAGACGAACCGAAAGACGGTTACCCCGTGCATTTGGAGGAATGGATTGAAGCCGATGGTCTCAACTGCCTGAAGATCAAGCTTCGGGGAAATGACTCGAACTGGGATTACGAGCGGCTTCGGTCAATCGGATGCATTGCGGAAGCGAAGTCGGTCGAGTACCTGACCACGGATTTCAATTGCACCGTGACGGACCCGGCTTACGTCAACGAGATCCTCGATCGCCTTGAGAGGGAGGCTCCCGAAACTCATCGAAAAATACTCTATGTCGAGCAGCCTTTTCCCTACGACTTGGAAGCGCATCGCATCAAGGTTCATTCGGTTGCGGCAAGGAAACCCCTTTTTATGGATGAAAGCGCTCATGATTGGGAGCACGTTCGCCTGGGCCGCGCACTCGGGTGGACGGGAGTCGCTCTCAAGACATGCAAGACGCAGACCGGGGCTTTGCTTTCCCTTTGTTGGGCCAAGGCCCACGGGATGGATCTGATGGTCCAGGATTTGACCAACCCGATGCTTGCTCAAGTTCCTCACGTCCTCCTCGGAGCGCATGCCGGAACGATCATGGGGGTCGAGAGCAACGGGATGCAGTTTTACCCCGAAGCCTCTTCCCGCGAAGCTCGGGTGCATCCGGGAATCTACAGTCGGCGTGGAGGCGAGCTTGATCTTTCCACCCTGTCCGGGCCGGGTTTCGG
>JAYOMW010000024.1:0-7290 GCA_038121045.1 Opitutia bacterium
AGGATCGCTATCCCTTGAAAAAGGACAAGATCCGCAGCGTTACGATCATGATCTATGACAAGAAAGACGGACCCTTCCAGTTGCAAGTCGATTGGATCAAAGCCTACACCGACAAAAAGTAGTTGTCGAAGGAACGGCGTACTTACTTTCTTTTCTTCTTCTTGTCCGCCCGCTCGATTTTCCAGGTGCTGACTTTTTCGTTCGCTCCGGGCAACTCCTTGTCGACCGCCCAATGGCAGGCATTGACCAGCATGCGGTTGAAGGATTCCTCGGCAAAATCCCCAGGGTGACCGAAGGAGGTCCCGAATACCTTGCCGCCCCACTCGTTTTCCCAGGCCCACGCCACGACGTCGGATTCCTCCCGGTTGACCTGAATGACTCCGTAGTTTTTTTCCACCAACCTGTCCCTTCCGACTCCTCTGCCTATGGTCAGGGGTATGCATCCGGGTTCCAGTCTGGAAAGGTAGAGCGTTCCGGGGGAGACCCACTCGGTTTTGGTCACGTTTTTCATGATCGGATGCGAACGGTATTTGGCTACGACCTGGATATCGGTGGTTCCTCCCTGATGGACGACGTACGGGGTGCCGAGGGCTCGCCTTCCGAAATCGTCGTTCCACTTGAATCGTGGGTGTTCCTTTGCGTATTTGAAGGAGTGATTGGCGGTGCGTAGGCCGATGACCGGTTTGCCCGACTTGAGGTAGGCCTCGATGGGGGCCCATTCCTGATCGGGCAACTTGAGGAATCTCATGAAGAAGATAGCCAGGTCGGCATCCTTGAGAACCTCAATCCCCGGGAGGACGTTCTCGGTTTTCTTTTCGGGATTCCCTTCGCCCACGACCACGGTGGTCCGGAAACCGAACCGTTCCAGTTCCTTGGCGAATACCGGCATGGTCAATTCGGGGGAATAATGAAGGGTGCCGACAACGAGGACGGCATGCGGCTTTTCTTCCGCTGCGTCGAGGAGGCCTCCGCCGAAAAGGAAGAGGGGGAAAAGCAAAAGGTATTTTTCCATGTGATTGTATCGAGAGGTCATCCCTTTTTCTTGGAAGGTTTTTTCTTTTTTCCGCCCTCTGATCGGACGAATGATTTTTCGGTGGCGATGGGGTCGGGGTCCCCGAGTTTCGCAAGCTTGGCATGGAGTGCTTTCTTAAGCCGGTCGAGGGTTTTCTTGTGGCTTGGGTCATCCGCTTTGTTCTCCAATTCGTAGGGATCCTGGCTCAGGTCATAAAGCTCGTATTCCGGACGATGATGCAGTTTGTGCACGAGGGTTTTGGCTCGATTGTCTTTCTTGGCCCGCGGAACCCAGGATGCGGCGAGGTTGAGACTCTTGGAACCGGCGTTCTCTCCTTGGATCATTTTCAAGGCCTGGCTCAGGCTGACGTTGGAAGTGATGCTTCCGTGGTTGGGGTTGTAGATCAGGCTGAATTGACGGTCCCGTACCGAGCGTATGGGGTAGACTCGTTCACGGTTGTCGATGATACGGCAATTGGTGAAGGCGCCGAAGACATAGTTGCGGGGCTGCTCGAGCTTATTCCCTTTGAGCAAGGGAAGAAAGCTCATGCCGTCGCACGCGCCCGGCTTGAGGGTTCCTCCGGCCGCTTCGACGAGGGTCGGGGTAACGTCTGCGGTGGAAATCAAGTCACTGACGACGGATCCTGGGCGGGTTACGCCCGCCCAGCGCATGACGAACCCGGTGCGCAATCCATTGTCGTAGCAGGTCCATTTGGCGAAGGGGAGCTGGGTTCCTTGTTCACTGCAAACCATGAAAATGGTGTTATCCCAAAGCTTTCTTTTCTCGAGCTCCTTTCTCATCATTCCCACTAGATTATCAAAATTGGTGATCTCCGCATAGTACTTGACCATTTCCTCCCTGAGTTGGGGGGTGTCCACCCAATAGGGGGGCACGGTCAGCTTCTTGGGATCGTAGGCGGAAGTATCGCCCGTGGTGAAAGGGGCGTGGGAATCATGCGAACCGATGAAGAGGCAAAAGGGATTGTCCGATTTTTTGCAGTCATCGAGGAAGGCCTGGGCTTTGGCCAAGGTTTCGGGGTTGGCGTCGACCTTTTTGCTGACGTCTCCCAACCGCTCGAAGGGATAGCATTCGTTAGGACCGACGTGAGATTTCCCGAGCAGGGCAACCCGATAGCCAAGGGGTTTCAGGTAATGGACCACGCTCTTGGTGCCGGCCACCGATTTCGAATGGTTGGGCAAAGTGCCGGTGCGCCATGGGGAGCGACCGCTGTAGAGTTCCTGCCTGAAGGGGGCGCACATGGCCACCGAGCAGTAGGCCCGGTCAAGGCGGGCCCCGTCCTTGGCCAAGCGGTCGATATTAGGGGTCTTGCATTCCTTGCCTCCGTAGGCACCCCAAGTGTCCCGGCTCATGTCGTCGGCCAAAATGAAGACGACGTTAGGCTTGTCTTCGCCAAGACAGGTAAAACCTGCAAGCAACGAGAGTAAGACTGCTTTTTTCATGATCATGTCTAGTGGACGGAGTTTTTGAAATATTGTTTCAGTAATTTGCCGTCGAACTGGAAATGGTCTGCAGTGACGTGTCCCCACCCGGTCGTGGATTGATCGACGATCTTGATAAAGGCCTTCTGGCCCGCATATTTTTTCATATCCCAACTGGCTTTTTGCATCACTTGATGATTAATGCCCCGGGCAGTCTCCACTTCCTTGCCACTTTCCAAGCAAAGGGCGACGTAGGTGGCGGGTCCGTTCCCTCCGCCCACCCGGAAGGTCATTTTTCCGCCCTCGGGAATGAAGAAGGGCGAGATGACGACGCCGGTTTGCGCGTCTGATCCCTTCTTGGCTTCCGGTCCCGGCTCCAAGGTGGTCAGGTAGTGTTCGCCCTGCTTGTTGTAGACGAGTTTTCCATGAAAAAAATGCGTCCGGTTTCCGATCGGGTGTCCGAATTTTCCCCGGATGATTTTCCATGGTTCGAGCTTGCCTGACTCGAAGTCCAGGGAAACGCTTCGTTTGCTAGTTCCAGCGGGTATCTTGGGAGCTGGGTCGGACTTGCTTTTTTCTTTTTTTGGAGAGGGTTGTCCGCCTTGCTTGAGGTTGATCCATCCCAGTCGTGGAGAATTGGGAATCGCCTTTCTCCATTTCTCCAGAAGGGAAGAAAGCTCGGCGACCACCTCGGGGCGTTCGTTGTGGACGTTGCTTGTCTGATAGGGGTCGGTTTTCAAGTCGTAGAGCTGGGCGGGTGGGGCGTCTTCCTTGATTTTGGCTTCGGTTACGTCGCTGTTGACCAGTTGGGTCAATTTTTGGGCAGCAGCCCCGGCCAGCAAGTGATCGCCGATATCCTTGCCTTGAAAGCCACCTTCGTCCTGTGCAGGAATATAGACCCAATTGTCTTTTCGGATCATCAGGTGCTTGGGGCTGTTGGGGGAGATTACCAACAGTTCCCGTTGGGACTTCTTGCTTTTGCCGGTCAGAAGGGGCAATTGGTTGACTCCGTCGATTACCGCGTCCTCAGGTAAGTTTGCATTCGCAAGGGCGGCGAAGGTGGGAAGCAAATCTATTTGGCTGATCAGGGCGTCCGATTCCTTGCCGGCCGGAATTTTGGCAGGCCAACGAGCGAGGAAAGGCACCCGGTGTCCTCCTTCCCAGGCTCCGAACTTGAAGCCGAGCAGTTTGCCGTTCAAGCGGTGTCCCGCTTTCCATGCTTTTTGCCCGGTAACGTTGAGCATGCCTCCGTTGTCGCTCGTAAAGATGACGAGCGTATTGTCCGCGATCTTGAGCTCATCCAAGGTCTTGAGTACTTCTCCCACGATCCAGTCGAGTTCATGGATGAAATCTCCGTAGGGGCCGCACTCACTTGTACCCTTGAACTTGGGATGGGGGGTGAAGGGGTGATGAATGTTGGTGGTCGCCAAGTACAGGAAGAAGGGTTGCTCCTTTTCTTTCTTTTGGTGGGTGGCGATCCACTCGACCGCTTTCTCGGCGAAAGTCGTACCGACGTACTCGTCCCGGTAGCGCAAGTGGGCTTTCTTGGCTCCGCCAATGGCTCCGTAGCCCCCTTTCTCTGGCCACCTTTGGGTGACGGATTGCTTGCCCCGAACGAATGGATCCTCAGGTTCGTAGTCCACGACCCCATGGTTTTCGACGTAAACGAAAGGCGGACCGCTATTCACCGTAGGCATCCCGAAGTAGTAATCGAACCCGACTTCCAAGGGTCCGGGCTTGAGAGGTTTGTTCCAGTCGGTCGGTCCCTTGCCGAAGCCCAAGTGCCATTTGCCGATGACCGAAGTGGCATAGCCGGCGGATTTGAGTACGCTGGCTAAAGTGGGTTGTTTCAGATCGACGGTCAATTCCTGGGTGAAGGGCGTGGGGCCCCAGAAGTTCTTGCGAATCGGGTATTGGCCGGTCAGCAAGCCGTAGCGGGAGGGAGAGCAAACGGCGGATGGGGAATGGGCATCGGTCAAGCGCATCCCCTCTTTGGCCAAGCGGTCGATGTTCGGGGTCTTTACTTTGGTGGCTCCGTAGCAACTGAGATCGCCGTAGCCCAAGTCGTCCGCGTTGATCAGGATGACGTTGGGCTTGCCGGCTGCTGCCACCGTAAAACCAAGGGTAATGCAGAAGATGGGCAGGTTTTTGTTCATTCGCTACTGGAAGGTAAGCTCAAGGGCTTCGATCAGTGGCTTGGAGGCATTGGTCGTGGTATCGGTCAGCCTCAGTTCGACTTGGAAGCCGAAGCCTTCGGGCAAATCCGAGAGATCGAGCTTGGCGGGTGTTTTGGCGACCTGCTTGGAGAAGCCCTTGACGTAATCATAGGTTTCTTTGGTCTCCTGCCACTTGGTCCATTGGTTGACTTTGCCATCCTTGTCCGTATCGACGCCTACCCTGGCTTCTACCTTCTCAACCCAAGGACCGGGGCTCACGTAATCGTTGGCGGTTTGGGTGACGAGATAGAATCGTCCCTCGGCGAATCCGATGTCGGGATCGGGGTGCCCCTTGCCGATCTCTCCGCAGAAGGAAAACGGTTTGTTGATACTCGAAGAAGTGAACCACGCGATCCGGATCCCCTTGTGAGCGGGGTGAAAGTCGCAAAAGAGGTAGTACTGCCCGCCTATGGAAATGGCCGCCCAGTCTCCGTAGGCGTCCTGCTCGGGTTCGTGGATCTCATATTTGGCGACGTTGCTCTTGAAACGCTTGGGATCCTCCCCCTTCCAGTGAGGGTGAAGGTATTCGGCCATCTTGCCGGTGGGCTTGGTACGCTCGTCCACGGCGGGAGCAACGATGGAGTACCCGTCGATCCCGTTGGCGCTGACGGCATGGCCGGCGAGGGGAGAGTCCCACGAATGCTTGCGGGCATTGATCGGGCTCCAATCCTCGAAGATGATGTGGAATTTACCATTGATATCGCGGATGACGGCGCAGTCCGAGCCGTGAGAGGGATCGTTGAGGGCGATGCCCATGTTCTTGCCTGGTTTCCCGTCGGTCAAGTCCTCGTCGATGAACAAATGAGGGTCCTGGTCATTGGGGAAATCATAATAGATATAGGTTTTGCCGTCCACTTGCTCGGCCGTGGTCACCCATTTGGCGAACCCGGGGGTGACGCATCCATGGTGTACCCAGTGGACCATGTCCTTGCTTTGCCAAGCATGATATCCGCCCTGACCCTTGACCAGTCCACCCGGCGCGTTGAACTGGTTGGGAAGGGGGGTGGTTTTCAAGGGGACGTCGAAACCATCCAATTTGGCGTCCTTCGCTTCAAAGGGTTTCTGTCCTTTCTTCTTGGGCATGCCGCGGTACCTGCCGAACATCCAGTAGTCCCCGGGGCCCATGGTCAGGAAGACGGGTGCATCGCCCATGTTCTTTGGACCGATGCGGGGCTTTGCTTCCCAATTTTGCCAGAGGGAAGACTGTTCGATGGTGAGGGACTTGGCCGAGCGCTTCTCCTTAAAACTCTTTAATTTGGTTCGAAGGGAACCCGTTTTGGCGGTGGGGGATGCAACCCCTTTGTCAATGGTCAGGCCTTGGCTGGATTCGATTGATTTTTTCCAATCGGCAGGAGATTCAAGCCTCCATGTCTCGGCCTCCAAACTTGGAATGAAGGCAAGCGCGAAAAATGGGATGAGGGCTGCTGGGAAAAGATTGTTCATGTCGAAGGGGGGTAGGGTCAATGACGGAGGCTACTTGCCTTTGGGCATTTCCACGCCCGGGGGTAGAAAGGTGACCTTGCGGTCGTTGGAAACCGGGTTGCCGGGAGAACTCCGTCCCCGTTCGACTTCTCCGTGCAAAAGATGGATAAGCTCGTTTGCTTTGGACCGCTTTTCGGAAAGCAGGTTCTTGCGCTCCCCCCGGTCGTCCTTGAGGTTGAAGAGTTGCATGGGAGGAAGTTTCTTTTTCTTTGCGTCTCCTTCGCGCGGGGCGCTCCAGCCTCCGCTGCCTGCCGAAAGGCACAATTTCCAATCGCCTTGTCGCATGGAGAAGGAGCCCCCGATGGAGTGGCTAACGAGGGTGGATCGGGAGGTCTTGCCTTTGCCCTTGAAGGCAGGCAGCAGGCTAAAGGAGTCTTCCCCCCCGTTGTCCTTCTTGGGCTGACCGGTAATCTCCCGCATGGTATCGTACAGATCGGTCAGGCAGGCAAGGGCGTTGGTCTTCTGGCCCGCTTTGATGCCTTTTGGCCATCGTGCTACGAAAGGTACGCGATGTCCTCCCTCGTAGACGTCCGCCTTGTGACCCCGGTACCCGGCGCTTGGGTCGTGACCGAATTCCTTGAGTTTGGCGAAATTTCCTTCGGGGGAACATCCGTTGTCGCTAGTGAAAAAAACGAGGGTATTGTCGTCTATGCCTGCCTCCTTGATCGCGGCCATGAGTTCGCCCATGTGCCCGTCCGTCTGCATCACGAAGTCCGCGTAGGGGTTCATCTTGCTGGCTCCTTCGTAGGGCGGTACGGGCACGATCGGGGTATGCGGAGCAGGCAGCGGCAGGTAGAGAAAGAAGGGTTTTTGGGTCTTGGCCCGTTCCTTGACGTAGGCGATGCTTTTTTCGAAGAGATGGGGCAGAACCTCGTCGATGCGAAAGTCCGATCCGATGGGTCCGTTGCGGTACCAACCGTAGGGATCCTCGTTGCGGTTGACGCCTTCCTGGCGGTCGGGGACGGCCGTGACCTTGCCGGTATCCACCCAGACGTAGGGCGGCATGTCGAGCGATCCGCAATGGCCGTAGTAGCGGTCGAAGCCATTGATGTCCGGCCCATTCAGCACGGGTTTGGTGAAATCGATTTTCTTGCCGTCCTTGTGCCAGTCCCATCCGAGATGCCACTTGCCGATCATGGAG
>JAYOMW010000024.1:7300-11386 GCA_038121045.1 Opitutia bacterium
GATGTTTTGCCATTTGCCTTCCTTTTTGTCTACGCGGGCCCAGTCCCAGCCCAAGTGCCACTTTCCGATCATCTGAGTGTGGTATCCGGCCTTTTTGAGAAGGTGGGCGACCGTTGCTCTCTCTGCGGGGATCAAGTGATTGCTCGTTCCGCTCAGGACGCCACGGGCCAAGCGGGATCGCCAATTGTAGCGTCCGGTCAGAACGCCGTACCGGGTGGGCGTGCAAACGGCGCTGGAAGAATGAGCATCCATGAAGGTAATTCCTTCGTCGGCCATCTTTTGCAAGTGGGGCGTCTTGATCTTGCAGTCGGGGTTGGTCGGGGAGATGTCTCCGATTCCCAAGTCGTCGGCGAGTACGAAGACGACGTTGGGAAGCTTGTTGCTGTTGGCGTGAAGAAAACCACTCAGGACGAGCAGCGAGAGAAGAGAGCGAATCATCATGGTCGTTGGGGGTATTGGGGAACGGGCTTGACCTCCGGTTTCACCCGAAGGCGAAAGGAGGATTGTCTTTGAGCTTATCGTAAACCTAGCGGACTTTCATCACTCCGCGCATCAGGATATGATGACCCGGAAAGGTGCAGACGTAAGGATAGTCGCCGGTTTTTTCAGGGGAGGTAAAGGTCAGTTCTTCCTCCTTGCCATTGTCCACGAGTTTGGTTGCCCAAAGTACGTCGGGACTTTCGGGAACGAAGGCCATGGCAAAACCCTTGGCCCCGAGGGTCAGCGCTTGTTGGGCTACGGAGTCGGCCTTGTTCGGCTTGGTGAAGACAAGGTTGTGAGGCATGAAGTCGGGGTTGGCGAAAATCAGCTTGATCTTCTTGCCCGGTTTGACCGTGAATTCGTTCAGGTCGTACTTCATTTTTTCCACCACCGTACCGATGCGAACCGTGGTCAATTGAGGCGTATCGGAAAGGATGCCCGATTTTTGGACGACTTCCGTGACTTCCTCCTCGATCACTTGAGATCCTTTGGTCGGATCCGCATTGTACCAATGATGCTGAACCGTGAGGGCAGCCATCCGTGCGTGTGGCTCGGGAGACTTGAGCAAGTCGTTGAGCAGGCGGCCGTTTCGGCGGTTGTGCTGTTGGTGTACCCAAAGCGCTTCTAAAAGATGGTGAGAGTCCTCTTTCTTTTTGGGGTCGAACTGCTTGATCCACTTCTGGGTTGCGGCGATGACTTCGTTGGAATTGCGTCCGCTCAATTCGACGCGGGTGCGATGACGGATACCGTCGACCGGGTGTTTGAGGTTTTCGAGTAATTTCTCAACGGGTTGTCCTTGGATCGCGACTTTTTTCTGGAGAGGCTTCTGCGTGTAGCTTACGCGGAAGATGCGTCCGTGCTTATGATCGCGGTTCGGGTCTCGGACGTTGTGTTGCATGTGCCCGATGATTATGTTTTGCCAGTCGGATACGTAGAGGGCTCCGTCTTCACCGAAAATGGCGTCGGTCGGTCTGAAGTTCTTGTCGCCACTCAAGAAAAAGCCGTCGGACTCTTCGTCCTGCTTGTTTCCGTTGGCCAGAGTCTTGGTGACTTTCAATCTTTCCCCGTTCGGGGTGCCCCATACTTCTCCGACTTTGGTTTTCTCAACGACATTCTTGGCATCCTTGCCGCGTCCCACCGTCTTTGTCTTCTCGAAACCGTCGCGATGCAACTTGTATTGTTTGATACCGAGGAAACCGATCGAATTGCAGATTAGGAAATCGCCCTGCATCTCTTCGGGGAAGTTCTCGCTCGAAAGAATTTCGCAGGCCGGCACGGGGCGGACCTCCTTGTTGAGGAGAGTATGCATTTTCCACCCTTTCCCATCGGGGCGTACTTGGTAGGAGCGCCCCCCCGTTCCATCCGTTGCATAATGGTATCCCCAGTAATCAAAAGCGATTCCGTGTGGGTTGGGGCTGTTGCCTCCGTGCAAGGCGATGGTGTGGCGACGAGGGTCGAACCGGTACATGGCCGAAGAACCAGTGGCCAAAGAAGGTCCCCAAGGGTGTTCGTGGTTGTGCTGGAGAAAGATCCCGCTTTGCCAATAAATTCCTCCATCGGGGCCGAAAATCAGGTTGTTGGCGGCATGGTGGGTGTCGGAGGTTCCGAGGCCCTGGAAGATGACGTAGCGCTCGTCGGCTTTGTCGTCTCCGTCGTTGTCCCGTAGGAAAATGAGGTCAGGGCCCGAGGTGACCAGCACGCCCCCGTTCCAGAATTCAAAACCGAGCGGGCAATGGACTCTGGCGAACTCGATCACGCGATCGGCTTTGCCGTCCCGGTCCTCATCGGGCAGAATAAGGAGGGCGTCGTTCATTTCTTTGAGTGGTTCCCATTTCGGGTAGGTGGGCCAAGCGGCGGCCCAGAGCCTGCCCTTGGAGTCCACTTGCATTTGAACGGGGTTGATCAGTTCGGGGAATTGAAGCTCGTCGGCGAAGAGATTGACTTGGAATCCTTTGCGAACCGCCATGCGTTTTCCGCTCTCTTCGGGGCTGAGGTAAGTGGTCGTGCCTTCCTTGCCCGCATTCGAGCTCCTGCTTCGACCGCCGACGTTCGAAATGACCTTGATCGGAGCAGGAACGTTGGAGTCGTCGACTTTGTGCTTTTTGCCCTGAGCGGTGGCCCAAACGAGCTTGTCCCGGTTGGCGGTCATGACGTCGAGCATCACCAATTCGTGTTGAAGGACCTCGGCATTGGACTGATCGTCGACGAAGCGCAAATTGGAACGTCCGCCCCATACGTCATTTCCGTCGGTTGCCCGGTAGCGGTTGTGCCAATGCCAGTTTTTGTCCAATACGGCTTCTCTCAATTTTTCATGAGCGGTCGTGGCGATGATTTGTTTTTTCAGCAGGGCTTGGGCAATGACCTCTCCGATCTTCTTGTTTCCCAATTCGTTGAGGTGCACTCCGTTGATCGTCAAAGGTTGCTTTTCTTGATCGTATAGTTTCAAGCTCGGTTCGAACAAGTCGACGTAAGCCACGCCCGCTTCTCGGGCGGCATCCTTGGTGGCCTTGGCGAAAGCGGAGAGGTTTTTATTGTGCGCTTTGCCCCGGGGTAGGTTGCGGTCTTTCAGATCCTCGAAGGCAATCGGGCTGAACAAGACGATACGAGGGAACTCCTCTCCGTTTGGCTTGTAGCTTCTGAGCTTGGCAACGAAATCGATCAACAGTTTCTTGTGGCTGTCGGCGGCCTGCGGGCCCGAGAAAGATTCGTTGTATCCGAACATGGCGAAGATCACATCCGCTTTGACGTGCTGCAGGTATTGGCCCATCGGAGTGAAACCCTTGCTTCTGGGATACTTGTCGGGTCGGTCCCCGGACAAGCTCATGTTGCGAAAGGATATTTCCTGACCCTTCAATTCGCTCTGGAGGAGAGTTTCGGTCCATCCATCGTGCTGCATGCGGTCCGCCAATCCGTTGCCCAAGATGGCCACTGTGTCTCCTTTTTTAAAAGTAAAGGGCGATGGATCGCGGTAGCCTTGGGGAACTTCGACATCGGCAACGGGTGAGCCGGTCGCCGGTGGCTTTTCCTTCTTGCCCGAGAAGGTGACGTAGCTGACGTCGACCTTGTTTTTCAGGTTGATCACAATGCGTTCGGCTCCCCGAATCTTCTTTGTCTCGAAAACCGGCTCCCTGAGAACGTCCATGAGGGTTACGGTGAACCCATTGAGACGAGATTCAAAACCCTTGCGGTTGTACACCTCGATTTTTTCGACCGGCACGCTTTTGCCCAAGTCGACCTCCCACCATGGAGCGATGGATCCGAACCCATCCGTGTGGGTCTGTCCTCCTGCGTTGTAGTCCGGGTTCTTGTTCCCGTCGATTGCCCTCTCGGCCACTCCTCCGTGCGCGGTGCTGGATTGTTTTGCTTTTCCCGCACGGGCTACGTTCTTCCCCGCACTGTAGATTTCAACCTCGTTTAGAGTCAGGATCTTGTTGTCACCGGGGACCGTTATCCTAAGAAAACGGGCATTCGGGAAGGAAGAAGTTTTCTTGTCGTCCTTCGCTTGAACGCAAAAGGGCGCCAAAAATGAAAAGACGCAAGTAAGAGGGATGAGATATACCTTTTTGAAGAGCATAATGGAGGCTGTTTGGGTTTTGAATTGGAGAG